>NZ_CAXTNE010000100.1:0-14879 GCF_964245445.1 uncultured Nostoc sp.
GCCTATCTTAATGGATTAATATTTGCTCGCTAAATAAAAACTGGGATGCTCCCAATCCTTGTGCATAATGTTGCAAAGTAGAAGAAAAAATGCACCCTCTACTTCTTTAAAACTCTAACCGTCGTATTTTAATGTACCTTCGTTGTTTGTAATTTTTTCATCTAAATTCAAAGAAGCATCCACCCAAGAAGAACCATTAGCTTTCTGGGACTCGGCGCGCAATATGGTGTTACCTGAACTTGACTCTACCTTAATATTTCGACTGGTTGCTTTGAAATTTCCACCTTTTGTCCATGTTAAAGTTCCATCTATATTTTCTATGTAGTCATTTAGATCAATACTAGTCTGCACATCCTCTTGAGCAGTAGTTTTAGAGACAGCTTTCAAAACACTACCTTCTAAAGTGATATTTGAAGATGTGAGCGTGAATTTACCCATTGTTTTAAATCCTCTAAATTGTGTCTGTATAAATACCCTATCACTTATTACAATATCAAGTCCAATCACCGAATAATCTTTAATAAAAATGCAATGAGCTTTGAAAAATGAAACAACTATATTATTAATATGATTAATTGACAAACAATAAATTATCTATATTTTGAAATATCAAATAACTATGTTATTAACAATATTAATTGACTAAAAATAAACTATATGCATGGAAAAGTATAAGAATATAATTCTCTTACATTTTGCACCAAGCCCGAACGACTGGAAGTCGCCCGCCACTTGCTACCCCACGGGAACGCTAATACGAATTCGTAATACTCGCTTTTGGCGAGAAGCAAGCTATGTAATGGGCTACGCCCCGCTACGCTAACGTAATTAAAAAAGTTAAATTTCGTCTGGGTTTAGAGCTGATTTGTAAAGAAAATCTTAAGGGTACTCACTCATTGCTATGTCTGAGTTTCAGCGAATAAGTGCTGTATTGACTTAAATTCCTAAAACCCTTACTATACAAGTACTTTACTTGAGTTTACAAATTAACTCTTATACCAATTCTCTAAAATAAGGCAACAGATGTAAGCAGGGATTGCCTTACTGCATATAAATTTCTCAATTGCGAATTGCGAATTGCGAATTGCGAATTGGTATTAGGGGTTTAAACCTGTTGCCTGATTTTAGAAAATTAGTATAAGAGCGAACAAGTCGGGAAACTGCAAGGGCGCGGTAGCTTGGCTAAACAAACGTAGTCCGCCTGCGCGGACTACGAAAAATCTAGAAAAGCTGTTGATACGTGAGTTCTGTATTTTGGTACTTCACTTAAAAAGCAAACTGCTGTAAAACATCAGTAAGCAAGTACTTGTTTCCAGATTGGAGAAAAGCCTAAAAACGCTCTGCGGTCATACCCTCTTTATCACTTTTCGACAATATCCTTTCTGAAGCTATTGACAAATGTCAATACTTCGGTTTTTTCTGCTAAAGGGACTTTATTCTCATCAAGGGCTTTTGCTACATCATTATAAAAAGCATTAAATTCACTGTTAGTGAGACCTGTACCAATTCCATTATGGGAAAGCTTCGTCGTCCGCCCTGTATAAACGCAAGGCCCACCTGTCGCTTCACAGAATTGATCTACTAGTAACTGACGCAGCCGCTCTTTTGAGTTGGTAAGTAGAACGGCGTGAAAAAACCAAACTATGTAAAGATAAATAAATACGGAGAATGTATCTACTGAGGTAAGTAAGATATGGGTGCTCGTATAAGGGTATTCCTAACTCGTGAACAAGATAAAAGCCTGTTAAACCTAAGAACTGCGGATGTACCACAGAAAGTTAAAGACCGAGCAGAGGTCGTTAGGCTAAATGCACATGGCTGGTACGTCGAAAAAATAGCTGCCCATTTTAATTGGACTCCTCAAACAGTAAGAGAGGTTTTGCATAAATGGCAAAAGCTAGGTCTAGAGAGCTTTTGGGAGTTGCCAGGTCGAGGGGGAAAATCGAAATATCAGGAAGAGGACATAGTTTTTTTGGAAGAATGTCTCAAAAAAGAACCACGTACATACAACAGTGTTCAATTAGCCCAAAAATTAGAAAGCGTAGGCGCAGCCCGCCACAGGCATCGCTCAGTTAAATTAAGTCCCGATAGATTAAGACGGGTGCTTAAAAAAAGGGGGTCATTTGGAAGCGAGTCAGGAAGAGCCATAAAGGAAAGCAAGATCCTGTAATACGGGAAAAAAAGCAAGCAGACTTAGACATGTTGGAATTAGCTGCTGCTACCGGAGAAATAGACCTAAAATATTTGGACGAATCAGGGTTCTGTGCATGGAGCGAGCCTAGTTACAGCTATTACCAACGAGGTGAGCAAAAACGCTTAGAACAGACGAAGCATCGGGGTCGAAGATTAAGCATTATTGGGTTTTTTCAACCTCTAATTAGTTTTGTTTACGGTTTGGTGATTGGGGGTGTTAATCGCAAGTCCTATATCCAGATGATGGAGCAAGAAGCTCGTGAAGCCTCTGAACTAGGATGCATCAGGGTAATCGTGCAAGACAATGGTCCAATACATCGATGCCAAGAAGTCCAACAGATGTGGTCAAAGTGGGAACACATGGGCAAATACATCTTTTTTCTGCCCAAATATAGCTCCGAAATGAACCCAATAGAATTGGAGTGGCAGCACCTCAAAAAGGATGAACTAGCAGGACGGATCTTTGATGATGAGTTAGATATTGCTTACGCAGTAATTGATGGTGTTCAAGCTAGAGGGGAAAGAGGAAATTACAGGGTACAACGTATTAAGTTTAACTCTACTCGCTCTGGTTAAGTTTTCGTTACATACTTGTAATTTTTCCCGCCGACTTACTTACTCAAGCCAATAAAGTATTTACCAATTTGTGGGTCTATGAGTATGTATTTTAGGGCATCGTCAATCACGGCAGCGATCGCATTGTAGCCTCCTAGCCTCTTATAAAGAGACGTTCCGGCAGCATAGTAGGCTGTAGTCTCTTTTGCTACTGATGGTTGTGCTGATGGCGTTGTTGTGGAATAAGCCAAACTCGGACTTAATCTGAAAATAGTTACAACCATGACTGCGATACCAACCAAGGTTAACCACAAAGCTTTTGTAAATAGGCTTTGTACTTTCATTGTAAAAATTCCTCTTTTAAGTTTGATGCGGCATAAATACATAAAAGTTTTAAAACTTTTAATTTTACTGTTATTAACAGTAAAAAATAACTTTTATGTTCGATAGAAATACTCTACACAAATCACATTGTCAAATTTGCTTGCATAACAATCTTTAACAAAAATAAAACTAATTTTTACTAAACAAATCAGTTGATTATTACTATTATTAATTGACTGCTAGGAAAGTATATGCATTAAAAAAGAGAAAGTTTGTCTCAAATATTAATATTATTAATTGACTAAAAATAAATTATATGCATCCAAAAAGTATAATAATTAGAGATTGAGATAAAAAAAACTAAGCACGGGCTTTTCATGGAGTCTAGTTTTGGGATGCTAATAACATCATCTTTGGTACAGTTCAGTGGCGTTGTCAGTGCTCGACTCAGCAAGCTTGAGGCAATGTCTACTGGAGTCTTTATCAGCCCTTTGGGCAAGGCAGTCCTAATAAAACAAAGTGGATGGGGGAATGGGGAGCAAAGGCAAGGAGAAAAAAAGCTAATTTTAGCTTGCAGTCTTTTTCCCCTTTGTGCCTCTGCCTTTATTTGTAAATATTAGCCAGCTATATTTATCAGGCAGACTTGATAGGATTCATCAATGCCAAAATTACGAACTAGCAATTATAAATTGCAAATTATAAGCATTTATGCGTATTCATCGTTATCTAATTTTAGGCATACTAATCTTTTTCTTAATTACAACTGTTTTACCAGCCACCGCACAGGATTCTATTTCCCGAACTCAATCTCAAGTCATCTTACTGGAACAAGGAAAACAACTTTATGATGCCGGAAAGTTGGCACAAGCAGCACAAGTTTGGTCACAAGCAGCTCAAATATTTCAGCAAAGGAAGCAGCAGCACTATCAAGCTTTAAGTTACAACTATTTAGCTATTGTTTATCAAGATTTAGGCAAGTGGTCAGCAGCGCGATCGCTAATCACCCAAGCACAGAATATCCTAAAAACAATAGATGATTCCTTCCTTTACGCCCAAGTTCTCAACACCCAAGGAAGTTTACAATTAAATACTGGTCAGCCGGAAATAGCCTTAGAAACTTGGCAGCAGGCAGAGAAAATCTATCGTTCCTTCAAGGATGTGACAGGGATTGTATTGACACAGATTAATCAAGCTCAAGCTTTGCAAACATTGGGAGAGTATCGACGCGCCCAAAAGCAGCTAGAACAAATCAATCAAGACCTTGCTGTTTTACCTGATAATCTCCTAAAAGCCAGGGGATTGCGGAGTTTGGGGGTAACTCTGCAAGTTGTGGGAGATTTAGAGCGATCGCAACAAGTATTATCGCAAAGTTTAGCGATCGCAAAGCAAGAAAATTCTACCGCAGATATCGCCGAAACCTTATTGAGATTGGGAAATACTGTTAGAGCTAGGGAAGATTTTAAAGCCGCCTTAGAATTTTATCAACAAGCAAGTAATAGTGGTGGCGAGCGTACTCAACTAGAAGCACTCCTCAACCAACTCAGCCTTTTAATAAAAACTGAGCAAAATCCAGATGCACTAGCATTATTACCCCAAATTCAAGTGCGTCTTGCTAATCTTCCTGCCAGCCGTTGGGGAATTTACGCGCAAGTTAATTTAGCAGCAAGTTGGATGAAACTGTCATCATCAAAAACAAAAGACATTGCTCAACTTTTGGCAACAGCAGTCAAACAGGCCAGCGAATTAACAGATGCAAGAGCGCAAAGTTATGCTTTGGGAGAGTTAGGACATCTCTACGAACAAACTCAGCAATTCTCAGAAGCCTTAAATCTCACCCAAACAGCACTAACTTTAGCACAGGGAGTGCAAGCAGATGATATTGCAGTCAATTGGTTGTGGCAGCAAGGGCGAATCGAGAAAGCTAGGGGAAATATTGAGTCAGCAATTACTGCTTATGAACAAGCTGTTGGTTTTTTAACATCTCTGCGTCAAGACTTACTGCAATCGAATCCTGACGTGCAATTTAATTTCCGCGATCGCGTTGAACCAGTGTATCGGCAGTTAGTACAATTACTTTTACAAGATGTAGACAGCCTGCCACAAATCATCAAGCAACAACACTTAGAGAAATCTCGCAAAACAATTGAAGCACTGCAATTAGCAGAATTAGAAAACTTCTTCCACCAAGCCTGCTTAACTTATAAACCGCAACCAATAGATAAAATTGATCTAAAAGCCGCAGTGATTTACCCAATTTTGCTAGAACGTCGCTTGGAGGTAGTTGTTTCTCTTCCTGGACAACCTTTGCAACATTATGGAACAAACCTTTCCTCAAAAGAGGAATCAGAGGTTTTTGATGAACTGCGCCAGTCTTTAAACCCTGCTTTCTTGCCTGACGAGGTACTACCTTCTGCCCAAAAATTATATGATTGGTTGTTGCGTCCTGCCGAAAAAGAGATAAAACTTCAGGGGATTAAAACCTTAGTGTTTGTCTTGGATGGTTTTTTACGCAGTGTACCAATGGCAGTTTTGCACGATCGCCAACAGTTTATTATCCAGAAGTACAGCATAGCATTGACTCCTGGTTTGCAACTATTAGAGTCTCGGCATCTTCCTCCCCAACAGTTTCAAGCTTTAACTGCGGGTTTAGCAGAAGCACGTCAAGGCTTTGCTGAGTTACCTGGTGTCAAACAAGAAATTAAACAAATTACAAACTATGTTCATGCAAAGATACTACTAAATGAAAAATTTACTCGCGCCAACGTCCAAAAACAAATAGAAGAAGTTCCCTTTTCTGTAGTTCATCTTGCCACCCACGGAGAATTTAGCTCCAAAGCCGAAGACACATTTCTTTTAACTTGGGAAGACCGGATTAATGTTAAAGATTTAGATAGATGGTTAAAAGGTGCATCTTCAAAACTGAGCAAAAATGCTCCACGCCAACCAATTGAACTGCTAGTTCTTAGCGCTTGTCAAACTGCTAAAGGCGACAACCGCGCTGCTTTAGGATTGGCAGGAATTGCCGTCCGTTCTGGTGCTAGGAGTACTTTAGCAACCCTCTGGTCAGTACAAGACAAATCAACTGCTAACTTGATAGCAGAGTTTTACCATCTGCTTACCCAAAATGTCAACAGCAAAGCCGAAGCACTGCGTCAAGCACAACTATCTCTATTAAATTCTCCTCAGTACAAACATCCTTATTATTGGTCTGGATTTGTACTGGTAGGAAATTGGCGTTGACTCACGGATGAGGGAGACAAATGATAAATGACAAAATATCAATTTAAATTTTTTACTATTGGCTTATCTCTACAACTGTTGATGTTTGCCTTACCCAGTTTGGCGCAATCAGAATCAGTCACTTCAATTGCCAGCCTACCAGAGCAATTCATTTTTCAAGAGACTTTTGAACCACCTGGAGAGCCAGAACCAAAAAGTGAAACTATTGGTGCAGGTTCTCGTGATGGGCTAAGGTGTTCTGAGAATGAACAGCCCATTAGACCTTTGATGCCAAAGCGTAACTTTGGGTTAACCTTCCAAGATCATCCTCCCGTATTCCTTTCTTTACCCAAAACTTCAGCACAGAAGGTTGTGCTGACCTTTAGAGATGAAGCGGGTAACTATTATGAAAGAACTTTTTTACCTATTACTATTAGTGGAGGGATTGTTAGTTTCACTCAACCTAAAGAAAAAACGCCGCTAACTGTAGGTAAAAATTACGAATGGTCATTGGTAGTTGTCTGTGGAAAAACTGTGCAACCAGACGATCCTATATTTAAAGGTTGGGTACAACGAGTTGCAAAAACGACCAAAGTAGATAGGGAATTAAGCCAGTTGACTACCATCGGTCAAGTAAACTGGTACGCACAGAGAGGATATTGGTATGAAATGCTTATGGCCATACAGAAAGCTAGAAAAGCTGAACTTAAGAATACCCAATTAAAATAATTCGTAATTATTTTGTTGTAGTATCTTGTCAATCAACTGCTTATTTTCCTTGCCTTCTGCTTGCTTAAAATATTCAATCGCAATTTTTCCAGCAGCAGGTTGCTCTTTTGCAACCGCAAGTAGTAACTTGAGAGTTTGCTGGAGTTGGATTTTCTCAAGCTGCTTAGTTGCAAATATAGGTAGGATAATCGGAGCAAGTATTAATCCCAATAATGGGGGAATAATTGGAATCCACCAACCTTGTAAAAATGCCAGATAACTAAACACGATTAATCCTAGTCCAGTGCTAGTGACGAGAAACATTAATTGTCTAAGTGATTTTAATCGCCAACCAATTAATGTTCCTATGCCAGACCAAAGCAAAATCCATAAGCTCTCCCATATCTCAGACCAAGTTTGCAGCATTCCTCTTCCTTGCAGCGCTGCGGTTAATATTTGGCTGGTAATATTAGCATGAATAAATACTCCTGCCATTTGTTTTGATGACCCAAATAGCCGATTATTATAAGGTGTTTGAAAAAAATCATTAATACTTTTAGCTGTTGCACCAATTAAGACAACACGATTTTGAATTTTTTCTTTTGGTATCCGTTCTTGCAACAAATCTGTGATGGAGAAGCTTTGAAAATTTTGTTCTGTGCCGTGATAACTAAGTAAAATTTGATAACCTCCAGTATCAGCCCAAACATAGCCTCCGTCAAAAGGTTGCAAGGGTATTAATAAGGCTTTGCCAAGCTGGATATGATGACGATTTTGAGGATGAGGATGGGGAGTAATGCCAACAGTTTTTAAGTATTGTAGTGCTAATTGTAAACTCAAACTCTGACGTAATTGATTTTTTGGGGAACGCTGCGTCAACGTCCGCCGTAGGATGCCCGCAGGGCTGTAGGGCGATCGCACTGTCAATAAGGCACGACGTACCTTACCATCTCCATCCAATACTTGGTCACTAAAACCTACCTGACTTAATTGGGCTAATACTCTTGGTGGTGCAACCTTAGCGCCTACAACTTTATCAACACCAATAAGATTGGGAGTAGCTTTGAACAATTCTACTAATTCTTGATACCCTGGTTCTACTGGCAAATCTCGATATAAATCCAACCCAATTAATTTAGGTTGATAAGTTTTCAATTTGTTGAGCGCTTTAACCAAAATATTATCAGGTATGGGGTATTGTCCTATTTTTTGTAAATCTGGTTCATCAATTGTAATTACAACAATACGAGAATCAATTCCTGCTCGGGGTCGTTGTTGCAAAAAGCTATCAAACATATTCCATTCCATTCCCTGCAATAAACCAATGAAGCGTAGCAGGATAATCAAACTAGTAATACCAATTGCAAAGCTAACAAGACACGGTTTACTAAAGTGTAATACAGCATTTAATTTAGCAATTTTTCGGGCTTGGTTCAAAATTCGATTCGCTTCCTTCGCAGCTCTTAGAGTCAACTGTGCTTTTTTTAATTCAACTTTTTCAGTGTTTAAATTTATTTCAATTTCTTGTTTATCCAACTGCTGACTAGTAGCAATAAACTGATAATCTATATTAGAAAGCTTTTTATTTTCTGACCAAGCTACTGCTTCTTTTAATTTTATACCTCTTAATAATTGAGTGTTATCTTGCTGATTACTAGCAACCCAATTTTTGAGGCTTTGAGAATATGGACGTAAATATTCTAGGTTTTTAGCAACCCAATTTAAATTAAATATAGTTTGATAAATTTTGTTTTTTATTTGAGTTTTTCCTTGATATATGATAACCAAACCCGATAAAATTAACTCATTTTTTTCTCTAATATCATCAATTGTGACTTCTTCACCCATTAAAATTTGCTGATAGACTCCTAACAATCTTCCTGCCGTTTGCTCGTTCTCTAAAAGACGTGAGCTTATAGTTCTTAAATGTTCCGGTTCATCTTGAAACTCCCAATTATTTATAATATGTGACCTAACTAAATTACTAATAAATAATTTAGAATTATTTATTAGTAATTTATCTTTATCTTTTAATTGTTCATTTGCCACAATTTGACATAGTTTTTGAGTAAGAAATGGTTGTCCACCAGTCCAAACTAATATTTCTTTTAAAATAAGTTTTGGATTTACTACTTTTCCTTCCAATCCTTTTGTTAAAGCAAGAGTTTCTTGTAGCTTAAAACCTTGAAGTTCTATTGATTTTCCAATATTAAATGGTGTACGTATTTTATCTTTAATCAAATCTAATGGAGTTGCGACTCCGAAAATAGCAAAGGTAATACGTTTATATTCAGGATTGATTGCTCGTTGATTATAGCAAAACCTAATCAGTGCAAAAAAATCATCAACTGAGAAATCTAAACTCAGAATACTATCAATTTCATCAACAAAGATAAATAATCGTTTGTCAGGAAAATGAAGCTGTAATAATTCCTCAATAAACCACCTTAATCTTTCCAGTAAAGATATATCTTCTTGTTCACGCCACCAACTTTTTAAGTTAATTTTATTTAATAAATTAAAACCTAACCATAAATCACCAACTACACTCTTATACCACTGGAGTGGGGTGATATGTGAAGTACCAATAATCGACATATCAATGCTACTGCATTTAAATCCTTCTTGTTCCAAGCAATGTTTTGTACTTGCAAGCAGAGAGGATTTACCCATTTGTCGAGAGTTCAGTATATAGCAATACTCTCCCTGCTTGAGAGCCTCATAAAGCAGGGTATCTGCTTGTCTTTGCACATAACTAGGTGCATTAACTGTCAAACTGCCACCGACTTGGTATTTATAATCAGTCATAGGTTTAGTAGTGACTTCACTATCTACAGGGCTTACGCAACTGTCACAAGCAATGGCGCGGTTACACCGCGCCGCGCGCCAAAAAACTACGTGATAAACATGGCAACAGCAGGACGTTTTAGTTCCTGAACTAAATAATTTGATAACAATCTATGCTTGATTTGATAGATTGTTTGACCAGTATATCGCGCTAAGTCTTTGAGTCTAAGCCAGACTAAAATAGCACAAGCAATATGCTTTCTTTGAATACGGCCCTTGCGGCATTGACATGATTCAATACCAGTCAATTGATTTAATTCTCTATGAAACTCCTCAACCTTCCATCGTTTGCGCTAGCGTGCAGGAGGCACACCTTTAAATATCAATACGGTTCAGTTAAGGATAATAGTAGGTTGGGTTGAACGAAGTGAAACCCAACAAATGCCCTAAAATGTTGGGTTTCGTTCTTTAACCCAACCTACGCAGTCTAAGGTTTTTAGGTCTACTGAACCGTATTGCTTTAAATATGAGAATTTCCCTACTTTGACGTTCTGCATTGTAATTAGCTGATGAATGCAGTTGCTATACAGATGTTTGAGGTTCGCTATTCTCCCCAAGATTAATAGTCATTGGATTTTTCCTTTACAGATTTGCAAATCTTATTGTGATTAAGCAGGAATAATTTTTCGATTTGACATTTAACCCCCAATCCCTAATCCCCAGTCCCTTTTAGTTGTTAATCAACTGACTTAGTTGACGATAGCAGGGAATAAAGTATTGAGCGATCGCATCGTCAACTTGCCAGAACTCTTCATAACTATCGCCACTGCAATAGCACCCCATAAATAGGAGTAACAAGGTTTGAAATGGAACATCAGCTAAAGTATGTAAGCTAATGTCTGTAAACAGAGTATTGATCACGTTTTGCAGGTGAACCAAATTAGCAATTACATCAGCATAGATGCTGGTATTGCCTGTGATTGTCGGCAAACAGGTCAGCCAATACTCCTCAAAGAAAATTTGGTAAAGTTGGGCGATCGCTTGCTTTAAACTGACTCGCGCCTCTAGTGACTGGATAGACTCTCCCAGTCTCCCCCATTCTGCTAGCAACTCTTGTTCTAAAATTGATTCTTCAAAGCTCGATAGCTTGACATCTAGCAATGGTTGCAGTACCCGCAAAAATAAAAAGTCTAAATCTGCAAATGCAAAATCTAGTTTTGTCGGGTTTTCTTTGAGTGAGGAGGAACATGGAAGTTGTTCGCTCAATTCCGGGCGATCCCAGATGAATTTGAACTCTGCAACATCTGCAACCATTTCACCGATTAAATGGGTAAACATTAGCCCCAAGCGTTGCCGTACCTCTCCTTGAAAAAACAGCCTTGCCCGTTCTGGATCGACGGATACTTGTTCTCCTTGGCGCTGAAAAATTTCTCGACAGGTCAACGGCCCATAGTCGGTATAGGCAGTCTCAGCCGGTCGTAGTGGATCGCTACAGCTTGCCAATATTTGATAGTCGCCCCGAAACTGAGTCAGCATGGACTGCCAGTTATGTCCCCAGATGTCATGCAGCAAATATTTTTCAGCATCTTTCGTAGGCAGAATACTCACTGAATGACTGAGGGTTTGGAGAATTTGCGGTTGGCTTAAATTAGTTACTTGAGCCAAACGAGCGCTCCAGGCAGCATCAATGCTTGCTGGATCGCTAAAGCTAAACGAGGGAAAGTGACGGAATTGTTCAAACTTAAAGTTACCAAGGGATTCTAAAAACTGTTGAATTTGCTCGCGTTCAATATCTGATAGCTGTTCCCACAAAGCTGAATCACGTAGTTGATTGTCAGAATAATCAATACAAAAGTAAATTTGAGTCTCTGTGAACAAAACTGCGATCGCCTCAATTGGAATAGCAATGTCTCCAAACAAATGTTGAAATAAAACTAGCGGTGCAGCAGGGGGCGCACTTTTTAAGTTAGGTAATAAACCGACATTCGTCAGGGCTGCCTGAATGATCTGCTTTTGCTCAAGGACTTTACGATCAACCGTCTGCAATAGTGTCGTTATTTGTTCCTGAACTTCAGTTGCTAACTGAAACTGCTGGCAGAGTTGAGGAATGGCAAATGTGAATGACTGAGCTGGTGTTGCTTCAACTTTGTACTGACTCAATGTAATAGATGATATAGTACCCTGCCAAACTGCACCCCCCACCTCGTAGTAGTGCTTGAGTAAGGCGATCGCTTCGGCAAGCGCTTGACGGACATTGACTGGGATAGTTTCTACTGGACAATCCTCACGACAAATTGGATGGGCAAATCCTTGTAATGTTGCTTGTAATTCATAAAGCCGTTGCTGCCATCGCTGTTGTGAATGAGCATCTCCACTGCCATTTGTGAGATGACGAGCAACTTGCAAAGCTTCAGCCATCAGAGTACGCTCTGCAGCATCAAGTGTTGGTTTGGGTTGTAAGTTAGAGGTAATCATGGTGCAAGTGTGAATGATGTTTAATGTGAATTAAGAGTTGAAAACCTGACGAATTACAAATTAGTATTCTCGCCCTTAACAGTGAGAGTTGTGTTTGATTCTATTACTTGGCTGGCGCTGTGCTTGAGGTATCGTACAACCTCTTCATAAATTTGGCTGCTGACGCGATCGCCCCGACGACCGTTTTCTAGCCTGATATCATCAACAAAGAAATTCAGGTTGAAGTGAACGTAAGTTATTGCGTCACTATTTTCGATTCCTTTGATTAAAACTTGTGGCTCCTGCCACTTTTGTCGGGGTTCTTTAAACCGTTCTCTTAACCATCGGTTCAGTTCCATTACGTAGTCATCTAATCGGGTTTCTTCACTTTGAGGATTAGAAATTTTTTGGTACAAACGCTGCACTCTCCGCTTTAACAAATTGATTTTGCGTTCCCATTCTTCAGTTATAATGCTGCTATCATTATCTAAAAGATGAAAATCCCAAATGTAAATCCGATACCAATTTCGGATCAGTTCAATCAAACTATCTTTAGAACGATTTTCTTTAAGTGTAAAAACTGAACGATTGCCGTAGATTTCGGTGACAACTTCTAAACCGAGCGCACTTAAAATTTCTCGATACTCTTGTTGTACATTCTCAATTTCCTCGTTGGTCATGCCACCTTTCTCAGCAAACTGCAAGGTGACGACAAGTGCCTCAAGCGCAGGTGTAATTTCTTCTAATTTAAAGTTTACTTCCTGTTCGGCAAGCAGACGCAATTTGCCAATTCTCTGTTGGTTTTCTAATCCTTTTAACTGATAGTAGCAGTCAATTTGTGCTAATTTCAGATCAATATCACCTAGAGTATCGGGATGAGCCTGGATAACCTCTACCATCACATGCTTTGTTTCTTGGACATTCAACGCGATCGGCAGTTTCATGTCGGTAGAGTAATGGTAATACGAGGTCGGACGGCTGAGATTTGTAATGTTTTGACTTTGCAGTGTGCTGTTGGGAATGTAAATATTACAATGCTTAGATGGTATATACAATTGAGTCACTCGCACCCCAATTTTTTGCAGCATGGCAATGGAGCCATTCTCCAGCAGCAACACATCGCCAAACTGAAAGGGAGTATCAATCAGTAATACAACTCCACTAAAAAAGTTAGCTAAAATTCCTTGAGCTGCAAAGCCAATTACAAAAGTTGCCCCACCCAAAGCCACCCAAATTCCAGTTAGATCCACGCCAAAGGATTTCAGCACAAAAACAGTGGTTAGCGTGAAAACGATGACGGGAACAACTGCTTCCAGCAGGGGTAAAAGTACATCATCCCACATGGATTCAGTTTCCTGGGTATACCCCCGCAGGTAGTAAATGAAAACCTGAGTAAATAGTTGAACGAGCCAGTAACTAATTGAGACAATTAAACCAGCTGCCAATAAATTTTCAATACCGTCAATCAGCTTCACGGAGGGCAACTGATGGAAGGTAAGTTTAAGAACGCCTAGAATAAAAATCATCAGAACTGGATACGCAGACACGTTCAGCGTCACCAGGGCGATATCTCGTTCAAATTTACGAAAGATTGAACGCAGAATATAAAATAAAATGATGTAAAGGAGTATTGTACTGGCGATCGTCAGCACTACGCTACTTAGAAAAAAACTCCAGGTATTGGCTTGAAATGGTAAAAGTTCTTTGAGCATTATTTTTAAGTCCATTTACCAACGATGTTTGGCAAAGACAGCATTGGCTTTGACTGTGTGCAGTGGTACAAGGATGGGGTGTAAACCCTACTGAATGTCTAGTTTGAGTCCGGGTAGCAGTTTCTCCAAGTTCTTCAGAGATTTACCTTGCCAGGGCATATCATTTGACCCCAGCACGACTAACTGAACGCCTTTTTTATTCTGCATACTCAGCACAAATTTGTAGAACATACTAATGCCAGAACTATTTACAAATCCCAGATTTCTAAGATCCAGAGTCATTGTATTTGGCTCGGTCTGTACCACTTTATTTAAGAGGTTGGCAATCGGAGCGTACTCTGTAGGCCCATCCAAACTGAGTTCCCCTTGGAAGTGAACCGTTGAAGTGTCAGGTTCAATGTATACGGTGTAATCCTCGCCTTTAACGTCTTGCATTGCTACCATGTTAGGTTACTTTGAGCAACAATTTGAACATAATCATTAAGAACAAACTCGCTAATTGGCAATAGTGTTATTGCCTTGTTTTTAAGTCAATTTACCAACGATGTTTGGCAAAGACAGCATTGGCTTTGACTGTGTGTAGTGGTGCAAGGATAAAATGTAAACCCTACTGAATGTCTAGTTTGAGTCCGGGCAGCAGTTTCTCCAAGTTCTTCAAAGATTTCCCTTGCCAGGGCATATCATTTGATCCCAGCACAACTAACTGAACGCCTTTCTTCTTCCGCACACTCAGCACAAATTTGGACAACATACTAATGCCAGAACTATTTAGAAATCCCAAATTTCTCAGATCCAGAGTCATCGTATTTGGCTCGGTTTCTACCACTTTATTTAAGAGGTTGGCAATCGGAGCGTACTCTGTAGGCCCACCTAAACTGAGTTCCCCTTGGAAGTGAACCGTTGAAGTGTCAGGTTCAACGTGTACGG
>NZ_CAXTNE010000100.1:14979-25056 GCF_964245445.1 uncultured Nostoc sp.
TCGCCTTTAACGTCTTGCATTGCAATCATCTTGGATTATCTTCATCAACAATTTGAACATCATTATTAAGAACAAACTTTAGACTGGCAAAAGCGCCATTGCCGTGACCGCGATCGTATTGGGCATTTCTTGAACCACATCAAACTTCCAGCCTAGCCGTGCAGAGTAATCATTGATCATGGTTAAAAATCCCAAACCTGATGCTTCACTATTTTCCTCTGCACTTTTTTCAACTTGCTGAACATAAAGTTCGTTGGGGTCAGAAACTAGTAGCTCTTGAATAAATGCCTGAAATTTATCAACACCCGCCGCACTGATGCTATTTGTGGCAAAAAGGACAGCCGTGATCTGATCCTCCTCTACAAAATGAATCCCAAATCTGACTTTAGAGTGAGTGGTTGCATCGTTGAATTTCATGGCATTTTCTAACAGTTCGTTTGCCACGAAAACTACAGCAGCTTGCGTCTCTTTAAGCTGTCGTGCATGAGTTGGGTCGTCTTCATCAATTGGCAGAAAGTTGGAGAAATAGTCAGCAAGAAAGTGAGCCGATAGTCGGTTGTTACGCCAGCGCTGTTTAATTGGGCGAGAATCTGGGGTAAATGTGAGTTCGAGTGAGTCGTGTTCTGGAGGAAATTGTTCAATGAAATCGCCAAAAATCTGTGCCATCGTTTTTCCAGTTCTAGTTGTAATTGAGTTTCGTGTTGATAAGGGTTCCTAAATTTAGGTTATGTCTACGCTTTTTCCCTTACGGGTTCGTTAGTCGCTACAACGGGGGGAACCCCCGCAACGCGCTAGCTCACCAAATCAGGCTGTTCAGCTTCTCGCTTCAGCACCAGCAAGGTAATGTCATCAAATACTTTTTGCTTGCCAATGTGCCGCCTGACATCAGTAACTACAGCATCTTTTATCACCTGTGCTGAGTTGTGCCAGTTCTGGCTAATTGCTTCACACAGTTGTTCCACACCATATTGTTTCTTGTCGATATCATAGGCTTCTGGAATACCATCAGTGTAAAGAACAACACCTTCTCCAGGCTGTAACTTTACTGTTGCATGACTAATAAGACTGGCAATGTCATCATCGAGTCCAATAGGAAAACCGAGATCCATTGTGTCGATACGTTCGATTTTTCCGTCACTCCTGACAATCAGGGTTTCTTCATGCTGTCCACTGATGCTTAAGTTGCCCTTTGAATAATTCAGTACCGCCAGCGTCAAATTCTTTTCCGAGTTCATCCGTTGCACATTTTTGTATATAGTGCGGTTGAGGGCATCGAGGAACTTCACCGGGTCATACTCACGTACCTCTTTGAGGGTTCGCACGGCAGTTTGAGTCATTACCATCAGAATTCCGCTTTCTAGTCCGTGTCCAGTCACGTCACCAATACCAAGGGTAGTGACTCCATCGGTATGTAATACATCGTAGTAATCACCACCGACTTCATCGGCGGGTTCCATGTATCCAGCAATGTCGAGTCCTTCAATTTCTAATTCTTCCGGTTGGGGCAGAATCATCTGTTGCAACCGTTTAGTTACCTCTAGTTCAGCACCCATTCGGAGATTTTCGGCTGTGAGTTTTTCATTTAAGAGTTTGATTTCCTGATTTGCTCGTTCTAATTCAGCTGGGCTAGGAAGTGCTAAGGCTTGTGGGACTAAGGGGATAAGTTGTACGGCTGTAAATACAGATATTATTGCTGTTAGCGCTTTGATTAATCCTGATACCCAATAAGTTGGAAACCAAAGTGTCCAAATCTCCATGATGTGAGTAGTGCCACAAGCTACGATAAATCCACTAAATAGTAGAAAAATCCAATTAAAAGGCAAATCCTTACGCTTGCTAACGAAGTAGAAAAGTGTAACGGGAATAGAGTAGTAAGATAAGGCAATGAGTGCGTCAGAGATAACGTGTAGCGAAACTAAACCAGGTTTCCAAAGATAGCAATGACCATGAGGAATAAAATAAAATGTCAATAATTCAGATCCAAGATGCCACATAGAAAAATTCTCTATAATTTTGTTTCAAAACAAGGTAACGAGTATGTTATCAAACTAAATCACTAGTATCGCTTCAATAAATTGATTCCAAGTCAATAGTTGCCCTCCTGTGTGATCGCGTAAAAATGTAATTTCATCTTTTGTCAACGGCGATTCTCCGACACTTGCCATTGCAATATTCATTTCATCAAGGCTGATGATATTGTCTTCATCAGCATCAATTGGTAAAAAATAAGTCAGAAAATCGTTGTATTCGGCCATTAACTGACGATGACGCAGCATTAACTCACCGAATTCTTCAAAGTCGATTGTGTTGCTGCGATCGCTGTCCATACTTGTGAATAACAGCGTGATTTCGTTATCCGACAGCCCCTTTCCTGCCTGGTTTAAATGATTGGTTAATTCTTCAATACAGAGATGCCCACTCCGATCTTGGTCGATGGCATCGAAGATATAGCGCAAGTCTCCTTTAAAGGTAGAAGACGCTTGTTTAAACAGCAGTTGGCGCGGCTTGCTTTGGATCGCAGCCGCAAGTTGACGACGAAAGTTAGAAATAATCCGCTTTGCCACTAAAAACCGTTGCCGATGTTCTTCGGGACTGGCAACTGTATGCAGTGCTATCGGTACGAGTGAGGGTAGTGATCGCCGTAAAATCAGAAAACAGCCAATGGTTACAATCACAAACGGCAGTGCTAGGACAGGCAATTTTAGCGGAACAAACAAAGCTGCCAAGCCCCAACTAACTAGCGATGCGAGAAAGGCACAACCCAGAGCAATAGAAATACTGAATACATTTGGTGTGTAGAACACTCCACCAATGGCGATCGCTGTCAGGACAGCATTGTAACCCCATAGCCCAGTATACAAATCTTCAGGAGTCACTTGCAGCAGCAAACCTGCAAGTAAGTACACTACGCATCCTAGCAAGCCAACAATGGCACTAATCGGGGTACAAATGGCAATCCCCAGAATAACCAAAATTCCTACAACCCAGCTATTAGAAAAAAACACCTGCCCAACACTAAGCGGTAGCGATTGAGCCAGTTGCAAACCGTTAAATTGACTAGAAGAAACAGGCGGTAACGACCCCATATCGAAGAAAGTTTGGGGTAGAAACAGTACGATAATTACAAAACTTAGCACTGCAATATGATATGGAATACCGAGCGGAGCCACTCGGAACTGACTAGCAAACCAGACTCCTACGGTTTCCATTAATACTGTAGAAACAGAGGCGAATACAATCACTGCGATCGCCCAATTCAGATTCCATGTGCCATTGCCAAATAGCCCCATCGATGCGAGCGTCGCTCCGGTGAGTAAGCCATTTAGACCAAAAATGCCATTTTGAATATCATCTTGATTAATCTGGAAAGTTTTCGCAAAGTATTTCTGCAAGAGAATTGCCGTTAATGTTGCGATCGCGGTTCCAAGCAAGCTCATTGTCCCCAACCAAGGAGCTTGAATGAACATGGCGATTAAAAATAGTAGGCCGCTCACAGGATTATTCACAAAAATGACTTGACCAATACCGCGTAGAGTGGCGTTAATGAAATCCAATAAAGGTTGATCCATTAAGCGTTGATTGAGGGACTGCATCGTACCTAATGGCAATAAGCTTTTTGAAATCTTTATTTTTGATTCCTCTGAAGATAAAACGTAAGAAATTAACTCATGCAGAGGAGAAGGATCGTTATCCATTTTGTCTAGATTGCCAACAAAAAATAGGCGATAGCTAAGTCTAAAGGTTTTGTTCGCACTTAAGTTTCACAATGAAAACTAATCTAAATTTCAGATTCCCACAGGCACATTAACAATTTGAACAAACAGCTGCATCAACTGTTTAGTATCCACATCTAAACTAATAAATTTTTATTCTATTGATTCATTAAAGCACCTTTATTTACAATCAAACAAGAACATAAATGTCATATATTTAACTCTGCTCTGACGTTTATTGAGTTCCTACTACACTAACTAGTCTTTCTGTCAAGTTATAAATATCATAACTTTGACTATGTAAGAGGCTATTTATAAACTCAATCTCAAGATGAGTAATTAATTAAAATTGTAATCTAAAATACTGATTGGACAGGTAATTTACATACAATTAATTACTTTAAAGACTTATTGTATGGACTTAGCGGCGTTTTTACTAAAAATATAAAATTTATCAAAAGACAACTTTTATACAAATACATAAAAATAATTTTTATAAGATTATAAGAAAATCGGCATTAAAAAATCAACCTATGTAATGAAATTTAAAATCAGCAAATAGCTTATAAATACGTAATTTTACAATTTTTACAAAACTAAACATAGATGCTTTTTATCCTGCCAACCTATTTATTCTTCAAAGTGATAATACTTATGTATTGACAAAAAAACTAGTCTGTAAAACATTAACTAAAAATATCTGATAACAGAGAAAAATATATGACATTCATCTGCTTGTTTTGTCTCATATAAAAGTGCTTTAATAAACTGCTAAAGCAAGGTATTTGCAAAATTGATCTAAAAAATCATAACCGGGGTATAAAACTTTTATGTTCACTTAAGAGAGTTCGAGACTCAGTTGTACTTACGAATTAACTAAAAAGATACATAGCTTTGTAATTAGACCCTTGAGCAAATCATCACCCTCCAGGACTGCTTGACCAGGGCGATCACCTCATGTCAATAAAATAATTTATTCTCAATAAGTTGAGAAATAGTCGCATTTATAGCTGCTTATTGACATAACTATAGTAATTACTTTGAATTTAGAGAACTAACCCAATTCAGAGCAGTTCTATGGAGCAGCAATTAGCATGATAATCCGGCAAAATTGCTTTTGATAATGCCCGATTAGATTTTTATGCAATCATCCTTTACTTAAACAATTTTTCCAATGACAACTCAACTTACGCATCACAAAATTATTCTCGACACTGACCCAGGCGGAGATGATATCTATACCTTTCTGTGGCTTCTTAGCTTGGTAAAACGAGGATTTGCTGAACTTGTCGCTGTTACTTCCGCAGATGGCAATGTCGCTGCAAAATGCACGTTTTCTAGTGCTAGCCAGATTTTAAATTTAGTAGGATTTCCACACATTAAATTGGGTCGCGGTGTCCTTGCAAAAAGAGAAATTATAGAAGATGCCACCCATATTCATGGGTCGGATGGGATGGGCAATCTTTCTCATACCTTACCCGCCCCCACACACACCATTGAGGACGCTCCCTACTCCCATGAACTGATTATTGAGGAGTTGAATGCTACTCCGGGGGAAATTACTATCGTTGCGATCGCACCCCTAACCAACCTCGCGGCAGCAGAAACGAAAAGTCCCGGCATCCTGAAAAAAGCCAAGGAAATCGTGATTATGGGGGGTGCTTTCTTCTGTTCTGGTAATGTTACTCCCCATGCTGAATTCAATATTTGGTTTAATGTTGAAGCAGCTCAGACAGTATTTGATAGTCGAGACGATATTGTTGTGCTGCCGCTAGATGTGACCCGACGCTTAATTTTCACGCGAGATATGGCTGTGGCAGTCACTCAAGCAAATCCAGAGAGTAAACTTTCTCAGTTCTTGATAAATCTTTGTGAGTTTATGATTGGTACAGCCTTGGGTTATCGAGAAACAGGAGGAATTTCAGGTTTCCTTGTTCACGATGCGGCAACATTAGGATACCTGTTTTATCCAGAAACCCTGATGTTGAAAAGAGCAAAAGTCCGGGTTGAAACAAAGGGACAGTGGACACTAGGACAGACATTGATTGATAGTCGTCCTGCCACGAAAACAGCAGCAAATGCCTGGGTGGCGTTGCAAGTAGATGAGGGCAAATTTTTCACTAGCTTCGTTGAAGATTTGAAGCACCTATTCATAACCGCCAAGCTCTAAGATTCTCTTGTAGAGTCGCTTGCTTTTGATTTTAGGTTAGTAGTGAGTGGCTGTTATTCACTAGTTATTTCACAAATGTTACTACTGGCGATTGTAAGAAGGAACTTATTCAAACATGGAATTCTTTAGGCAACTAATTTTCTATTTGACATTTGCTTCACTTGGATTCACGATTACAGACATTTATCTGCGGGCTAACAAGCTCTGGAAGCGCAAGCATGATAAAGCGGTTGCTGAGAGTATTTCAATTGCAGCGATGTTCGTTAGTATAGTGCCAGGTAGCGTATTCACATTAAATTATCTGTTTGTTGGCCAGTGGCAGGGATTTATTCAAGAGGCTCTATATCTATTGCTCGTGACATTTAATATTTCAGTGGGAATAGAACTATGGGTTCCTGGAGAACGTCATAAAGGCGTTTTCACATTGCTGAAGCGAGCTCTCAATTTAGAGCGAAAGGAAGTTGGAGATTTAGCAATAGCTTTATTTAAACCGCCTCAGCATAAAACAATCATTGATATTCTCTGCCAGATTGCATTAATTGATGAAAGGCTGGATGAACGCGAACGAAAGTTTATTGATACGTTCGCACAGAAATGGAATATTGAATTTTCTTGGAATATGCTTCAGTCACGAGGCGATGATTCAGAGATGAACTTTATTAGGCTGCGGCAAGATGTTGAGAACTACTTAGCAACCTCTCCTCCAACTGAACAGATAATTCAATTACAGGACTTGATTAACATACTTATTAGGATTGATAAAAATATTTCCGAACCAGAAAGACTCATTAATATTGAACTGAATGGAATGTTTCGTCGTTATCTTAATCATGACGAAATATCCGAGGTTTTTTATACTATTGTGATTCCTCAAAACGAGAAGCAAGAACAGGCGATCGCTCAAAATTTTTCTGATTTGACCCGTTACAATGTTGCTGAAGGATTTGTCTACCGTAGCCAACCTTTTTACTCTAGGGAATTTGCCAAAATTTTTATTAATCAATATCGGGCGCTCAATCTATTTAGCATTGTCACGGAAATGCTATAAGTTTTTCTACCATTTAGAATAATAAATTGGGAAGTTATTTACTCATGTAATTCCATCTTTCTCCAGCAATACCTGACAGTTTAAATCTGTGTGGCTGCTACTTTTGAATTAAAATAAGATTAGTCTATTAGTTTCAGAAAGGTAAAAGATGATGACCACAGAGCGATTTAAAAAGTTCACAATCTTGCATTCTAATGATATGCATGGAGACTTTTTAGCAGAGGCTGGGGGTGAAGAGGGTCATTTGATTGGTGGAGTATCGTTGCTTTCCGGCTATATCAATAAGGTGCGCCAACAAGAGAAAAACGTGCTTTTTGTAATTTCTGGTGATATGCTCCAGGGTTCTCTGATTGATAAGGAATATAAAGGTCTTTCAACCATAGAGATTATGAATTATCTCGCTCCAGATGTCGTGACTCTGGGGAATCATGAATTGGATTATGGGTTACCTCACTTACTATTCTTGGAAAAGATGGCAAATTTTCCGATCGTGAATGCCAATTTGTATATCAAAAAGTACAACAAACGCTTGATGACTCCCTATCTGATCCTCAATGTCGATGGATTCGATATTATGTTCATCGGGATTATAACCGAAGAAGTTCTCAAGTCATTAAAACGTGAGAGTAGTATTGGTACATTTGTAAGTCTTGAAGATGCTGCTCCAGAAGTTGGCAAAATTTGCAACGTTTATAAAAACGAGGACATTGACCTAACAATTTTGCTCACTCATATCGGTTTTGAAGAGGATAAAAAACTAGCAGCATTGCTAGATCCGGAATGGGGTGTAGATATTATTATTGGCGGACACTCTCATACATTTTTAGAACAACCTGCCCAAGTTAACAATATTCTGATCGCACAAGCTGGAATTGGCACAGACCAAATTGGACGTTTTGATATTGTAGTAGATGATGATACTAACAGCATTGTAGAATGGCAGTGGCAACTCTTGCCTGTAGATAATAATTTGGCTGAACCAGATCCAGAAATCGGAAAGTTGATTACGATTTTTCAAGAAGAGGTCGATCGCAAATATAATCGACTTATTGGACGATTAGCACGTAAACTGACCCATCCTAAGCGTGAACAAGAAACGCAATTAGGTAACTTAATCGTTGATATTGTTGACCAACTAGATATGTTGGATGTAACTTTGATAGGAAGTGGTTCAATCCGTAGAACAAAATTAGGGCCGCTAGTTACACTTAGCGATATTAAAGAAGTTTTTCCTTACGACGATGTACTTTATAAACTGAAAGTTACAGGCGTACAGCTTACTAAGATATTCGCACATATTATGAGACTGGAAAACAGAATACCCGGTGAAAGTTGTTGTTTTCAAGTCAGCAAAGGTATTCAGGCAGTTTACAATGATTCCCAAAATCAGCTTGAATCTTTGAGCATTAATGGACAACCTGTACAAGCTGATGCTCAATACACTATCTGTATAGAGGAATATCATTATAAAAATTCACTACATAGTTTAGGCATAACAATTGAAGACTTGACAAAATTAGATAACGCTAAGGTAATTTCAACATCTTGCCAGAATGTTCTTGAAGAGTACTTTAGCCATCATCAAAATCTTAATAGCCAAATCGAAGGAAGATTGATCTACAAATTGAGCAGTGCTTACGGCAAAAGTTAGAGTTGAACTTGATTTTGAAATGGCTCACACCTTTCAACTACCGAAAACTGGTGGCGTTGAGGGGGTATAGCCATATACGTGCTTGTAAGTGTTCAAATGTTCCATCGGAGCGCCATCGTTTTAACCACCGATGGGACGAGCTTTTAGAAGCCCATGTTTTCCCACCCGGCAGATCACACCATCGACACCCAATAATCAAAATGTACAACAGACTATTTAATACATGGCGATACGGCGCATGAGGCATTCCCTTACCACGCTTAGATGGCTCCTTGGGAAATATATCCTCAAATAACTTCCATTCAAGGTCACTCAATCCCTCAAAACGTCCTGCCATCAACTGATACACCCCACTCAAGTCAAAAGTAGATTACCATAATCTGGTATTAGTGGGATAGGTTCATAGACCCCTCTCATCCGCATCAAAAGAAGCTAGAGTTTGTGAGACATTTTGGGTTTCCAGAATTGTACATACATCTACAGCTACCCATTCTGGTTTCTCTGGTGTACCGACGAACCGATTCAACTTATTCCCCTTTTTGAACCAATAATTTCCCAGACACCCCAGCCGTAAAACCCAACCCAATCGCCGCTACAGTAACGCTGGGCTTGATAAACAACGTCGCAATTCCGATAACTGCACCCCAAAGACAGCCATAACAGCAAACGATAATCAACTGATTTTTGGGTTTAGCTCTTTGGTCTTGAATAGATTGGTGAACGATGGCATAATCTTCAAGCTCATTGGTAATTTCTAGTAAAGAAGCGCCGTACTGTTTTTCTAGGCGTTCGATAGCTAGCCTGTCTGCCTTAACTGGGCTGATAGCTAGTTTTTGCAATGCTGTGGTTAATTTATCACTCATTTTTAAATTTCCCATACCCGCACATTCCAGAAAATGTTTAGAAAAAATTTAAATCTTGCTGGAAAAATATAAAGACCCTATTCTTCATCCGTACTTGGAGATGTAAGAATACCGGAACTTGACCGGAACTCAACTGGAACTCAACGGGAACTGTGACGAATGTTACTGGTTAACGTTAATAACGCTGAAACCATCTTTTTCATTTCCGCACAATCGGTTAGTGTCAATCAATTGTGATAGAGCATTTCTCAAGTAAAGAACACTCTTTTTCTCTTCGCCCCACTTACGGCTGTTTCTGATAGCGGCAAAAGAAGCTGGAGGACTAGCAGTAGCCGCAACAATTGCCACAATTTGGTCTAAATCAGTCTCAGAAATACTACTCTCTTCTACTTCCAGAAATCCCACTTCCTGATAAGGCTTTGAAAAAATGGACTCCAGATGATTAACTGCGTCTGATGGGGCAATCTTCTCCCCTCTGGGTATGACTGCTTTTTCATGCTCTTGAACTAATTCCGGGAAGAACTGAAGTAATGTTCTTGCTGGATCTGGTTGCCCATTGCCTGGGTGTTTGTAGGTCTTTAGTGGGACTTAAACAAAAATTAAATCCAAATGTAGCCCAAACTAGCTTTATA
>NZ_CAXTNE010000101.1:0-25055 GCF_964245445.1 uncultured Nostoc sp.
AATGGGGACTGGGGAATGGGGAATAAATTCTTCCCAATAGCCAGTACCTAATTCCCAATCCCCAGTCCCTAATTACATTCCCATAATTTCATATCCTGCATCTACATATAGAATTTGTCCGGTAATGCCGCTAGACAAATCACTACATAAGAAAGCGGCAGCGTTACCCACTTCTAGCTGAGTTACGGTGCGTCGTAGGGGAGCTACTTCTTCTACATGATGAATCATATCCAAAATCCCACCCACTGCTGAAGATGCCAAAGTGCGGATGGGGCCTGCGGAGATGGCATTGATGCGGATATTTTGCGGCCCTAGTTCAGCAGCCAAGTAACGCACACTAATTTCTAAGCCCGCCTTGGCAACTCCCATGACATTATAGTTAGGGATTGCTCTGACACCGCCTAAATACGTGAGGGTGACGATACTACCTCCCTCTGTCATCAAAGGTTTAGCTGCACCAGTTAACTGCACCAGCGAGTAGGTACTAATTTCTAAGGCGGTATTGAAGCCAGAACGAGAGGTTTGACTAAAATCTCCAGTCAAATCATCTTTGCTGGCAAAGGCAAGACAATGGATGAGGATATCTAGCTTTCCCCACTGATCGCGGATTGTCTCAAAGGTAGATTGAATCTGTTCATCATTTTGGACATTACAAGGAAGAAATAAGCTGGGGTTAAGGGGTTCTACCAATTCTGCAACTTTTTTCTCCATCTTGCCGCGTTCATCGGGCAGGTAGGTAATACCCAGGTTTGCTCCGGCTTTATGCAGCTGTTGGGCGATGCCCCAGGCGATCGAGCGGTTATTAGCAATACCTGTAACAAGGGCATTTTTTCCAGTCAGATTTAGCATATAAATTGTTAATGCGATCAATCATCTAGGAGCATACTAGAATCTGAGGCACGTTTTGTCTTTGTTTTATACAGGATTTGCAAAAAGGAATATTGGTAAGAGTGTTTGCTGTGACAAAAATCTTGATTTTTCCTAAAGATATTCCCAAAATAACTTTATTTGTTCTTTAAAAAACCCTTTTTAATACAGCTATTGGAAGTACTTATCAACAATTTGTAGCTGAAAGGATCACCAATTATGTATCATTATAAACAAAGAGTTATGAAGAGATGAGTTTGAGTATAGGAAAGTACAGAAAGGTTGACGGTGCTTTATTCATTTTTCGGGTGTATTCTTAGGTAATCAGTTTTTGTTTTTCCGGCATTGGGTAGGGGAAGGGAGATGATCGTGACACAAGATAAAGCCCTAGCAAATGTATTTCGTCAGATGGCGACCGGGGCGTTTCCGCCAGTTGTGGAAACGTTTGAACGCAATAAAACGATCTTTTTTCCTGGCGATCCTGCCGAACGAGTTTATTTTCTTTTGAAAGGTGCTGTTAAACTTTCCAGGGTGTACGAGGCAGGAGAGGAAATAACGGTAGCGCTGCTGCGGGAAAATAGTGTTTTTGGTGTATTGTCATTGCTGACGGGAAATAAGTCGGATCGGTTTTACCATGCGGTTGCATTTACGCCTGCGGAATTACTGTCAGCACCAATTGAACAAGTAGAGCAAGCACTCAAGGAAAATCCAGAATTATCAATGTTAATGCTTCGAGGTTTGTCTTCGCGCATTTTACAAACAGAGATGATGATTGAAACTCTCGCTCACCGAGATATGGGTTCTAGGTTGGTGAGTTTTTTGCTAATTCTTTGTCGAGATTTTGGGGTTCCTTGTGCAGATGGGATCACAATTGATCTGAAGTTATCTCATCAAGCGATCGCAGAGGCAATTGGTTCAACTCGTGTTACCGTTACTAGGCTACTAGGGGATTTGCGTGAAAAAAAGATGATTTCTATCCACAAAAAGAAAATTACTGTGCACAAACCTGTTACCTTAAGTAGGCAATTCACATAAAATCAATTGGAGAAAGGGGAATCGGCGCGTGTTCTATTTTGAAAAATGACACTAATAGCTAGAGGTAAATCTAAAATTGAGTAATTTCAGCTATTGCCAATTTCCACTTCTTTCCAGACAATGCTTAAAAGTAGTAGGCTGTATCTGGAAGGATTTCGGTAGCTAAAGATGACCACCGGATACATCCTCATCGCAGCAATTTTAATTCTGGGAGGCGTAATTGCAACCGTGGGCGATCGCATCGGCACACGAGTTGGCAAAGCCCGCCTCTCACTTTTTAACCTTCGTCCAAAAAATACTGCTGTACTAGTAACTATTTTTACGGGCGGTTTAATTTCAGCATCAACCTTAGGGATTTTATTCGCTGCCGACGAAGGCTTACGAAAGGGAGTCTTTGAATTAGAAGATATTCAAACAGACCTTAGACAGAAGCGGGAACAGCTAAAAACCGCAGAAACTCAAAAAAGTCAGGTAGAGAGTGAGCTAAACCAAGCAAGAATTGCTCAAGCAAAAGCACAACAAGACTTGCAGCTAATCAATCAATCTTTACAGGCGGCGAATGCCAAACAACGCCAAACACAAGCTCAGTTGAACCGCACCATTAGTCAACAAGCCCAAACTCAAACTCAACTCCAACGCACTCAAGGCCAGCTAGGACAAGTTGTAACTCAATACCAAAAAGCTATAGCTGAATTGCAAAGCGTTTACAATCAAAGAAAGGAGCTACAAGCGGCAGTTGAACTACTGAAGACAGAACGTCAACGACTGTACGCTGAAGCTAAAAAAGCTATTGACGAAGCCAAAACAGCGATTGAAAAACGCGATCGCGAACTTGCTAATCGCCAAGAAGCCATAGAAGTGCGCGATCAAAAAATCTCCCAACTCGATCAATTGATTCAAAAGCGTAATGTAGAAGTTGCAGCGCGAGAGCAAGTGATTGCCACACGGGAATCGCGCCTTAAAGAATTGGAAGCACAACAAGACCAACTAGAACTGGAAGTTGCAAGGCTGGAAAAATATTATCAGTCCTACCGCGACCTGCGTCTAGGTAAGCTGGCCTTAGTTCGCGGTCAAGTTCTCTCTGCTGCTGTAATTCGTGTTACCCAACCTGGTGCTGCTCGTCAAGCAGTGGTACAACTTTTACAAGAAGCCAATCGCAACGCCAACCTCGAATTAAGTGAGCCTGGTGCAAATCCGGCAAATGTAGAGCTATTGCGCGTAACCCAGGATAGGGTTGACCAATTGAGCAAGCCGATTGGCGATGGTCAAGAATACGTGGTGCGAATTTTCTCGGCTGGTAATTACGTCAGAGGAGAAAAGCAGATAGAATTTTTCACCGATACAGCCCGAAATCAATTGGTTTTTTCGGGAGGCGCAGTGCTGGCCACAACGACTGCTGATTCCAAAAGCATGACATCTTATCAATTACAGCAGCGACTGGAAATACTGATTTCTGCTTCCCAATTTCGGGCCCGTAATGCCGGAATTGTCGAAGATGTGCAAGTAGAAGGGACTTTCTTACGCTTTGTCACCCAATTAAGACAATACAATCAACCCTTGGAGATTAAAGCGATCGCAGCAGAGGACACTTATACAGCCGGGCCATTGAGAGTAAAATTAGTGGCAATAGTTAACGGACAAATTATTTTTAGTACTTAAAAAATTATTTGCACACTGTTATTAGTAAGATTTAAACATATCATACAGCAGTCAAAATAGTTGCTGTGATTGCATTTATTCATTTCTAATTCTTAATTTTTAATTTTTAATTTCTTATGACTTTCCCTGAATTTTCACCAACGCAACCAGTCATATTAGGGTTTGATCCAGGTCGAGATAAGTGTGGTTTAGCGGTGATGGGACTGGATCGGCAATTGTATTATCATCAGGTCGTCTTAGCAAAAGAGGCGATCGCTACCATTGAGACACTGCGTCAAAAGTTTCCGATCTCTTTGATGGTGATGGGCGACCAAACTACAGCCAAGGAGTGGAGACAGAAATTATATCAGGAATTGACAGAACCGTTGAGTATTATTTTAGTGGATGAGCGCTACACAACCTTAGAAGCACGCGATCGCTATTGGCAAATGTTCCCGCCCAAAGGGTTAATAAAGCTATTGCCACAGGGTTTGCGACAGCCACCAAGACCGATAGATGACATTGTTGCCATCCTCTTAATCGAAAGATACTTAAATCGCCTCACTGAATCAGCAGTCAGTCAATTTTAGATTTTAGATTTTTTCTGCAATCCAAAATCAAAAATCCAAAATTGAATGGCTCCTAACTTTTAAAGTTCCGCCCGAATAGTAAAAGCATAATCTCCTCCAGGCTCTAGCTGATAATCTTGTTGCTCCAAAAATCGACCAAGGGGTTCTTTGATCAAGGCGCGGCCTTGGGAAGGCTTGACGGCAAGTTCTCCCCGGCGAAAATGCCACTGGAAATGCCACTCAAACTCACCTGCACTCACTTCACCCTCAAGGAAGCCGTGTTGCCAGGATTGGCGGGTGATTCTGACATGGGCAATGGTTTCTGGCAGTCGTCTTTTAGCACTCACAATGCTTTATGTCAAATGTAGAATAGCAGCCGATCATGTAGGCTTCTTATTTTATTTACCAAAATAGCTTAAATAGATAAACTGACAAAGTGAGTATTTGTAGTTGAGCAAGAATTATACTTATCGAGGATGCTGTAAAATTTCGTAAAAACTGACTCAAACTTACTTAATCTCGGCGTTCCTTGTCTGTATAGCAATCCTAAGTCATTCGTGATAAACAAAATCCCCAATTTTATCGGCTAAAGTCAGCGATCTGTAACTTTCGTCTATGAATACACTGGTAAGTAGTGCGGGTAATTTTTATTAAGATTTTAGGAATGAGTGTATCCTAGAAACTGTATATCTGATACTCCTTTCATCAGTATATTGTGGGTTAATTGGAATTTCCTTGAAGAATTTAACTACAATTACAGCCCGATAAAGCTTGGAGTATTTAAATTGCTTTTCTTGGATATCAAAACTCATAATATTCTCTAGTGGATGTTCGATAACTTGGTTGACACGCAAACTTTTACGTTCGATAAATACCTTATTGATACTTTTATAAAAGGTACAGGTAGTTACAGGAGATGTTGCAAAAAAAGCAGCGATTGCCATTACAATCAATATAAATATATTAAAAAAAAATAGATAATCGCGCTGATTTTGCTGCACTAATAGGGAAGTTTGCCCAGAATTGATAAAATCGTTGATTTTATCGGTAATTTCTTGATTCTCTTGATATAACATGTGATAGCAGGGCAAAGTCTCGTAATGGAGCCACAATAATCACTTGATAGGTTTTTCCCCCTTTGCTACTAGTCTTTGTAAGAATGTATGCTTCTTGAGGATCAAATATTCTGAGTTTTTCCATGCTCCCCAGTAAATTAAACCGTCTCAATTCACAATTAATTTGATTTGGGGAGAAGCGATCGCAAGTTATTCTAACTGAAGCAGACTCAAAAAATAAGCAGTAAATCAAAAAGGTTAAACAGATACTAAAAAGGCACCACCCGATGAACCAATATCTCAGTGGTTGATGCTTTAGCTGTAATCTAGTACGCGTTTCCTCTACAATTTTCATCAGTGTTTGTGTATAGAATACTTAACCCTTGAGTAGAGTATTCCCTTGGTAATCGATTCACTTATCACCAAGTCTAAGTACTAGGGAGGATTTATGATGAATTGCTAAACAAGCTTTGGCTAGCTGGTAGATAATTGGGGCAGAAAGCTAGAACTAGAAGCATGGAAACCAAACAGCTAGGAAAAACTGGTATCTTTGTGAGTGCGATCGGTTTGGGTGGTATGCCCATGTCAATCTCTAATCGCCCTCCCGAATCGGAATCAATCCAAGTTATTCATCGGGCCTTGGATCTGGGTATCACATTTATTGACACTGCCGACTCTTACTGCAAAGATGAGTCAGATAAGCACCACAACGAGCGGCTAATTCACAAGGCACTTACTAGTTACCAAGGCGATGTTAGCCAAGTAATTGTGGCAACGAAGGGCGGTTTGATGCGTCCCAATGGTAACTGGACAAGCAACGGGAACCCAGAACATTTACGCGAAACAATTCGAATTAGCTTTGAGGCGTTGGGTGGTGCTAAACCCATTGATGTTTGGCAATACCATTCGCCCGATTCTAAGTACACAATCGAAGAATCCCTTGCGCCAGTTAAAGAAGCAGTGGAGGCAGGTTTGATTCGATTTGTAGGAGTTTCTAACTTTTCGGTTGAACAAATTAAACGGGCGCGGGATGTAGTGGATATTGTCTCAGTGCAGAATCAATACAGCCCTTGGCTACGACAGCCAGAAAATGATGGCGTATTGAAGTATTGCGAACAACAAGGATTGACGTTTTTGCCTTGGAGTCCCTTTGGTGGTAGGCGTCGCCATCAGGATTTACAAGATATCCCTGCGATCGCTAACTTAGCTAAAGAAAAAGGCGTGTCAGTATATAATATCGTTCTGGCGTGGTTGCGTTCCAAGTCACCCGCTATTTTGCCAATTCCTGGTGCTAGCAAGGTTTCTAGCATTGAAGACTCAGCACAAGCTATCAATGTGAAACTATCTGATGAAGAAGTGCAAAAAATTGATCGCGCAACTTAATCATTCCAAGCGATTCTCACTTCGGTGTAATACAGTTTAAACCTCATCCTCAACCCTGATGTATCGAGATGTTTAATCTCATCCAATACTTTAGGGTTGAATATATAGCAAGCGACTGGGGACTGGGTGAAAAGTCTTTTTGTGTCTAAGTTTTATCATCTGTTGATGTCCTAACCACCAAGGCTTTTGCTATATATTGAGGAAAAGCGATCGCTTCTACATTGACTCCAACGGCGGAACCTCGAAGTCATTAAACGAGCAAACATTGTAAGACGAAGCGGCTAAAGCCTTTACCAGCTTGCCATCAAGAGTCAGCAAAGTAGCACCTTCCTGCTGTGAAAGTGCGACATAAGAGCCATCATAGGCGGAAATTCCATAATTTAATGCGATCGCAACTGCATCCGCCATCAAATCAGCCGTGGAGACAACACGCAACGGAAAAGCTTTGAGGGTGGCCAAATCTGTCTGAACCTCAGCAGCAGTGTACATCCTTGCACGGACGTACTTCAATAAGGCGTTAGCACACTCAATATAAAAGAGGTCTGGAACAGATATTTCCGTCTGTGGATTGGCAAAATGGTCGAAAAGCTGATTAACTTTGGCAGTTAGCGGATCAGCGATAAAATACTTGATACACACACTGGTATCTAACACGCATCTTAGAGGGGTAGTCATCTGTCGCGGTCTTCTCGAATCAGTTCAGTACTATCAGGTAATCCGAAATCTGCTGGATTCACACGGCGACGCTGGCGACTTTCTTCTAGGACTTTAAGTACATTCTGGCGTTTTTGGTCTTCTATTTGCTGTGCTTCAGTCTTTAAAGCTTGTTCTAACAGAGTTATAACTTGGGCGTTAATGGAACGGTGTTCAGATGCTGCTAACTCTTGCAGCTTTGCATACAAATCATCGGGTAAATTTCTTACATAAAGGGTAGCCATCGCTTTACCTCAAAGTAGAATTTATTATTATGCTAGCACGATGCAAGCAATGGGAGAGAAGAGCGATCGTCAGGCGATTTTGTACGCAATTGGCGGCAGGTGGTGGCATCACTGCACGTTGAAGTCGGAAGTTATGTCAACGACAACTCAATTAAGGGTTAAAGATCAATCGGGAGAGCTAGTGATCGCACACTGTGGTTGCACTGCTTTTTGCATTGATGAACGTTGCAATTTCCGTTGCACCGATTAGCGAAGTAAAAATATTCACAAACCAAACACTTGTGCTTGACTTCGCAATTTGCTAAGATTATCTCAAGCCTTATTATTAAGGTTTTCAATTTTTGTAGGTCAACACAATCAGGAGATGAAGCTCATGTATTTTATCAACAATAAAGGAAAACCCTATATATGCGGATTATTACAGAAACCAGACTTAATAAAGCTTGTGAAAAGCACCCCGATGCTGAACCTAGCATACGAGCCTGGAAGAAGCTTGTAAAAGTGCAAGATTGGAATAGTTTTACTGATGTCAAAGGTACTTCTGTTTTTGCGCCTGATCAAGTAAAAAACTTCGTCATTTTTGATATTGGAGGGAATAAATATAGGCTAATAACCTGTATTAACTATAAAATCAAAGTTATATATATTCGTGAGTTTCTGACTCATGCAGAATACGATAGAGACAAATGGAAGAATGACGAATGGTTTGATAGCTAGCAATAATTATAAGCTATCAATTAGGTAAAACTAAGATTGGTGTATTACCAATCTTAGTCCTAATAATTAAGCAACTAATTCTCTAATGAAGAAATGTTATATCATCACACCAGTTACACAGAATTACTTACATATTTCCCCCCACGCCCCATAAAACATGAAGAAGATTTAGAAAAAACTCAAGCAGTTATCGATAGTCTACTTGATAAAGGGGAACTAACGGAGTCAGAAGAAGACTATTTGAATTTACTGGGAATTTTGATTTACGAATACGAATCAAAACAGGATTTGGTTCCAGATATTTATGGAGTAGAACTTCTCAAAGTTTTAATTGCAGAATTGAATCTTAAACAAAAGGATTTAGTTCCTATTTTTAAAACAGAGTCAATTGTTTCTGATGTACTTAAAGGCAAACGTAAATTAACGGTGGAACACATTCAAAAGCTTGCAGACTTTTTCAATCTTTCAGCTGCTGTATTCTTCCCAGAGAATCCATTAGACAGAGATTTGTTAGAACTAGCTTAGTTTAATACCCAAGCATCTACCAGAAAGATGGATAGTTATATTAAAAAGAAAAAATATTGGAAAATGAAAAGCCACTAGTCTGAATGTGCTAGGGGTTTTTTATTAGCTTCAATGTATTAGAAAAAAACTTTTTACTGAAAGTTTCCCGTCAAACAACTAATGATAAATGATTGGAACCTTGCAACTACCGATTAATACCTCGGAGTTTTTTAAAGATTTTTTACCTGGTTTTATTGCAACTGTTTTGGGTATACCTATTGCCCTTCCATTTGCACTTTGGACAAATAGCTTAATTGTTGCCCAAACTGAAAAAGCAAAACAAAAAGAAGAAGCGGCTAGTCTTTTTCGTTCATTTACAGCAATCAAGGAGGCGCTTACTTTCAACAGCCTGCATTTTGGAATTATGTTACAGACATTCAAAGACAATAGAATACCCTTAGACAATCATGTTGATTCTTCAACCTGGGATGCAGTTAAGGGCGATGTAGTCGAGTATCTAGATGATCCTTCTCCAAAACGACGGATTGCTTATCACTTCTCTCGCATGAAAGAATTACATCGGCTCCAAACGCTATATATAGAAAACACAGTTGGAACTACAGCCTCTTTATGGCAGGAACCACCATTAAAGCAGGATCTTAGTGAATATCTGCTAGAAATGATTGCAAAACTTCTTAAAGAAGCTCAACTTTTGTCAGAAGCCATAGATTTAGAACAAGCAAAAATTTTGAGAAAGTATCGTCTACCTACAGATCCAGGATGAGCAATAATCATTATGTTAAGCGGTCTACTGTGCTGTGTCAGTTCGCTTCAAAGGCATCAATTGCCTTACCAGCCGTTGACTGCCTCCCAATTTTAAACTTTTTGAGTGTGTGATCGCGTTTTTGGTGCATCGCTTTCGCATTGATTGGCATTACAATTTTCGTTGCACTTGGGCCGCAATCGCACTTTTACTTATTTCAGTTCGCATAGTCAAATTGTGCCAGTTTTTAGATGACAAACCAGGAGTAGCACGAACCCTTGCTCAACAGTTATTAAGGTTAGGAACATCGATTGGAGCTAATGTAGAAGAAGCACAAGCTGCTCAAAGCAAAGCAGATTTTATCAGCAAGCTTATGATTGCACTCAAAGAATCCCGTGAAACTCGGTATTGGTTAAGATTGCTTGTTGCCTCCGAAATAGTACCTCAAGAAAGAATTAGTCAACTCCAAACCGAAGCCGAAGAACTAACAAAAATTCTTAGTGCCATCATTATCTCCACTAAAGGCCCCACCTAACCTCATCCCCCTCAATTTTTAATTTTTAATTTTTAATTTTTAATTCCTAAACGGAGAGGGGGAGATTCGAACTCCCGGAGGTTTTAGCCTCATCCGATTTCAAGTCGGACGCAATCGACCACTCTGCCACCTCTCCAGTAAATCTGTCAAACTTGTGCATACCCTACTTTCAGACCTTATTCAGGCGCTTTTGTTGGTTAGCACTAAAGCTGACAGATAATACTATATCGTATCATCTACGCAGATTGCACTACTGGATGCGAGTATCTACGACACAATACGCGATCGCTCATACAAAATTTCCTCTGAAGCGACTTGAAAGTCATTCCCCACCCAAATTAGGGAAACTTGCGAAACCACACCCGCCTCTAGGGTGACAATGGAAAAATTACGCAACTTTTCGCTGTCATTTTCCACAATCCTGGGCACGCTTGCCGCATTTAAGTAAATTGTCCCCTCTGGACTTCTAAAGATGGGCTTGCGCTGCACCTTCTTGGTATGACGTAAATCTCGGTGCATGTGACCAAATGTCACCAGAGGAATAGTTTTCCCAGCAGTCAAGGCTTGAGAAATCGCCTCGCCAAAATCTGGATCGCCAAAGTCGCCGCCAATTGGATGCCAGTCTTTGCCGCAGGGGTCTTCGGGGCGATCGCCTAACCCACTGGGGCCATTGTGACCCAAAAATATAATTGTCTCGTAAGCGGCGCTTTTAACTGCTTTCACGATGCGATCGGCGGATTCTTCCAAACTCGCCACACCGTAACGTTCTTTACAGATTTCCGCGAATTTCCACTCTGGGCCACCCCAGGTAAAGGGACGACCCCCCACTACAGTTAAATTCCAAGCGGGAAAATCCAACTTACCGTAACCGACATGGGACGGGCCTAATAAATCGAGCTGTTCCTGTACCCAGTCTTCCTTAGAGCGGTCATAAGGAGCCTTTTTGCGTCCCCATTCGGTGGCGGTGTACCAAGCATCGTGGTTGCCCATCACGGCTGCTTTGGGAATATCGAGAGAAGCGATCACTCTGACCACTTCCACTGACTCATTGCCAAAATCCCCAACAAACAGCACTAAGTCAACACCCAAATGCTTGAGTGCAACGCCATCTTCCACTTCCCATTGGTCGTGAATATCTCCAACTACAGCAATTTTGAGGTTTATCGATTGAGTTTTCTGACTGGTCATGCCACTTTCCTTGCCGTCTATCTCCAGGATATGAAACTCAGCCCGATTTGGACACAACCCCAAAATATCAACCGTCCACTATTTTTGGTAAAAACTACTATAATTGATTCCACAGGACATAAATTTGCAACTTAAAGCACCCCCTAACTGTGTTTACCACTGCACTAGCTCAACGAGAAAACACCCAACTGGGTGAACTACCACTAGATTTGTTTGCCGCCATTGAGAGTCTCAAAAAAGAACTTAACGCCGTTATCCTGGCGCATTATTATCAAGAGCCAGATATTCAGGATATTGCAGACTTTATTGGGGATTCATTACAACTAGCAAAAGCCGCAGAAAAAACTAATGCGGATGCGATCGTCTTTGCTGGTGTTCACTTCATGGCAGAAACAGCAAAGATACTTAATCCCGATAAATTAGTACTTTTACCAGATTTGGATGCTGGTTGTTCCTTAGCAGATAGTTGTCCACCAGAGGCGTTTGCAGCTTTTAAAGCAGCACATCCGAATCATTTGGTGGTGTCTTACATCAACTGTTCTGCTGATATCAAGGCGATGAGCGATATTATTTGCACCAGTTCCAATGCTGTGAAAATTGTGCAGCAGATACCGAAAGAACAGCCGATTATTTTTGCCCCGGATCGGAATTTGGGTCGGTATGTAATGGAACAGACGGGACGAGATTTGGTGCTATGGCAAGGTAGCTGTGTTGTCCATGAAACCTTCTCAGAAAAGAAAATTGTCCAGTTAAAAATTGCCCATCCCGAAGCAGAGGCGATCGCACACCCAGAATGTGAAAGTAGTGTATTGCGCCACGCCAGCTTTATTGGCTCTACAGCCGCTTTACTCAAATATTGTCAAAACAGCCCCACTAAAGAATTTATCGTTGCTACGGAGCCGGGAATCATTCACCAAATGCAAAAACTAGCTCCTGACAAGCACTTCATTCCTGCCCCACCGATGAATAACTGCGCTTGTAACGAATGTCCGTTTATGCGGTTAAACACCCTAGAAAAGCTTTACTGGGCAATGAAAAATCGTACTCCCGAAATTACCATGTCAGAGGATATTCGCCTTGCTGCACTGCGACCAATGCAACGAATGCTGGAGATGAGTGTGTAACTAGTATTTTTTATATATTATGTAGAGACGCAACAAAACCGCGTCTCTACCCAGAAGTTATTTTTTCTAACCACTTGCAATTTCTAAAAGATGATGCTAAGATTTTAAATCGTGAGACAAATTGGGTCGGTGTCCGAGTGGTTAATGGAGACGGACTGTAAATCCGTTGGCTAGCGCCTACGCTGGTTCAAATCCAGCCCGGCCCACCACTTACGAAGTTATAGGTTATAATGACTGGGTTAAGAGCAAAGCTCCCAGCATTGTAACTTACAACTAAAAAACCAGAGTTATATTTCGCCCGTGTGGCTCAGTGGTAGAGCACACCCTTGGTAAGGGTGAGGTCACGAGTTCAATCCTCGTCACGGGCTTTTTAAATCATAGAAGAACAATGATTTCGTGCAAGTTGCATAAATTGGTTGTACTCCACCAGTACCGCGTTGCGTCAGTCTAGTTGCATAAAACTTGCATAAAAGAATTATTTATCACAATAGACAAATTTATAAGATATTTGTATTAAAGAATTATTTTTGTGGATTCATCACCACGTAGATAAAAAGTCCTGCTATGGCTGCCTCTAATGCTTCTATTTTCATAGGACTTACGCAACTGGCACAAGTGATGGCGCGGCAACGCCGCGGTGAGAGCAGCTTGATATATCTATCATCAAAACTTAAAAATAAGTATGTTAAGTAAAATGATTTACATTGAAATAGAATTTTTGGTTAAGAGAATAATTACTCTAAACTGAGAGTTAAGTTCTAAGTATGCTATAACTGTCAGATTTTTTTAAATTCTACTAACTAAATTAAATAAAGTAGAGTATTCGTAGTACTAAAGCTGTAAGTACACTAATTTAACTAACTTATATTACATTAATAAAAATTCGTCATCGGTTGTTAACTGTCGTTCTATCTTTCTATAAGCTTTCTTCACCCAATAGCCTCTAGGTGGCTTTTCTATCCCGTAAGCTTTACACCACTTTTCTACAGCCTTGTCAGACACGCCAAAATCTCTACAAATTTGTGCAGTTGGCTTTTCCCAAACTAGTTTTTCTAGTTCTTCTTTTGACGGTCTTTCTACTTTTCTGGTGTGAATTCTAGAGTCTGGGTTAACCATTCTGGTTGTTAAATCAACGCCAAACTCCTTGTAGGTTCGCTTAGATGCTGCTTCAGTAAAGTCTGTAAAATCCTCCCACCAGTAAAACGGTGTAGCTGAATTAGGTATCTAAGTAGTAATGTAGCAACCATTAAAGTTAATTGACGGATAAACAACTTTATCTATGTCAGGCAGATAAACAGCATAAAAGTCAAAGTCATTTACTTTATACTTCTTCTGATGAGTACCATTTTTATCTACCCAAATAGTTTTATTGACTACTCTATTATCTCCTGCATATTTAGCTTGTATTTTGTAAAATTTATCGTCTTTGTAGACAACAAGGTCAAAAGGTAAATGCTCACAAACAAGTGGTGTGAGAATCAAGTATCCTTTAAGTGTTAAATCGGCGTAGACGCCCAAGCGGCTTGTCGTCAGACATCGCTTTCGTAGCAGCAATATCGCCCTTGTTTTTAGTATGATGCAGCAAGAACGAACCCTCAATCGATTAAATCATCATATCAGTTCACCGTGCTTAAGGGTTCATATTGAGTTAAAACGAGCGCGGCAGGGTTCGAACCTGCGACCGATTGCTTAGAAGGCAATTGCTCTATCCACTGAGCTACGCGCCCAAAACAAAATAATGGCTCCCAAAGGAGTCATCTACACTATTATATCGTCTTCACCTACCAACAAGCAATCGAAAATTGCAGATTTACCACTAGCAAGGCTAAGATGCAAGTCGCTAGTTAGTTAATCTACACCGAAAACGAAACAGATGGGGTATTGGTTTAGATATATTGAGTTGTCAATAGGTTATTTGCCTGTTAACGCCACCGTCCTCTGGGCGGCTACCTTCGGGAAGGATCTGGCGATCGCTAGGCTCATTTCCACAGTATGCTAGGTAATTTCAGCCTTGGCGATGCTGCCAAATGCCATTATATATTCCATATTAAGAGTGCCCCTGTGAGGAGTTATTTGCTAGTGCCATGTTTATTCTCAAACGGCAGGATGTTGAAATCTCAAGCATTCAGCACCCAAAAAAGGATCAGCAGGTGCCGATTCTCAGTTATCAAGGGCAGACTTTTCGCTTAATTAGCGTATTCAAAGCTAGTCAAGAAGAAGAAGCTAGAGCCTTATGGAGAGAATTAACGGATAACCGAGGTAAAGCCTGTGTTTTGCTGGAGGAACCAGAACGCTTTAGTGTTTGGGGTAAAATCCGTTTAGAGCAACTGGATAGTGACACAGGTGGTCATGGCAAAACTGCGATTTTAATCCAAGCCAGTATTTTGCTGTTGCAAGGTGTTTCTATCGACATTGAAGAGTTTTTAGGTGCTAGGCAAGCTGCATTATTTGAAAAAGATATTGCGGAGGTGTTCAAGCAGAAACAATTTCCTCAAGCATCTTCCCTAGAAGCGGTTAAATATTTGGTATCTACTAATCCTTTGCCGACAGCCAAAATACCTGATTGGCAAGAAAATCATGTAGTTATCCTCTTACAAGAACTGCATCGATTAGGAAAGGGCTATTTTGGCAACGCTAATTTTACCAAACAAGTGATTTATAAGCTAGAAGATATGCCAGAAGCCGAGCGATCACTGTTTATCACTTGGCTAAATCAATCGCCACTGGGTAAACTATGGCAGTAACAAAATTCCTGCTACTGGCACTTGCTTTTAGTATCCGATTGTGCATTACTTAGCAGATACACTGCTAGATATACAGTCCTTTAACTCAAAATACTGCCAGAGAGCATCTACATAGTCAAGTTTTATGAATAACTCTTACGAGAATTCGTTCCTTTCTAAATCCATTTTCAACACTCAGAACATTGTCTTAGCTAATATTGGCTGGGCCGTACTGGCACTGCTATACTTTTTGTTGTTTAGTGCCAAAGTTCCCGGAGCAGATGGCATAGAAAGCCGCGCCGAGTGGTATGTGATTGGCACAAATATTTTTGAAGCTTTCGCTTATTTGGCTGCCGGTATCTTATGCTTGAGGAACTGGCTGAGTCCGCAAATCGTCAGTGGTCGAAATGTTTGGCTCTTGATTGGCTTAGGTATGCTTTCCTATTTCGTCGGGGGGATAATTTTCGGCTATACGGAAATAGTTTTAAAAGATGAACCGGATGTGTCTGTAGGCGATATATTTTTTGTACTGACTTATCTATTACTTGGCGCAGGCATGACTTTAGCTGTGGCTTCCAGGCGAATTAATCTGGAAAAATGGCAGTGGCTAATTGTGTTAGCAATTGCAGTGTTCGGTAGTTTGTTGGCATGGTGGATTTCTATGCAACAGGAAAAACCCACAGAACTGCTAGTCGCTATTTTGAATTGGTTTTATGTAGTTAGCGATGTGGTTCTGTTAATTATTGCTACCACTCTGCTGTTAGCCTTTTGGGGGGGAAGAGTTTCCCAGTCTTGGCGAATGATTGCAGCCGCGGCCTTTTCGCTTTACATTGCAGATATGTGGTTTAAATATGCCCAAGGCCCCAATTATCAAAGTGGAGAGATATTAGAAGTGTTTTGGGTGTTTAGTGGAGTGTTATTTGGTTTGGGCGCTGTCTTAGAATATGACGCATCACTAAGACGAACGCGCCGTACCAGTGGACGAAAACGAGCTTAGTAAAGATTTTTGGTATCTACCGTGAGAAAACTAACAGACTCTGACAAGCAAGAAATTCTTAAGTTATATCGAGAGACTGCCGAAACAACCTCAACTTTGGCAGATCGCTATGGTGTGAGTAATTCGACAATTAGTCGCCTGCTCAAAAGCACCTTGCCAGAAGATGAGTATGAATACTTAGTCTCCTTAAAGCGGGCTGCGAGAACTCCTGAGGGTAGGGCGCAGGTAAGCTACGAGCAATTACCTCTGCTGACTCAACCAGAGCCGGAGATAGAAGTTCCACCCATCGAAAGCCCACCAGTGGAAGTACCAAAGGTTGAGCCACTACCACGTCGCGTAATTCATGTAGAGGAGCAACTTTACTCAGAGGAAACGGCGGAGTCACTCGCTGCTAGTAGACGGTTGCGGCGACGCCCCTCGGCGACGGAAAAACCCAAGCTCCGAGTCACAGAGAAATTAGAAACTCCAGAGCCAAAGCTGCCGGAAATAGTCAGCATTCCCATTCCACCGCTAAAGAATGAACATCCAGGAGCAGCCGTCATCGCGCAGATGCTGGGTGAAGATTTGCTCGACGAATCGGAGGATTTGGACGATTTAGATGATGATGATTTAGAAGATGATGATTTTGAGGAAGAAGACTTTGATGACGATGACCTGGATGATCAAAGACCTTTAGTCACAAAACGTAGACCAGGTGAAGCATCAGTTCAAGTTTTACCTCTGTCAATAGCCAATTTGCCGAAAACTTGCTATTTGGTGATTGACCGTTCTTCGGAATTAATTACCCGTCCTCTCAAAGACTTTGGTGACTTGGGGCAAATTCCCAGCCTGGAAACCCAGCAAAGAACTCTGCCGGTGTTTGATAACCATCGTGTAGCCAAGCGCTTTTCTACTAAACGCGATCGCGTGATTAAAGTTCCTGATAGTAAAATGCTTCATAAGGCTCGTACTCATTTGCAAGCTAAGGGCATCACACGACTGCTGATTGATGGTCAGGTCTATTCTTTGTCTGCGACGGTTTAGAGGTCATGGAGACACCTGCTGGCTATGGTGTGGTATTGGTGACATCTGGCAACATGCAAGAGGCAGAAGCAATTGCAAATGCCCTTGTGAAAGCTAAACTCGCTGCTTGTGTGAGTCTGTTACCAATCCACTCAATTTACATTTGGCAAGGGGAACTGCATAAAGAGCAAGAATGGCAATTACTGATTAAAACTGATTTGGCGCAATTTCCGGCAATGGAAGCCAAAATTAAAGAATTGCACTCCTATGAAGTGCCAGAAATTATTGCCTTACCAATTGTTGCCGGTTCTCAAGCCTACTTGCAATGGATTTCTCAGCAAGTTAAAAGTAAAGAGTGAGGAGTTAGGATTTTCATAACTCTTTACTCTCAACTACTAACTCTAAGCGTAAACAGCTGCTTCAAAACGAGTTGCCAAGTTAATAATGTCCTGGTTACGAGCAATTTGGTTCATCCATTGTTGAGGAATATTTTCCACCCCGTAGTAAATTCCCGCTAACCCACCAGTAACAGCAGCAGTAGTATCGGTATCTCCGCCTAAGTTGACAGCTTTCAACACCGCTTCAGAATAAGACGAACTATTTAACAAACACCACAAGGATGACTCTAAGGTATCAATCACATAGCCACCAGAATTAATTTCTTCCACTGGCAACTTAGCAATCTCACCACTGAAAACTCTGCTAAAATGCGGCTTCTCTAACAAAAATTCTTGGACAGAATAAATTGGTTGAATATCTTGCAATCCTTGTAAATAAGCTATTTGAGGATCAGCCCCTTCCAAAAGTGCCACTGCAATACTAATATAAATGCCACAAGCCATTTGAGAACGGAGATGAGCGTGGGTAATGGAAGAAACTTGGTGTACCCGTGCAATCAATTCATCTAGAGTTAAACTTTTGTGAAAATAAGCCATCGGCAAGATTCTCATCAACGAACCATTGCCATTACTATTTTCACTAGTACCACCTGCTTTTAGGGGTGGAGTTCCTTGTTTCCAGTTCACAATTGCTAAAAATGTGGTGTTACCGATATCAAATACTTCCCCTTGAGGAGTCCAGTAACTTTCGTGATACCAACGCCAGAAGGAATTAGCAATCGCATCCAGTGAAAATCCCTTACAAAGACATTCTGCCAAGCAAAAGGTCAGCGAACTGTCATCTGACCACGTACCAGCAGGAACATCCCAAGTTCCATAACCCAGCATAGATATCACTGGAGATTTTACTCGTTCAGCGCGGCTGGTAAACTCCACTGGCACACCCAACGCATCACCAACACATAAACCCATCAAACCAGACAACGTTTTTGCAGAGGTTAGCATTGTTCAACCAGCATGAAACTTTTCTACCACTGATTTTACTTGCGAAAAATCGCTTATCAAATGCTTGGTATAATTTTTAATTCCAAACTAACTGTAAACAGCCCTTGCAAAACGCTCTGCTAAGTAAATAATGTCCTGTCTACGAGCAATTTGGTTCATCCATTGTTTAGGAATATTTTCCACCCCGTAGTAAATTCCCGCTAACCCACCAGTAACAGCAGCAGTAGTATCGGTATCTCCGCCTAAGTTGACAGCTTTCAACACCGCCTCAGAATAAGACGAGCTATTTAACAAACACCACAGGGATGATTCTAAGGTATCAATCACATAGCCACCAGAATTAATTTCTTCTACTGGTATCTTGGCAATCTCACCACTCAAAACTCTGCCAAAATGGGGCTTTTCTAACAAAAATTCTCGGACAGAATAAATTGTTTGGATATCTTGCAATCCTTGTAAATAAGCTGTTTGCGGGTCAGCCCCTTCTAAAAGCGCCACTGCAATACTAATATAAATGCCGCAGGCCATTTGCGATCGCGCATGAGCATGAGTAATCGCCGAAACATCATGCACCCGCGCCAGCAATTCGCCTAAAGTTAAGTTTCTATGACAATAAGCCATCGGCAAGATTCTCATTAAAGAACCATTGCCATTACTATTTTCAACCTTCCCACCCGCTTGATGGGGAACAACTCCCTGTTTCAGGCGCATAATAGCTGTGTGGGTAGTTTGACCAATATCAAAGACATCGCCACGGGGAGTCCAGTAAGCCTCCTTGTACCAGCGCCAGAAGGAATTAGCTATAGCATCCAACGAATACCCCCTACAAAGGCATTCTGCCAAGCAAAAGCTTAATGAACTATCATCTGACCAAGTTCCTAGTGGTTGATTCCATGTGCCATAACCCTGCATCGTTGTCACTGGAGATTTTACTCTTTCAGCGCGGCTAGTAAACTCCACCGGCACACCCAACGCATCACCGACACATAAACCCATCAAACCAGACAACGTTTTTGTAGCGGTTAGCATTATTCAATCTCCACAAGAATTGCTCAAAATTAACTTTATAGATTCCCTCTATAGCTTGTTGCAACGGATGCTACAGCATACTTTTCATCATCTATGAAAAGCTCGGCAAAAATTGTTAATCGAGTATTTTATTTACCATCTCTCAACTTAGTTTTAGTTCCAAATATTGTGCCAGTTTTCAAAGCGTCTATTTTTGGAACAAAGAACCTAGATAAAAAGACATTGAATGTAATTATAACAGCTTATTTATGATTTTTACGGATATTTTACCTCGATACATCATGCATCAACAACAACATTAAGTTAATAAAATCTGGGAAACATTTGGAACATTATTACACAACTTTCGACTGGGAATATACAAGTAAAAAATACAAAATTTTGTAAAAATTATGAAACGCTTACTCAAGTCTTTCGTGGCAATTTCTGCATTGTCTTCCTTAATAATTGCTCCTCTTGTTCTATCAGCTGGTCAAGCTTCTGCTGAAACCAAAAAAGGTACTGATGCTAGCTATGTTGGTGCTGGTGTTGCAGCTGGTGTTACTAGCGGCGGACAAGGTATCAACGATGATGCAACATTTGGTGGTAATGTCACAGGTCGCGTGAAATTAGGAACTACACCATTTTCTGCACGCGGTAATGTCCTCTGGAGTGATAAGACAAGTGCCATTATCCCAGAACTTTCTGTGGATGTGCCCATCGCTAATAGAACTAATGCCTATTTAACTGGTGGTTATTCTTTTGTAGAGAAAGATGGCTCACCAACTCCTATAGGTAACAAAGATTCAGTAGTGGTAGGTGCTGGTGTTGAATCAGAAGTTGCTAACAATTTCCTCGTCTACACTAATGCTAAGGTAGGAATTGGTGCTTACCAAAATAGCGATACTCCTGCTGTTAGCATCAATGGTGGTTTAGGCTATCGCTTCAAATAAATGATTATTGAGTCCTCAGTCGCTCTATACTTTACTTAAGTACTCAGGACTCAGCACTGGCTCAACGCCCTGCTATCGCTAACAAAACTCACTACTGAAAAAGCTGGTTTTGTTAAGTGTTACATCACTGACAAAGCCGGCTTTTGCCGTGGTAAAATTAAACTATTCCTCATTATTCCGGCCGGATTACCGGGGATAAAATAGCCGAAGGGTGCTGACTCGGCGTCTACTAATGCTTTATTGAGAATACTATATAACTCTAATGGTTAAATCTGCTCCTTCCCCCATCGCTAGCCGTAAGCCTTCCAAACTCGAAGGAATCAAGGAAAATAGTAATTTTTTGCGTGAACCTGTAGCAACTGAGATCCTTCAAGACACTACCCATTTTACTGAAAATGCGGTGCAGCTTTTGAAGTATCACGGTTCTTATCAGCAGGATAACCGCGACAACCGCACCAAGGGACAGGAAAAAGATTACCAGTTTATGCTGCGGACAAAAAATCCGGGTGGTTTAGTACCGCCGCAGCTGTATCTGGCTTTAGATAAAATAGCTGATGAGTATGGCAACCAAACGTTACGAGCGACTACCCGTCAAGGTTTCCAACTGCACGGAATTTTAAAGAAGAATCTTAAATCAGCAATTGCCACAATTGTCAAGAATTTGGGTACGACTTTGGGAGCTTGCGGCGACATTAACCGCAACGTGATGGCACCACCAGCCCCCTTTAAGAATCGCCCAGAGTATCAGTATGCTTGGGAGTATGCCCAGAATATTGCTGACTTGCTATCAGCGCAGACAGGCGCTTATTACGAAATTTGGTTAGATGGGGAAAAAGCAATTAGTGCTGAAGAGAACCCAGAGGTGAAGGCGGCGCGACAACGCAATGGGAATGGCACAATTATCCATGACAACGAAGAACCGATTTATGGCACGTACTATATGCCCCGCAAGTTCAAAATTTGCGTGACAGTGCCAGGAGATAATTCGGTTGATTTGTATTCTCAAGACCTGACGTTGGTAGTGATTACCAATAAGAAAAAGCAATTAGAAGGATTTAATATTTTTGCTGGTGGTGGTTTAGGTAGAACACACGGTAAAGAGGAAACTTTCGCTAGGTTAGCAGACCCCATCGGTTATGTGGCGAAAGATGACGTTTACGACATTGTGAAAGCGATTGTTGCTACCCAGAGAGATTATGGCGATCGCACTGATCGTCGTCATGCCAGATTAAAATATTTAATCAACGATTGGGGCCTAGATAAATTCCGCACTCAAGTTGAAGAATATTTCGGTAAATCAGTCGAAGCCTTCAAACCACTGCCAGAGTTTAAATATTACGACTTCCTCGGCTGGAATGAACAAGGTGATGGCAAGCTATTCTTAGGAATTTCCATTGACAATGGTCGAATCAAAGATGAAGGCTCGTTTCAACTGAAAACCGCTTTACGGGAAATTGTTGAGCAGTTCAACTTACCCATCCGCTTGACACCCAACCATAACCTGATTTTTTACGATATCGAACCAGATAGCAAGCAAGCGATTCAAGACATTCTCAGCCGTCACGGTGTCGGAGACGATCCTAGTAAAATCGAACCTTTAGTGCGGTATGCAATGGCTTGCCCTGCTTTGCCCACTTGCGGCTTGGCAATCACTGAATCAGAACGGGCAATACCAGGCATTTTGGAGCGGGTTCGCGCCCTTTTGGATAAAGTTGGTTTACAAAACGAGCATTTTGTGGTGAGGATGACAGGATGCCCCAACGGTTGCGCTCGTCCCTACTTAGCAGAATTGGGCTTTGTCGGTAGCGCTCCAGAATCTTACCAATTATGGTTAGGGGGTTCGCCAAATCAGACTCGACTGGCACAACCTTACACAGAGAAGCTGCACCACAATGACTTAGAAATCTTCTTAGAACCAATTTTTGTTTACTTTAAGAAATCTCGGAAATCGAAGGAAAAGTTTGGTGATTTTTGCGATCGCGTTGGTTTTGATGCCATCCGCGAATTTGCTGCTAGCTACGATCCTAACACTGCTAATGGTGCAAGCAAATCACGTCACCGGGTAAATTTGAAAGAAGAGGTTTATAGCAAGTTGAAGGAAGTAGCAGAAAGCCAAGGGAAGCCGATGACTCAATTAGTGACTGAAGCGCTAGAAGCTTATTTCCAGAATCTTTCCTAAGCCGAAAAGTTTAAAATAATAAAACTACAAAAAGACACAGATAAATTAATCTGTGTCTTTCTCACATAAGTCCTTTTTAGTTGCTCTCAGTCCCCTTTTGAGCAGAGAAGGTATTTTTTCTCTCCCCCTGCTTCTCTTCTTCCCCTGCCTCCCCTGCTCTCTTTGGTGACACATCCACAGGAAAACTGAAATATGGTAACAACAGCAAAATTCGCAGAAACTAGGGATGTGCTGCAAAACATAAGCTGGCAGACATTCAAAGCTATGCTGGCAGATATGGGATCTGAGCGAAATAAAAGACTAGCTTATGACAACGGAATAGTAGAAATTATGACTCCGCTAATGCCGCATGAGAATTCAAACCGTCTCATTGAAGGTTTTGTTCTTGTGCTGTGTGAAGAATTTGGTTTAGAAGTTAAAAGCGCTGGCTCGTTGACTATGACGCGGGATGATTTGGAGCAAGGAGCAGAGCCGGACAGTAGTTACTATATCCAAAATGAATTGTTAGTCCGCAACAAAGAAAATATTGACCTGAATACAGACCCACCACCAGACATAGTACTGGAAGTAGAATACTCTAGATCCAAGATAGACAAGTTAAGCCTTTATGCTTCAATGGGAGTCCCAGAATTCTGGCGGTATAACGGAAATGTCTTGAGGATCTACATCCTTAACAGTGGGCAATACTTACAGAGCGATCGCAGTCCAACTTTTGCGCCTGTGCTGGTAACAGAGATTCCCCGATTTATTCAAGAAAGCAAGAAACTTGGACAAATAGCAGCAACTCGTGCTTTCCGTACCTGGGTTAGACAACAGATGTCTACAGCAGGGCAATAATTTATTAAGAAAAATGTCTCAACTGCAAAGAATTGCGATCGCACCCTCCCAATTTCAACAAGGGCAAATTTTACTCACCAAAGAACAACAGCATTATTTGGGGCGTGTGTTGCGCTTGCGTGAAAGCGATCGCTTTATTGCAATGGATGGTAAAGGAAAATGGTGGTTAGCGCAGCTAGCAGGGGAACAAGCACGGGTTTTAGAAGCGCTTTTGGTGGAAACTGAATTACCTGTATCAATTACGCTGATGGTAGCGTTGCCTAAAGGCAATGGATTTGATGAAGTTGTGCGGTGTTGTACAGAGTTAGGAGTAACTTGTATTGCACCAGTATTGAGCGATCGCACTTTGCTTCATCCTAGTCCTCAAAAGCTCGAACGCTGGCGGCGCATCGCTGCGGAAGCCGCCGAGCAATCAGAGCGCTCATTCGTACCGACAATTTTAGAGCCTGTTACTTTTAATACGGGTTTGTCATTAGTCACTAGTCATCCCTTGCGGGAAGGCGTTCGCGTAGCGTCTCGTAGAGAAGCACCTATGTCATTTGTAAACAGTCAGCAATATATCTGTGAAGCGCGTGGTGAGTTTCCCCATTTAAAAGATTGCTTACAGCACAAAGGACAAAGGATAAATGACATAGGACAAGAAACGATTGTCATTGCTACTGGTCCAGAGGGGGGATGGACAACACAAGAAATCGAGAATGCGATCGCATTTGGATTTCAACCTGTTTCCCTTGGTCGCCGCATCCTGAGAGCAGTTACAGCCCCAGTCGTAGCATTATCCTTGATTACCGCAGCTTGTGAAGTATAAATGATTTATAGCTCACGCAAAAGAGATTTTGCGTGAGACATCACTCCAGCGTGTATTTAAAGTAAGTGATGATTGAGCAAGTTGCGATCGCCTTTGAACAGAGAGATTATCAAACAGCTGCTAAATTACTTAAACAGCTGCTAGTAGAATCGCCAGAACATCCTTGGGTACAATTTTATCTTGGTCGGCTGCATGAAATATCTGGAAAGCTCCAGGATGCAGAAAAAGTATATCGGCAACTGCTGCGAGATACGAGGAATAGTAGAATAGTGACCCTCGCACGTCAAGGTTTGCGACGGCTACAAGAAATGGAAGTAGAAGAAAGACAAAGAGCCATTTCTCAAGCAACAGCCGAAGGGAATAACACCGAACTTGGCGTACTAGTTTTAGAGCCACTCAGTAACGAACTTAAAACAGAAGCGTCTCGAAAATTTTCCCAAATTATGCAGCTAGACCCCTACACTGCACGGCTCTTACTGCCAAGTCGTGGCTGGAGGTTGTATCGCACTGGACAAGTGGGAGAACTAAAATTTTACGGGAAACAGTTACAGCAGGCTGGCATTCCTTGCTTTTGGGCAACAATAGCTCAAATTCAGAAAATTCAAGTTTATCAAGTCAAATATTTTCAAGAATCTACCCCAAAAGCTACAGTTGTTTGCCGTAATGAGACAAACCAACTCGGTTCTCTTACTTTTGACTGGTCAGAAGTAACAGCAAGAGTAGTGGGACTGTTACCTATTTTTGAACAAGTTGTAGATGTTGATGCCCACCGGAAACTGGAATGGAAAACTCAAACACAAGACTATGCTCAGTTTTGTGATTTACACATACCTGGTAGGGAGCAACGCGATTTGGTGAGGTAGGATCAAAAACCAGCGATCGCTAAAAA
>NZ_CAXTNE010000102.1:0-24890 GCF_964245445.1 uncultured Nostoc sp.
ATTGACGATAATTAGAATCTAAATCAAGCTATAAGAGGTATTGCACTAAATAAAGGTGAATTAAGTTATGTTTTAAAATTTTGATTTCAATATAGGGAATTTGAGTATAAAGAGTTAAGTAATGTATATATCAGGTAGTCATGCTACTGCCACAAGTTTAATGCTCAAGTCTTGGCTACCGATCTTAAATTTGTTTTATCTAGTCTGTTGGAACCGCACAAGGTATTTTATAGAATGAATGTCTCAGCAAGTTTAACGCCGTTCAACAGTCCAACTCAAGATTCACTGCCGATGGTTCTGGACACTTTGCCAGATCCTGCGATCGCTTCCAAAACGTGTCCTCGCAGAACTCGGTTGCAAATTGACCTGATTTTACTGGCAATTGAAGCTTTAGAGCTGGGTGGTTCGGAAGCAATCCTGACTTTTGCTCAAGAGTTGGATCTAAAAGGAATTGTTAAAGACAGGGTGAATTTATGGCGGATGCGTAGCTCTAATCCGCTACGGAGAGCGCACATGCGCCGTCCCTTAAGTATCATGGAAGCAAAAGCTCTGGTGGTCATTGCTTGCTATATAGCGCGGCGTTTAACTGTTGTGATTCGCCAATTACTAATGATCTGTCAACAAATGGAAGAAAAGCAGATTCCATTAGAACAGAATTTGCGCCTATCTAATTACTTAGAGAGGTTTAGAGCGCATTTTAAGAGCCGGATGAATGCTCGACGTTCTGGTGCCCTGGCATTAACTTCTGATGCAAAATTAGATGAGCTAGCTATAAATTTGTTAGGACAATTACTATTTTGTACTGGTACAGCTGGAATGCAGCGATTCTGGATTAGTCTTTTTGACGGTGAAGTGGAATGAATATTCAACGTAAGTACAGTTTGCCTAATTGTACACTGCTTTTAGAAGGGTTAAGTGATGTCACTAGGGCTGCACACTTCCAGGAAATGCGCCCGGAATTATCAATATTGGTAAATGCAGAATGTTATTTATCTGGTTACAACCAACCCCTAACGGGAGGGCGGGAATTTTTTGAAAGTTTGGTGAGGGCTGTTAGTGGCTATGCCCAAGAATTTTTAAGTAGTGTACCCAATCCGCAGGCACACAACCAGGAATCGGAGCTAGTAGAGTTTCGGAAAATTGACAGCAATCGACATAGGTTAATAATATATTCAGAAGGCGCTCCAGAGGGGTTTGATAACTCTAACAATTCCAAACGTCCGCCTATCGAAATAGATTTAAATACAGTACAGTTGTTTGATTTAGTGGAAGCAGTGGATCAGTTTTTTGCTGATACCCAAACTTTACCTGAACTTTCTTTAGAACTACAACCGGTTACCAGACGGTATGGTGGTGCTAGTCAGGCTGTGATCAGGCAGGCTGTTCCTGCTGCTGTGGGTGTGTCAAGTTTAGCAGTAGCAGCGATCGCGTTTAACTTGATTCCACCTCCCCAAATGCGTCCACCGCAACCTAAACCAAATGAGCAAACTAGCTCTACAAAAAACAATATCACTGCTCCAGCATCAGCTGCTGCAACGCCTACACGATCATTGACAGCTAATACAAAGCCGCCAGTTAAAGATTTAGAAGCACTTTTAAATACAGTTCCAGAAATTACTGATCCATCCCAGTTGCGTGCATTAAATCGTCAAGTTTACAACCAAATTCATCCAGCTTGGAATAATCGCTCAGGATTGCAAGAGGATTTGATCTATCGTCTGGGTGTAGCTGCGGATGGAGCGATCGTTGGTTATAAAGCGCTGAATAAAGAGGCAAATACAGGAGTGGGGCAAACTCCTCTGCCTAACGTACTTTACAATCCAGCTAGCCGCCCTCCCATTTCCAATGAACCGATCGCCCAATTCCGAGTAGTATTTACTACAAAAGGTGTGCTAGAAGTTAGCCCTTGGCGGGGATATGCTAGGACGCCAGAGGTAGTAGGTGCAAAAATTACTGACTCTAATATAGTCAAAGGTTTAAATCAAAAGCTTTATAGCACAGTTCGGCAAACTTGGAGTGGCACTCCCACCTTTACGCGAGATTTGAAATATCGGGTAGCAGTCAATAAAGATGGTGTAATTGCTGACTATGAACCACTCAACCAAGTAGCCTTTGACTATTTCCGAGAAACACCCCTTCCCAAGATGTTCAACGCTGTCTACGGTTCTAATGTAGCAGCTCCCAACAATAAAGAACCTCTCGCCCACTTCCAAGTGATATTTAAGCCTAACGGCACGATGGAAGTTACTCCTTGGCAGGGATATCAATAATAAATGGGGAGTGGGGAGTGGGGAGTGGGGAATGGTAAAATTCCCTACTCCCTACTCCCTACTCCCCATTCTTTACCTTGTAATCCGCCGCATATAATTTCCCCACAACTGAGCTGCTTGAGCGCTGCTACCAGATGTAGGGGAATTGTTGTCGTTTCCTAGCCAGACACCGGTTACAAGCCGCCGACTAGGGATAAAGCCGATGAACCATAAGTCAACGTTTTTATCAGTTGTGCCTGTTTTCCCGGCTTCCCCTAGCCCAATGGCAGCACTACGACCTGTACCTCTGGTGATTACGCCACGCATCAAACTAGTCATCTCATCGGCTACACCATTTGGCAGCACTCGTTTGTTGGCATCTGGATCTTGGTCGAAGGAGTAGATTACACGGCAGGTTTTGATATCATTGCGATCGCGGCAATCACCACTGTCTAAAATTCGGTTAATCGCATGGGGAGGATTCCGTACACCACCATTACCAATAGCGCCAAAAGCACCAGTCATTTCCAAAACATTGACTACACTTTGACCTAGTACTAAGCCAGGAACTGGATCAAGGTTTGACTTTATTCCCAAATTCTGTGCCATCGCCACGACTTTATTCAGCCCGATTTCTCTGGCAACTCGTAGGGCGATGGGATTTTCTGAAAGAGCAAGGCCCGTGGCAATATCTAAACTAGCGCCAGCACCAGCACGACAGGGTTTATAAGTAAAGCCTTGCCAAGTTAAAGGAGCGCAAGAATAACTTTTTGATTCTGAAATTCCCTGTTGAATAGCAGCAGTGTAAGCAAAGATTTTGAAGGTGGAACCTGGTTGTCTTTTGGCTTGAACGGCACGATTGAACTGACTTTTTCTGTAATCAGTCCCGCCCACCATTGCCAGGATACTGCCTGTACTAGAGTCAAGAGTGACTACCGCTCCTTGAGAAAAATTAAAATTTCTACCGGCGTTGTTCACTGAATTATTCAATGCTGCTTCTGCTTGGCTCTGTATGGCTGGATCAAGCTTGGTTTCAATGATATAATTTCCTTCTCTTGCAGCTCCCTCCCCCAAGATTGATTCAAGTTCAGAGAAGACGTAATTGTAAAAATAAGGAGCGATCGTCTTGGCTTGCTGTTCGCAGACTTTAGGACTAATTTGGACAGTGGAGCGTCTAGCTCGGTTCGCATCCTCAAGTTTAATTTTGCCCATCTCCAGCAACCGCTTAATCACACGATTTCGGTATTCAGCTGCTTCTAGCTTATTTGGACTATCCCCACAAAAATCGAAGGCGTTGGGAGCAGGTAAAATTCCCACTAATGTTGCTGCTTCTGCCAAAGTTAATTCTTTAGCCGATTTCTCAAAATAATACCGCGATGCATCTTCAAAGCCAGAGGTATCTCCGCCCAAAAAAACCCGATTTAAGTACATCAACAAAATATCATCTTTGCTGTAAAATGTTTCGAGCTTCAGGGCAACAACTGCTTCTCGCAATTTGCGTCCAAGGGTATCTTGTCTGCCTACATACTCACGGAACAAACTGCGGGCAACTTGCTGGGTAACAGTGCTGGCTCCTTGCTGCACATCTCCACTGCGGCTATTGATCAACACGGCTCGTAAAATTCCTACAGGGTCAACCCCAAAGTGCCAGTAATAACGACTATCCTCTGAAGCCACCACCGCAGCAGGCAAATAAGGGCCAAATTCGTCTAATCGCTTCATGTCTACGTGGGAGGTAGTCCGAGGCTCTCTCAGGGGAGTGGCTCCATCACGGGCGTAAACAACTACTGGGGCGCGTGTAGCTGTAGGTAGGGGTTTAACTTGAAATTTTAGCCATTCGACACCAATTACTAACGCTAACAGGGCACTAGTACCACCGACGCCATAAGCTGTCCAACTTGCAGCTTTCACATACCAAGCTGGTGGATCGACGTATTGCAACCGCACAGAAGCGGCGAGTTCTGGGGGGCCCAGAGTCAGAATATCACCATGACGCAGTTCTAGAGAATTAACACGACGCTTACCACGATAAATGCCATTGGTAGAGTTTTCGTCTTTGATGACGAAAACTGGTGTGCGTTGAGTAGAATTCCGCGATAGCGACAGGTGAATTTGGCTGACAACAGGGTTACGGATAACGATATCACTGGATTTGGAGCTACGACCTAGAATATAGCGATCGCCCAACAGTGGATATACCTCTGCTTTATCCGCCCCCGCATCCTGCACCCAAAGTTCCGGTACTTTGGCATTAGGCTTGAGCGCCAATTTAGAAAAATCGACCCTAGCTTGGATAGTATGTACCGCTTGAGTCAGTTGACCAAGTAAAGTTTGTGGCTTTTGAGGGGGTTGGGGAGAACTCATCGGCTATCTACATCACACTTTTTAGTGAAGAATCGGGCGAATTACAATCAATTTAGATGTTAGTCTTTCATCATTTTACTCATAAGCCAATGCATAAGTTATCTATACGCATTTTTTTGACTTAATTTATACTTAATACCAGCTTTTTGCTAGTATTTAATTGTAATTTTTGCTACTTTCTTATATAAAATAAATTTTTTATTCATTCTCAAAGGTCTTATTTTATACGTGTTCCTCGTTCTATAACTACAACTATAGTTTTAATTTTTGTATTTTTAAACACTAGTTATTAATAGACAACAGATTTAATTTTTACCAATTTTACATATCCACATATTCTGAAACAAACCTAAATATATTCATTTAGGAAGATTTTCTAAATCCTATTGTCTGTTTTAATGGGCCGAGTGTTCCGTTGAGGTTAATTACAGAATGATGGGAAAATCTCTGACTCTGATTGGTGCAGCTTTATCTTTAGCATTCACAGCTAACATTGCTGTAGCCGAATCTAGTAAATCCTCCATAGCCCAGTCCAGTGGCGGCTCAACTAGTGCACCAACGGAAATTAAGTTGTCCCCACAAGGAAAGGAAATTCTGTGCAAGAATTTTCCGCTCAACTCCCGCTGTCCCGGCGGCACAGCACTCACCCCTAGCGCTCCTAGTGGCACTACAGCACCAGCAGAAACCACGCCTAGTGGCACCACCACTCCAGATAGCACCACCACTCCAGATAGCACAACTGCACCAGGTAGCACAACTGCGCCTGGATCTGGCTCTGCCACCCCTGAAATCACTCCAGCACCAGGAACTATTACCCCGCCTGATTCTGGCACTCCTGGCAACTTAACTCCACCAGGAAGCGTTACCCCAGTTCAACCTGGCACTCCTGGCACTCCTGGCAGCAGTATCGAACCAAGTAACTCAACTACACCTGAGTCTGGCGCTCCTGGCAGCACTACCGTACCAGGAAACTCAACTACACCTGAGTCTGGCACTCCTGCTCCTGGTGGCAGCATTACCGTACCAGGAAACCCAACTACACCTGAGTCTGGTACTACTGACACCAATCCCGAACCAAGTACTGGTTCTCCCAATAATACTCCAGGCTCTAGTTCGCCAACTCCTAGCCGATAATTAATCTGAATAATAGTTTGCCATTAGCGATCGTCAGTGCATCTTGACCTCTTACACCAGTTATGCAAACTGGTGTAAAATAACAAGTCAAAATCGCTAAAACCAATGATCAAGTCTTCGCATATAGGATTGAGCAAAGGTTTTAGTAATCAATAGCCTGGGATAAATCATCTCAGGCTTAATAGTTTAATGCGACCTGTCAGTTGAAGTCGGTGTTTTTTGAAAGGAAGCAATTAACAGGCAAACAATACCGATACTAATAAATGAATCTGCCACATTAAATACAGCAAAGTTAATCAGGCGAAAATCAAGGAAATCAACGACGTAGCCTAAAACAAAGCGATCAATACCGTTGCCCATAGCTCCACCTAAAATCAAGCCATAGCCCAACTGATCCCACAAATATAATGTTGGGCCAAACAAGGCCAACGCTATCAATACTAAACTCACTCCTAAAGATAACCAGCGCAACCATTCTACTTTCCCACTTAATAGACTAAAAGCCGCACCAGTATTAGTGACATAGGTGAAGTGAAATATTCCAGGTAGAAGTGGTAGTGTTTGCCCCAAGCTAAAGGTTTGCACTACCCAGTATTTTGTTATTTGATCTAAGAAAAAAGCTATGAAGGCAGCTATCCAGAAAAGGCGATTTTTTAAACGCATGAAACTAGGGGCTAGGATTAGGGACTAGGGACTAAGGACTAAGGAATAGAATAATTTGAAATTTCTAGCCCCTAGCCTCTAGCCCCTTCATGACTAATAAAACATTAAGTGACGCAATATATATGCTATTACAGTAACGGCACAGACCACATTTAGTTGCCCTGGTAGTGCAAACCAAGAGTATCTAAGGATTGCTTGCATTAAGGGAAGATTTTCTGTACCTTTCCACTGAAAAATATAGCTAATAATCAAATAAGTAATACCGCATAGGTGGATAGTTAACAAGCCACAAATGCAACTAAAGCCGAGAGTTTCTAGTCGAGGTCTAGCTTTAAAAGCGAACAAACCACAAATCCAAGCTCCAGGAATAAAGCCTAATAGATAGCCAAATTGAGATAATTTAACATAACCAATACCGCCCCCATCCGCAAATACAGGTAATAAGGTCAACCCCATGACTAAATAGGCAATTTGTGAGAGCGCACCAGCATTTTTGCCCCCTAAACAACCCACCAGCAATACTGCGCCAACTTGAAAAGTGACACCTAATGAAATTGTTTGAATTCCGTGCTTACTCCAATTCCAAGGTAAGGTGATACCATAAACTTCTAGGAAAGTGCCACCCATTGTCAGGAGTAAGCCAATCATGGACCATAGTAATTGATTGGAAGCAGCAAACATTTATCAGTCAACCAGGGAAAGGCAAAAGGGAAAACCAACAGCTACTAGTACCGCAAGGCGAAAGTCAAAAATCAAAAGTCAAAAGAATTATGTTCCAAGTTTTTGCGCCATTTGAAATGGTACGTTTATTTCCGCACCTGCTGTACTAGTATATTCATTAGTGTTAAAATGAAATTTGTGCTGACACCTCTAAGAATTAGCATATTTTTTTTGCCTTTTTGGTATGTAACTTTTCAGTTCTGCAAATTATTGCTTAGGTGTCTATAGCTGTAATGTTATTGACTGAAGCGTAGTCTGATTATAGTATTTAAACTAATATGTTAATATTAGTAAAATATAGTATTTAAACTAAATTTTTAGATTCAATGCCAACTTCTGCTACAAAGTGGTAAAGATAGTTTTTAATTCACTATTTTTTAGTGATCGTTCCGCCTACTCTCATAAAATAGGCAACTTATAGTTTTTATTCTGTTTTCCTCAAGAATAATTTCACTCGTTAAACTTAGATTGTTTACTTATGCCTTGAAGTCTGCTTAGACTGATAAGCAAAAACAATTTTCTATATTAACACCCAATTTATGAGGTTTAGATTATACCATAGGCTGCAATGTTTTTATACATTTTTTTATGAATTGACCAATAAATTTACACTAGTAAAAATTTTTGTAAATATCTGTAACCTAATCCCTGTGGTAATCTTTGTAAGATGTGACTAAAATAACAGTATAAATTTTATTAAGTAAAAGTAGAAAAGAGTGTTTGTTCTTCATCAAAAAAAACAAGCATTTTTTGCTTTGTTAACCTATCCTTTACCTTAACCTTCATCCTTTAGGGGTATCCTGAGAAGCGCTCACCTGAAAAGTTACCCAAACATTGATAGCGATGCCCTTACCTCTTAGTGTAACAAAAATTCATCGCCTCACAGCTTCAGTTTCAGTGTTAGCACTGACAATCAGTCTAGCTGCATGTGGCGGACAGCAAAACCCAGATAATACAGCCACTAAGGATACTCCTTCTGGCACTGCTACAGATACCACTGCCTCAAGCACAACCAAATTAGATTTGGGTGGAAATCTCAAGTTAAGCGGGGCTGGTGCGTCTTTCCCAGCACCACTATATGATACATGGTTTACGGATTTAAATAAAAAATATCCAAATCTGCAAGTTGACTATGCCTCAGTTGGTAGCGGTGCTGGAGTTGAGCAATTTATCAAAGGGACTGTAGACTTTGGTGCCAGTGATGTTGCCATGAAGGATGAAGAAATCCAGAAGGTGCCAGCCGATAAGGGCGTTATTTTACTGCCTGTAACTGCTGGTAGCATCGTGCTAGCTTACAACTTGCCAGATGTTGCAGAACTAAAGCTACCACGAGCCGTTTACGCCGATATTCTACTAGGCAAAATCACGTCTTGGGATGATGCCCAAATTGTCAAGGCTAACCCAGATGCAAAGCTTCCTAAACAGGCAATTACAGTTGTTTATCGTTCTGATGGTAGCGGAACAACAGGTGTGTTTACAAAACACCTCAGTGCTATTAGCCCAGAGTGGAAGACTAAAGTTGGTGAAGGCAAAACTGTGAATTGGCCTAAGGGAGTTGGTGCTAAAGGGAATGAGGGGGTTACCGCCCAAATCCAACAAACACAAGGTTCTATTGGTTATGTCGAGTACGGCTATGCCAAACAAAATAGTCTCAAGTTTGCTGCTTTAGAAAACAAAGGCGGTAAGTTTATTGTACCTAGTGAGGAGTCAGCCTCTAAAACTCTGGCATCAGTAACTCTACCCCCTGATCTCCGCATCTTTATTTCCGATCCCGAAGGCGCTGATTCCTATCCCATCGTCACTTACACCTGGATTTTGGCTTACAAGAAATATCCCAATGCGGCAAAAGCTAAGGCAGTTGAAGCTGCGATCGAATACGCTTTAACTGAGGGACAAAAACAGGCTACGACATTAGGATATGTTCCTCTACCGCAAAACGTTATTACAAAAGTGGCTGCTGCTGCCGATCAAATCAGTCCAGAGTATAAAATTGCTGTTGGTAGTGGTACTAGTGCTAGCAAGTAGCTACAGTCAAGACATGAAGCATTCCTAGACAATAATTTTTAGGCTGCTTACTAAACTATAGGCATTCGTAATTTGGAACTCTATGTTACCAATGTCTCAGTTTCAAAAGACCATGAGGCAACAATTTTATTGATATGGTTGCCTCCCATATCTTCCTCTGATTTAATTGTGAAAGTCGGTAGTCATGGCTACAAATTCTCAAAACCTTTCATCAGCGACAAAAAATCGCTCTGATGTAGAAAAATCCCTAGATCGGGGTTTTATTTGGCTTACTAAAATTTTCGCCTTTGGGGTTGCTGCCGCTTTACTATGGATCGGCTTCCAGGTTGCAATTGCTTCTGGGCCCGCCATCCAAAAGTTTGGTGCTAGCTTTTTAGCTAACACCACTTGGAACCCAGTTAATGATACCTACGGGGTGCTACCTCAAATTTATGGAACTCTCTTGAGTTCTTTTATAGGTTTACTGATAGCTGTACCGATTGGAGTTGGTACTGCTATTGTACTAAGCGAGGATTTTTTACCCGCAAAAGTGAAGTTGGTACTGGTTTTTGCAGTAGAACTACTCGCAGCTATTCCCAGCGTTGTCTACGGCGTGTGGGGTATTTTTGTTTTAGTGCCTATTTTAACTAACTTGGGAAAATGGCTCAATAGTTACTTTGGTTGGATACCATTTTTTAGCACCTGCCCTACAGGTCCAGGAATGTTACCGGCAGGAGTCATATTAGCAATTATGACTTTGCCTATCATCACAGCTCTATCGCGCGATGCCTTAATTTCTATACCCTCCAGTTTGCGCCAAGCCTCCGTAGGACTAGGAGCAACCCGATGGGAAACCATCTTGCAAATTCTGATTCCAGCAGCCTTTTCAGGAATAGTTAGCGCTGTGATGTTGGCACTCGGTCGGGCAATGGGAGAAACAATGGCTGTAACAATGTTGATTGGTAATTCCAACAACATTAGTATCTCACTGTTAGCACCAGGCAATACGATTTCTTCTCTACTAGCAAATCAATTTTCAGAAGCTAGTGGTTTGCAAGTTTCGGCTTTAATGTACGCTGCTTTAGTTCTATTCTTCTTAACTCTGGTAGTTAATATCATGGCCGAGTTTATCGTTCTGAGAGTCAAGCGACTGTAGCTTAGTTTTGGGTTGAATTATGACTTCTAGTTTTCCAGAGCGCAGCCTAACTCGCGCTCCCATGTCTCAAAGGACACTGTTTAATACAGTAATGACTGTAGTCGCATTTATCTGTGGGATATTGGCACTTGTGCCTTTGCTAGCAGTACTTTCTTACGTCATTATTCAAGGCTTTAGCAGTTTGAGTCCCAACCTCTTTTTTGAACTGCCACCCAAAGCTTTACAACAGGGAGGAGGGTTTGGTAATGCAATTTTGGGTACACTATTAATGGTAGGAATTGCTGCCCTGATTAGTATCCCATTTGGTGTTTTGGCGGCGATTTATATCACAGAATTTAGCTCGGCCCAAGTAGCGAGATGGGTACGTTTTGCGGCTAACGTCCTGAGTGGAGTGCCGTCAATTATTGCTGGAGTATTTGCCTATGGCATTGTAGTTTTGACACTGGTAAAGTTAAACTTAGGATCGTATTCTGCTCTCGGTGGAGGGTTTGCACTGGCAATTTTGATGTTGCCAATTATTGTCCGAACCACTGATGAAGCCTTGCAGTTAGTATCGCAAGATTTGCGACAAGCATCTGTAGGGTTAGGAGCAACTAACTTTCAAACAGTAACACAAGTAGTCTTGCCAGCAGCCCTACCAGCAATTGTAACTGGGGCAACCCTAGCGATCGCCAGAGCATCTGGAGAAACCGCACCTTTACTATTTACCGCTCTGTTTTCCAATTTTTGGACCGATAGCTTATTCCAACCAACAGCTTCCCTTGCTGTTTTGGTTTATAAATATGCTATTTCTCCGTTTAAAAATTGGCAATCACTAGCTTGGGCAGCATCTTTGATTTTAGTATTGATGGTTCTAATCACAAGTATCATCGCTCGCTGGGCAACTCGCAAGAAAGCTTAGTGACATGGCATCTACATAGCGGATTTGTATCGCTAAAACTAATACTACATTTAATTTATGGCTAACAACATTAGCACAGTCAACGATACTCAAACCGTTTTACGCACCGAAAACCTCAACGTTTACTATGGCAAATTTTTAGCCTTGCAAAATATTTGGCTAGATATACCAAAAAATCAAGTGACAGCCTTTATCGGCCCTTCTGGTTGTGGTAAAAGTACGTTGTTGCGATGCTATAACCGCCTCAATGACCTGATTGAGTCATTTCGGGCAGAAGGTAAAATACTTTTTTACGATAAAAACTTGTATGCATCCGACATTGATCCTGTAGAGGTGCGTCGTCGGATTGGGATGGTGTTTCAAAGACCAAACCCGTTTCCAAAATCAATTTATGACAATATTGCTTTTGGAGCCAAAATCAACGGCTACAAAGGTAATATGGATGAATTAGTAGAACGGAGTTTGCGACAAGCAGCTTTGTGGGACGAAGTAAAAGATAAACTGCGACAAAGTGGTTCGTCTTTATCTGGTGGACAACAACAGAGGTTATGTATTGCTCGTGCGATCGCAGTCCAACCTGAAATTATATTAATGGATGAACCTTGCTCTGCCCTTGACCCTATTTCCACGTTGCGGGTTGAAGAACTAATTCACCAACTTAAAGAGCAATATACCATCGTTATCGTCACCCATAATATGCAGCAAGCAGCGCGCGTTTCTGATAAAACAGCCTTTTTTAACGTTCGGACTACAGAGACAGGAGGTCGTAACGGCTACATGGTAGAGTACGACGCAACAGAACTAATTTTCAACAATCCTCAGCAGCAAGATACCAGAGATTACGTTAGCGGCAGATTTGGATAAGTTGATAAATATTAGAGATTGTTGATTTTAGAACAATGAGGAATACTCGAAAATAAAAGCTGGGCGATATTCCTCTATTTTTTTATTTGTTTGCCAAAGTTAGCGTAGGCGTAGCCCGCCGCAGGTATCGCTTGATCAATTATGGTTGTTTCTTAGTAAAGAAAAGCAATAATTAAGCTGTTTAATATTAAGACCTACATTGACTGCATGGGTAAAATCCCCACTCCAAAATAGTCCCACACATAGCGCAGTATTAGTATTGGCTTGGCTTGCTAGTTATTATATAGCTGTAGCTTTTGTGATAACTACAGAGTAGGCATTCTATGATTGAAACAATTATTTTTTAACTGATTATTTTACCAAGCCCACACTTACTTCTTGCACTAGTAGTCCGTCAAGCCAACAATCCTTGGTAAACCAAATCTTAGAATCTTTCTCTGTTTGTTCTCTGTGCCTCTGCGGTAGCCTGCGGCAAGCCGCTTTGCGTCTACATTTTTTAATCCAAGCATTGTTAGCTTGACACAGTACTAGTATTCTGGCAAGTGAAGTTTGAGGGATAAAGGAACAAACCACAGAGGCGCAAAGGGCACGAGTTAGAGAAAAAAGAGATGTTTAGGAAGCGTCTCGCCTAGCATTGTTGACTTGCCAGACTACTAGTACACTGTGACAGAAGTTTGCCTAGCTTTGAAAATGGGCTTTTGCCACTTGCCTTTAAAATACCAGGTGGATTTACACCGTGCTGCACTGATGCCTTTCAGACTTTTTCTAAGCGGGCGGCGGGAATCGAACCCGCATTAATAGCTTGGAAGGCTATAGTTTTACCACTAAACTACGCCCGCGAAATTGCAACCCTATAAATGTAACACAGATTTTGGAAAAATTCAAGCATTTAGTTGGAATTAGCAGCTTGGATGTTGATCCTGACATAAAGATTGCTCAATTCTGGTTTTGTGCCATCGTTGTTGTGAGCAGCAATAAAGTTTTCTGTTTTGAAAACTTCGCTGAGGACTTGCTGGTATGTGCTTTTTTCACTTTGCAGTGTTGCTGGTTCTATTTCTAGAATTACAGCCTGTTGAAAATTCCCATTGTTATCAATTATTAAGCTAGCCAAGAGTTGTGCTGGTTCAAGACCAGAATTCTGAACAAGAAAACTTGAATCTAATTCTTTTGTGTTGCTTCCCCTATATAAAGCGATAACGTCGGGTAAAGCATCTTGTCGTAATCTTCCTGATTGTATCAAGCTACTGACTTCATCTTTAAGCAAAGGAGCTACTATTGCTACTGATGCTCCCTGAGTCGGTGTTGCTGGAGTTTCCTGAGTTGGTGTTGCTGGAGTTTCCTGAGTTGGTGTTGCTGGAGTTTCCATAGTCGGTGGTGCTGGAGTTTAGTGAGGGGGGGGGGTGGGTAGAGTTTCTCTAGCCGGAGTTACTGGAGTTTTCTGAGCGGAGGTAGGTGGCGTTTTTCTGTTTTCAACTTCCGAACCTGGTGAATTTGATGGAACATTTGTTGGTAATAGTGTTCCCTTTCCCAGTTTGATTTCTTGACGACGGTTCCAAGGTAGATTACCGACTGGAACTGTAGGTGTCGGTTTCGGTATCGGTGTAGATTTCGGTGTAGATTTCGGTATCGGTCTCGCCGTAGCAACTCTGTGTTGTCTAAAGGGTTGGCTATTATGTTGAGAGGCGTAAGTTTGCCTCTTCTGCTGGAGATTATCCGCAGAATTTATTGCGCCAAAATTTTGATTTCTCGGCGTAGTTCGTGCTGTTTGTGATGAACGTGTCGATACAGACTTTTTAGTTGCGGATGCTGGCTTTGGCGAAACTGTTTTGGCTGTCGATTTTGATTTGGGAGCAATGTCTATCAATTCAATGGGAACAGCAGATTGACTTTGTTGGGGAAACCACAGACTAAATGCATTAGATGAGCGCATCAGCCAGAACGCTAGTAAGTGCAGAGAGACTGAACCTATAATGACAGAAATCCACAAAGCTGGTGGATCTTTGTGTCGCCTCCAGACTTTGCTTGGAATTGGAGTTTTGTCTGCAACTGATAGTGGCATATTATATAAACTGGATATGATTAGGCAGTATTACTCATTGCTAATGCTTTAAAATACCAGTCTAAATTTTAGCGATTAACCATTACTTCTGGTGTAACAGCAAAAGTCAAAACTGTTTCATCTACTCCTTTAAGTTCTAACGGACTACCTTTAGTAATTTCTTCTTCCTGCAAATAATCTGCCACGGCGGCAGAAACCAAGATAGTACCGGGAACAGCAGCAGCTTGCAATCTTGCAGCAATATTTACACTTGGGCCAATGGCAGTATAATCAGCTCGTTCAGCGCTACCAAACATCCCCACAACAGCAGTACCTTGGTGGATACCGCAGCGAAACTGGACGCTAGTAAGTCTGTCACCATCGAATACACCTTGATTTCGCCAGCGCTGGTTCAACTCAGCCAGTGAGCGGTGCATTGCTCTTGCTGTATTGATAGCACGACGCACTTGTTCATTGGGGGTTAGCTCTTCCGGCGCTCCATATAAAGCTAAAATAGCATCTCCCATAAATTTATCTACAGTGCCGCCATTGCCAAATACAACCTTGGTCATGGCTTCTAAATATTCATTTAGCAACTCTGCGACTCGTCGGGATCTAAGAGTATTGGATAGCTGTGTAAAACCCACGATATCACTAAACAAAACGGTAATTAAGCGTGGTTCTGGGCGCAAATCTAACGTTAAATCCCCGGTTGCAGCTTTTTGTACCAATACAGTCGGTAAAAAACGCTTTAGCACTGATTCTGTTAGATAAGTATTTAACTCCACGATTCGCCGTTCATTTTCCTTCAATGCCAAAAGATTCCGAACTTCCGCCAAAAGTTCCCGATCGTTGAATGGTTTTGCTAAATAAGCATCTGCACCATGTTCTGTACCTTCGATGCGGGTTTCCTCGTCAGCTTTTGCTGTCAGCAGAATGAGTGGTATTCCTTTCAACTTCTCCTCTTTGCGGATCATCTGAATCATCTCAAGTCCGCTCACCAAGGGCATCATTAAATCAGTCACAATTAAGCTGGGTATAATTTCTTTAGCTATACTGTGCCCTTCATAACCGTTACGAGCTGTGCGTACATGATAGCCGTTACGACGGAAAATCTCAGATACATAGGTTCGTAAATCTGGGTTATCATCTACAACTAAAATTGAGTGCTGAGTCTTAAGTACGGAGTCTTGAGTATCAATACTGGGGGAGAGGTTTATTGTAATATCTTCAATATTGTCTGTTGTTGATACCAGTTCTAAATCAGCCAATTCTACGCTAGCGCGGCTCGTATTCAGTTCGGTAGGCGTTTCTAGTACTTGCTGTGCGGGTAAATGAGCATTTCCAGTCACAAGCCATAAACTAAAGGTAGTACCTTGGCCGTAAACTGATTCCACAGTGACTTGACCACCATGTAATTCGACCAATTCTTTAACTAAAGCTAAACCCAAACCACTACCTTCATAGGAGCGGTTTGCTGAACCTTCAGCTTGGCGGAAGCGTTCAAAGAGGTGGGGAATTTGTTCTTTAACAATGCCAATTCCAGTATCTTGTACTTGCAATACGCAGCGATCGCACTCAGATTTTAGTCTGACACTGATCGTGCCACCTTCAAGAGTAAACTTCATGGCATTTGACAGGAGGTTATAAACCACCTTGTCAAATTTTTCCATGTCCAAGTATACCGGAGAACATTCATCTAACTGGGTGACGAGATGCAGTCTCTTTTTCTCACAGTAGGGACGAAAAGATTCCACTATCTGGCTGACAAATTCCGCTAAATCGCAGGGATGGAAGCTAGGCTGCATTCTCCCCGCATTCAGACGTTGTAAATCTAGGAGTTGATTTACCAGTCGCAGCAGACGGCGGGAGTTACGCAGGGCGATCGCACTTTGGGAGTAAGATAATCCTTCACCAGCCGCCACCGCCGACTCTAAAGGCCCTTGAATCAAGGTTATCGGTGTACGAAACTCATGGGAAATATTTTGGAAAAATTCGGTTTTTTGTTTATCTAATTCCAGTAAGCGTTCAGCTTGTTGGCGAGTTTTCTGATATAGGTATGACTGCTGCACAGCGATCGCTGCTTGAACTGCTACTGCTTTAGCCAAATCAATATCAGACGACAGCCATCGGCGTACTTTTTTACCTTCATGCAACATAATACTACCGATACATTTACCATCAGCCAATAATGGCACAAACATTAGCGATCGCGCTGGCATTTTTAACGGCAAATCAAAACCCTGCACATCTGAGGGAGAATGGCTCACATTACTAATTACCACAGGTTCATGAGTCTGTAGCATTTGTTGGAGAATTGGATTCTCCTGTATAGATGCTTGAGAATAGGGTAATATCGGAGGTGATAGGTGATTCTTGCTACTTAAATTATTGTCTGGGGCTGGCGATGCCTGGGTTGGGCTGTCCCTACGCAAATTTTCCGAATGTTGAAAACTGTCATACAAGCCCACACACTGGACAAACTCATCTTCCTCTGTCCACAAAGACAGGACGCAGCCATCGACTTGTAAGGCTTGTCCCAATTGCTGGGTGATCGCCGCAAAAATATCTTGGGGGTCTAAACTGGAGCGAATCGCGCTAGTAATTGTATTAATTAGGGCTTCTCGCTTGGCAAGGGCACGTACTTGCTCGTAAGCATAAGCTTGAGACAAAGCTAAAGCTGCTTGATCCGCAACCATCAACACTAGCTGCACCTCATCCTCCTCCCAGAAGCGAGGCAGAGAACACTGATGCAGTGCCAGCACTGCCATCAGTTCTTGTTGGCAGATCAATGGCACAACTAAACTAGAGTAAATGTTAGCGGCAGTAAAAGCTTCCTCACGTTGGCGCAGTTCGGGAGTATTACCGTGAATACGCTCATCATCAGTTATATCGTGAATCACCTGGACTTCACGAGTTTCCCACACCGTTTGAGCCAAAAGAGGCAGAGGGGCAGAGGTTGACACGGGCACAGTAGAAGAATTATTTGTCTGCACCCTTGCTTCTTCAGAAAGAGACTTCTGATAAATAAATCCTTTATCCGCTAACTGCTCATCTTGGAAGGGACGCAACAGGCAAACATCCACCTCCAACATGTGACCCACTGTATCTACAATTGCCTGCAAAATTTGGCGATAGTCTAAAGCACTGCGAATTGTATTTGTGACAGTATTCAGCAGCGATTCTTGCCGAAGTGTGCGGGTAAGCTCGCGGGTGCGGGCTTTGAGAACATTGTGAGTATCCAAAGCTTGGCGTACCACTGCTTTGAGTTCCTCAGCTTCCCACGGTTTAGTTACATATTTAAATACCTTACCAGCGTTGATAGCTTCCACCAGGTCTTCGACATCGGTGTAGCCAGTTAAAATAATCCGGATAATATCTGGATATTGAGTTGCTGTCAGGCTCAAAAATTCTGTACCGCTCATCATCGGCATCCGCTGATCGGAGATGATCACCGCGACCTCCCCCTCTTGAGCCAGCAGATCGAGTGCCGCAGGGCCAGAGTTTGCCCTTAGCACCTTATAGTCGCGATAGAAAGTGCGGTAAAGCAAGTCAAGGTTGTCTGGTTCATCATCGACAACCAAAATTTTAGGCTTACTGTTTGCTTGGGATTTCATGCACCGCTTTCCTGCTGCAACGGCAGTCGGATAAAGAATAATCTGATCAGGTAAGAATTTTTCTGAGTCAGGTAAGAGCAGAGCATTTTGACCAATAAGGCTGTTTGGCTACATGACTGCTGAGTATAGGAGCGTTTACGCACGGTAATTCGTCTCAATGGCTTATGCCTATTACCAATTGCGTTGGTGCAGTGTAATTGCTTTCATAATCAGTTTTAGGGTTACAGAGTCGCTGCTTGCTTGCCAAATCTTCCTTCACCTCCTGTGAGCAATGTCTGATACTACATACAGCGCTCATAGCTAGCTGACAAATCCAGATGAAGCTGCATATTAAGTTTTCCCTTTGCAGCAGTTTTACTAACACTTGCAGGTAAATTTTATTTATGGTAGTCATGGTAGAGTCAGCAATATTAAAACAAGAAAATTTAAAGCCAAAGTATACTATTAGACAAATACCTTCTTCTAATTTAGCAATCAGAACTATCATTAAGACAAGTGTAGGGTTAAGAAGTTAGGGATCTTGGATCTTGGAGATTCTTCCCCAGCACCTGCACAGGCTGTTACTATAACCTATTACCGCAAGGCGGAAGTCAAAGCCAGTGCGCCCTTGCGGCTCTGCCGACTTGTACCCCTCCGGGGAAGCAAGCTACGCGCAGCGTCTCGTAAAGCCTGCGGCATCGATTTGCTTAGGGCACAGCCTCTTGTAGAGATGAGAAACAACTGCCTCTCAAAAGTTAAAAGTCTATAATTTTAAGCTGTTTGGCTGTAATGAAATGGTAGGTTTATTTCTGCCGACCTGTACTAGTAGTAAAGTCCTGTTAGTGTAACGGCAATTGCCTAAGCGAGTTCAGTACTCTAACTGAAGGTAGTTTGCAAGCAGAATTTGTTGGTAGTGTATTTACTTAACAATTTTGTAGGTAATGTTTACGGACAGGTTATGCTATTTATCTACCCATTCACCTAAACCTGTTCCACTTTACAGATGTTTTTGTGGTAAACAAACTGATATCCTCCCCACCTAAAGCAAGGGATGCACCTGAACGTACTGAACTTAAGATTATAGATTGATGAAGCTGTAAATAACTTCTAAGACTTTTCCAAAAATACAGGCTATAAAGCCCCAAACTAAAGTGTAAAACTTTGTATGCTCCACAAGCAAAAGCGAATTAGCAATCTTAGGTTAGTTCAATATCCTGGGCAGATATGAAGTTTTTCTTCAGTTGAAATGGTGTTTGAGGAGATTTGAGAAAATTTTCGTTGAATAAAATCAATACTAAACTAGCCTTGAAATATCGGTTTTTTCATCCGTACCAGCAACAGCCAATCAATCCAGCTTGCTGCCAATTTCAAATTCGTACAGCTACACCTGCTGATTTGATCAGTGTTTCTCAAATTATTGCTGAAAGCTTTCACTCCCAACAGGGTATGTGGGGATGGGCTTTTCCATTGCTACGTCTCGGTATTTACGAAGACTTAAGGCATCGCATGGCATCACCTCCGTCGCGTCATATTTGTTTAGTCGCCTTTGAAGCTACTACTGGTGAGGCTAATAACTTAGTCGGAAGTGTAGAACTGGGTGTACGTTACAGTGATTCGTGGAGCCAGGTTGGCATGGGTTTTCCTTACTTATCTAATTTAGCAGTTCACCCACAATACCGTAGACACGGTGTTGCTTCAGGGTTACTAAGTAGCTGTGAAAAAGTTTCTCGTGACTGGGGATTTCAAGACTTATACCTCCACGTTTTGGAAAATAACCATCAAGCAAGGCAACTTTATTTCAAGTTGGGATATCGGGTGTATAAAGTCGAATCGAATTGGAATAAATTTTTCCTAAGACGCTCAAGCCAAATGTTATTGCACAAGCATCTGAGTACTGATTGTACTATTTGAATTTTATTTTGGCAGATAATAAGTAAGTTTTGATGTTGTAATTACTTTTGGGAAAATTTCTCACCAATATAGACAATCAAAGCACAAACTAACTTAATTAAAACTAAGCTAGTATTAGTTATTATAGGACTGATATTTTATTTTGAAGTACATGCAAGGTGTGCCAGACGAGAGTAAAGCACTGTCCCAAGACTTTGTTACGGACTCCATTCTACGCACCCTACACATACTTATATTTTTGAAAAAAATTATTGAACCACTACCTCTACGAGAGGCTTCCTCCAATACGTAGCGTCTCTTAGAGAAGAAAAGAAGCAAAAAAGTTTACGAATCATTTAGGACTGCTACATAGCTTTAAATAATTCTTTTAAGCATATTTTGTTTGGACTGTTTACGGAGCTTATTATTCGTAATATTAATAAATATATAACTTTGGAAAACTTATCTTAAATGATTAACTTATTCAAGTTTGTCTTTTTTGTTTGCTATTAAACGACAAGTATTTTAGAATATTTTATATAAATAAATAAATGAATTATAATGAAAATAGCTGTAGAATTGCCTTGAGAAAACTACCAATAGCTCATAATAACTTTTTAATTAAGATATTCATCTTTATAAAAACTTTAAGAAAACTCTCTCATAATTGGAAGACAAATCTAGTTATATCTCATAAAATATGATCACTCAATTACTAAACAATGCTTGTTTATTACTATTTTAGTAAAATTGACCAAAACACTCTTGATAATATAAAGAATTCAAAAATCTGATTTGACATAACAAGCTAATTTTGTTTTGAAGTGCATACTACTACCAAATTCGTTGAAAGTTTAAAAAACATGGATAGCGAACAGCATCGACGCTATCAGAACTCTATGGTATCAACTTATTACCCTGAAGCTAGTTTCCTTGACTCTCGTGTCATGCCAGATGGAACTGAGCAATCGCAAGGCTCGGATATCCTTACACGTTTACACAGTGGGGAAGTTTTCATCGTCAATAGTCGTAGACGAAATGGATTAATCCTCTTTAAACGCTATCATGCAGAGTTTGCTGGACCTGGGGCTGCTGTAGGTGGGGATTACGATTGTGATTGCCAAAGGGCGCTGCCCATAGGGAATCTGTCTTTATTAACTCCCGAATCTAATGAAGAACGCCAGAAGGCTTACTTGATTAGACGACAGTGGATTCGATTGATCAAACAAATTACAGAAAACCCAGTGCCTGGGCAGCGAGTTCAGAAAATTCTCGATCAATTTGAACAATACTTTCCACCAGATATAGTGGCTCTTCTGCCAGATGTTGCTTTTGCTCTTTTAGTAGGTGTGCTGCCACAAACAGTAGGAATAGTACGCCGTTTGGGCAGCGAGGCGAACAGCCGATTTAATTACTGAGTGAATTGCTAAAATTCCAAATTTGCCAAAACAGCTTGTACTCGATTAATGGTACGGGCGTTTTCCTCAATTGTCCCTACAGTAATTCGCAATCCTCCGCTAATGTGTCGCACAACGGTGCCAAGTGTTCTAAGTTTATGGTGGAAACTTTTTAACGCAGCATCTTGTGAATTAAAGCTATTTGGTTTAAGACGTAGGTAAATAAAGTTAGCAGCGCTTGTGGTAATTTGTAGTTCTGGTTGCTGGGATAAAATTTCGATGAGTTTAGCTCGTTCACTCAGAATTTCGGGAATTGACTCCAATAAGAGTGTGCGATTTTGTAAAGCAACTAATGCTGCCGCTATGGAAAATCTAGGGAGATTGTAAGGTAGGCGAACTTTTTCTAAGATGGCGATCACTTCGGGATGAGCAACACAATAGCCAATACGGAGAGCTGCCAACCGCAAGGCTTTAGAAAAAGTGCGTAATATTACCCAATTAGGACGCTGTGCTAATTCACCTACTAAGGTAGTTTGACTGAATTCAAAGTAAGCTTCATCAATTACTACCAAAATATGCTCACTCAAACTTCTTAACCATGCCAACTCTGCCGCAGTTAAGCTATTGGCTGTCGGTGAATTGGGATGCACTACAAAAACTACGCGAATGGGGAGATTTTGAGTTTGTTTGATCGCAGCCTGTGCAGCTTTTAAGTCAATTTCAAAATTTGTTTCATTTCTACCCACCGCGACTACAGGAATACCCAAAGTTTGTGCCAAAATTCCGTACATCGAGAAAGTGGGATTGGCAACTAGAATTGAACCTTCTCCTCCTAAACAGGTGGCGATTAATAAAGAACGGATTAGTTCATCGGAACCATTTCCAACAGAAATATTGTCAGCAGTATTAGATAGCGAGATGGCGGCTGATTCATTGACGTATTGGGCGATCGCATCTTTAAGTGTCTCATGTCCGCCATCAGGATAACGATTTGTTTCAATTACTTGCTGATATGTCCAGGCTAACTTTTCTTTTAACTCAGGTGGTAAATCATAAGGGCTTTCATTTGTATCTAGCCGATCAAATTGCACGGGGACAGATTCGGCTGTATCGCTGCTGGGGTGAGGTTTGTACGCGGTAAATTTGGCTAAATCTGACCGAATAAAGGGAAGCATAATTTTAGTCATTAGTCATTGGTCATTAGTGAGCCAGCGCGGTCTTGGGGGTTTCCCCCATGAGTGACTGGCGTTAGCGATAGCGCAGCGTTAGCGATAGCGCAGCGTTAGCGAGGAACGAGCGTCGGAACGAGCGTCGGCACGAGCGTCACCCGTGAGGGTCATTAGTCATTAGTAACTAAAGAAAGGACAAATGACTAAGGACATTATTTATGTGAGAGTCTAATATTTTACAGCTTCAAGGTAATTGGCAAAAGAGGCGAATTGCCTGCCAAATTTCTTCCATAACATTACCTAAGGCATGATCACTGTCGAGTTTGGCTAACTTCACCCAAGGGCGCGAACGCCCAAAGTTAAGACTAGCTTCAATGGGGATAACTTCATCGTTTTTGCCATGCAAAATCAGGGTGGGGATAGGACGTTGCAAAAACTCCTCTTGGTATTGAGCAGCATCTATAACGAAATCGTAACTTAAGGGAAGCTTTCGCTCTTCCCCATAGTGGTAGACCATAATATATTTTTCTTGCTGCCACCGTTGTACTTCTTCATCGCCTAGCTTGGGTAACCAATGGGATAAAAACTCAAAAGCTGGTGCTAGCAGCACAAGACGTTGTACTTGTAGATATTGCTGTCCCAAGTGGGCAGTGGTCAAGCCGCCTAAACTTGAGCCAATGAGCGTTACTGGCGTAGAATTATCACTGAATTCTGCGGCAACTTGAGTAATCTGACGAGTGATTGTCAAGTGCGAAAAATCGCCAGCATTTAGATCGGGAATTTTTACCTTTGTATGAATTTGGGCAAAGCGATCGCCTATATCCCGCGCTTTGGCAGAATTAGGACTGGAAGCGAAACCGTGCAAGTAAATATACTGGGTGGACATTAAAGTTTTCCCGTTAGGTCGTCTTTAGTCATTTGTCAATTGTGATTTCAAAGGACAAATGACTAATGACAAATGACCTAGTTATCGCATTGTGACAAATTCTTCCGCTACTGAGGGATGGATACCAACGGTGGCGTCAAAGTCTTTTTTAGTTGCGCCCATCTTCACAGCGATCGCTACACCTTGAATGATCTCACCAGCATGTTCACCCACCATGTGAGCGCCTAACACTTTGTCAGTGTTGCTATCAACCACCAACTTCATCATTGTTTTTTCTTGCTTACCAGTCAAGCTATAGTACATGGGGCGAAAGCGAGTGTGAAAAATTTTGACGGCATCGCCGAGTTTTTTCCGTGCTTCGGCTTCAGTCCAGCCGACTGTAGCGGCTTCTGGGGTAGAAAATATGGCTGTGGGAACAGTTTCGTGACTGAATTCGCGGCGGTTATTGCCGAATTCACTATCTGCAAAGGCTCGTCCCTCGCCAATGGCGACGGGAGTTAAATTGATTCGGTCTGTGACATCGCCAACGGCAAAGATATTTGGTTGATTAGTTTGACTATATTCATTGACTGCGATCGCATTTGTGGTATTGTACCCTGGCCCTTCCATAGAAGTAGCAACAACATCAACCCCAGCGTTTTCTAAACCTAGTCCATCTACATTGGGAGTTCGACCAGTCGCTACTAAAAACACGTCGGCAATTAGTGGTTCTTGGTCTTCCCCTGACAAAGTAAGTTTAAAACCTTCCGACACGCGTTCAATTATTTTTACCACATTATTCTTAATCAGCCGAATTCCGTGGTTCGTCATCCCCTCTTCAATTTCTGTACGGATGTCCTCATCAAACCCCTTCAAAATCTTTTCACCTCTGGTAATTTGTGTAACTTCAGAACCCAAACCACGCATGATACAGGCAAATTCTGTGCCAATATAACCAGCGCCAAGAATGACGATGTGTTTTGGTTGTTCTTTTAGATGAAAGATTTCGTTAGAGGTAATGCCATATTCCATCCCTGGTAAATCTGGCTTGATGGGACGCCCACCAACAGCAATTAATATTTTATCTGCTGTAACTTTGCGTCCATCCACTTCTACTGTATGGGGGTCTACCAATGTGGCGCGACCAGAAATTAGTTCCACTCCCGCTTTTTCTAAAAAGCTGATATGTAGTTGCGACAGTCGCCGAACTTCTTTATCTATAGATGTAATGAAATATTCCCAGTCTAACTCGGCATTACCTACTTTCCAGCCATAGCCTGAAGCTTCACTGAACAGTGCAGGAAAGTGAGAGCCATAGACCATAAATTTTTTGGGAACGCAACCGCGAATCACACAAGTGCCACCAACTAAATCATATTCAGCGATCGCCACTTTTGCCCCATAGCTAGCTGCCCGTTTGGAAGCCGCCAAACCTCCAGAACCCGCACCAATTACAAACAGGTCGTAATCAAAAGTCATAAATTTATGTTCTCTTTAGCAATAAATCAGTTCCTGGGAACTTACACAGATAAACGTCATTGAACTATATAAGGATATCCGGTTAACCCTGTGTAAGTCCTGTCCTTGATTTAATCTAGCGTTAGCAGATGTTCTCTCGTCGTAGGGAATATCACTTTTTGTTTTGGTTGCCGTAGAGGCAGTAACTAAAATTGTTTGTCATGGTTCTGCCTCTGGTTTCGCACATAAGTCTGTGCTACTGCCTTGGAGCGGCCAAGTCCCACGGTACTTAGACAAAATTAAAATTATGACAGAACCAACTGCGTTCGGCATTCGCAGAGCATCTTGTACCCCCATTAGCAGTTTTATGTGGTTGGAAGCTGAGTTGGGGTTACGGGTGTTGGAGCAGTTGGGGTTACGGG
>NZ_CAXTNE010000103.1:0-24850 GCF_964245445.1 uncultured Nostoc sp.
CTCGCTACTATCCACATCTGGATTCACAAAATATTATTAGTGGGATAGGTTCAAGAACATCTCGGTCTGGAGTCTGTCCGTCCTTGAGCAGTTCGGCTAACCCTTCAAAATACTTTTCGCGTTCTCCTGCTGGACAAAACATGATTAATAATTTTGCATCCTGAGTTCCTCGATTAGCGAATGTATGAGGTGTGTTACGTGGAACTAACACAAATGCCCCTGGTTGCCCCTGCACTATCTGATTACCAACTTGAATTTCTACTTCTCCTTCTAATACATAAAACATTTCTTCCATTTGTCGATGAATATGCAGTACTGGAGCAGTTCCACCTGGTTGTATTATGTTTTCAAACAATCCCAAGTGACCATGAGTATCAGCACCAACTACTTTAAATATTATTTCGCTATTACCAGTAGTTAAATGATTACCTTCTCCTGGCGCTAAAACAATTTCTTTAACTGGTAAACTCATAAACACTCCTACTATAATTTGGATGCTCAAGCGTTTTTTCAATCAGTGCTAGATTCTATCTGTATTCTGTTAGATATTAAAAACTGGAACATCCTTCAATAGGTAAGTTTTTTATAATACAACAGATTACAGAGGTGATTATCTATATAGTAGGCTAGGCGTGCCCAGGTGTGCGTAAACGCTTAAAGCGGCTTGTTACTTGCCATCGCTAGTTAACCCATAAATTAGTTTTATGTTTTAAAGTAGAAAGTAGTTTGATTGAAAGTGCTTGTTACTACCAATGAAAGTTTTAGGGTTAGTCCTGCCAGTCCTGTTGCTACTAGGCACGCCTGCGATGGCAGTTGAGTTCAAAGGGCAAAATATTGATGGTCAAAAGCTACCTGCTAGAGCTTACTATTATGCAACTGGTGGTGTCTATAAAGTTCAGGTAAGCTTTCACAATAAACGAGCTACGATTTACTTTGACGACGGCAACCAAACAACCATACAGTTGAACCAGCAAGTGATCACTGACTCAAACAATATTGAAGGTTTTGGAAAGCTAGGGCAATATCCTCTAAATCGAACATTCAGTGTTGGGTTGGTGTATGACAATAATTGGCTTGGCAGCAGTGATAGTCAATTGCAACAGTCCAATCCGCTAGATGGGTTGTGGAAAATTAGTTTGGAGTAAATATTCGCTATCTTTTGTCTAAATTTTAGTCTTTTGTTGATAAACTTGCGGCGGAAGAATCACTTGAATTTGCTCTTTTAAGAGAGCATTAGCCAGGAAACGGGTAAATGTGCTACTCAAAAGGACAAGCCGTGTCAATTTGAGTGGGCTACAATCACTAAACACTCATTTTTCACCCTGGTAAGCATATCGTTAAAAGCAGGAGTATAACGACTATCTTTATCAACAACCTTACGGAGAGTATACTCACCAACTCTAGAAAGTCCGCCAAACCAAACGTTCTTTCTATGCCAAATATCTCCATTGAGAGAATTTTTGTCTTGGGACATTGTAAAACTTACAATCGATCTTGAAATTGGTATTCCCAGGAAAACAGGTATGACTTGAGCTTCTTGCAAAGTTTCATCTTCAAACTGAATTTTGTAAGTTGCTTTAAGCAATTGAATTGAACGTAGTAATATCCAACCCGCAATCGAGTTATGAAAAGTCCACTGTAACGGGGCAAAAATTGGTAAAACCAAAGTTCTGTTCTGTGTGTCCCATTCCAAATTGTACATAGTAATGCAAGTATCTGGCAGTGGATTTCCATCCATAAAAAACACACCCTGAAGGACAGATGGTAAGTTTGTTTGTTTGATTGGAATCATCCAGGTTGCAATATCATCGAGTTGCTTTTTCTCAATTAATTCAGTCATACTAATTTGTAATTCATAATTACTCAAGGGCGAACGGTGACTTATTACTCATAGTCGTTGAGCAAAACCTTGTAGTACTAAATTATTAGGAGTAACGGCAGTCACTTTTTCAAAATCCCACTTGACTTCTGTAATTGAGTCCCATTGATAGTTGTGGAACAGATGTAAACAGAAAATTTTGATAAAACCAATTGATAAGGATTTACCAGGACAAGCTCGCTCATGCCCTTCGCCGTTCCAAGATAAGATATCTGAAAAATTCCGTGTTAGGTCAAAATCATCTGGATTTTGGTATCTGTTGGCATCCCGATTAGCCGTAAAAATAGAGCCTAGCAAGCGAGTACCTTTTTGGAATGGACATTTTTGTTCTCCAATCTCAACTTCACCCCCTTCAGTGGTGAGTTGACTAACAAATCGCACTGGTGGATAGAGACGAGCTGTTTCCAGAATCACTTGATTGAGAAGTGTTGACCGTTCTAAAGCATCTGGGTCTAAAGTTTTCTTGCCATTCCAGACTACATTCACTTCTGACACTACATCATTTCTAAGGGCATTATCCAAGCAAAGAACACCAATAACTGATCCTAAAAGCGCACTTGTACCGGCAGTACCAGCGATATGAATCATATCGAAAAGGGTATTAGCGATTTGGTGTTCGTTCAACTGATACTGAGTGCCTGTTTCAAAGTAAGATGCCCATTTAGCCGATTGTTTATATCGCTTGGTTAAATATTGACGATGCCGAATTTTTGGCGCTGTTAATATTGCTAGCAGATACTTGCTTATAAAATTAGGCAAGGATGCGAGAGGCAAACCTTTAATGTAACTACGTGATGCTGTGATTTCTTCCTCAGATAAAGATATCTGAAAAACCAGTTGATGCAAAATTGACAGGATGATTTTTGGCAAATCGTTGCCGATGTGTAATTTGCCTTGTTTAGCAGCTTCTAACAAGCTTTGCTCAACTAGATTCCCTAAAAAGTCTATCTTTTGAGACGGTTCTGGTAAGGCTTGTAAGATTACAGTACGTAGTCCTGTGTGTTCGTTACCGTTCGTTCCCAAGCTCAGAGGATTATCGAGCAGGTAGCTAGGAGCTAATATTCTGATGATGCCTAAATCATTTCCCCGCAGTTGTGGTTGGGTTTGCATTAGTTCACTCACTTGGGAGTGAGAAGAATGCATAATTGCTTGGTCTACTGCAAAATACTTGTTTCCAATATTGTCCTTACGGATGTAGAGAAAGTCCCGCCATGCTTTGAGTATGATTGAGGCATCCGTATAATAGAAAATCAAACGCAGAAACTTGCCGATCGCAGTGTCATAACCTACTTTATCTAGTATGGGTGCAAGCCAAAGCTGGCGAGCATGACCTTTGAGAACTTTATCTTTAAGTGTCATAATATTTATTGTCATTTGTCATTTGTCATTTGTCATTTGTCATTTGTCATTGGGCATTGGTTATTAATTTTTCTTTCTCAGTTCCTTATCTTCCTAAGTCCTTTTATTCTTTACGAGAGGCTGCGCGTAGCAAGATCCTTGTCAGGGTAAAATTTTGAATTGATTTCTCCCTCAGTCTCCAATTCAGATATTGATGCTTTGGGGAATTTTAGAAGGAAGCAGATACTCATAGGCTGGGCGGTGCAAATTACGCTGCTTGATGGTATTTTCTACCTGCTGAAGATGACTCTGGAATCCCTGTAACAATGGTTTTACTTTCTCATCTGTGAAATATCCTTGCTCATACTCGCCCAGCTTGTTGTAGTATACAGACCCCAATAAGCTAAGTAGGTTATATTGCCGTTGTACTTGATCTAGAGGGGGGAGCAAATTGAGGTAGTCTTGCTCGGTAACTTCTCTTTTAAGAGTTGAGGCTGGTAAATAACCTGCCAATGGTATAGCTGCGGCGTAGCCCATCAAATCTTTTTGCGGAAAGTTAACGGCTGCATGTTGGGCACTGGCAGTAAAAATAATCAGCGTAGTGGCATTAATTAGATAATTTAGCGTTTTGATGCCCCCATCTTCGCCAAAATCGGGGATACGACCACCATCGTAAGCTGAGATTTCAGCTGCCCATGTTTGCAGGGCTATATCTTTGTGAATGTTTTCATCGGTAGGGTAGTAAAGGTTCAGGTAATCTGAAACCCATTGATGAATTGCATCCCAGACTAATAATGCATCATCCCGGTAAGGATAAACAGGCAATAGATTAGGATCATCCACACCACGCTGTTGGAATTGCTTGGGTAAGATAGCACTATTAAAACCATAGCTTTGCAACCCTAGCACTGCTAAAACGCGAGAGTTATCGATTGATGGTGAGAGCAATCTATCTACGCCACCGCCAGGAGCAATGAGAATCCGTTGGGCGGCATTGTTAATTGCTAAGGTACTATCAAAATGCGGACGCAGTAGAATTCTGAGGGGATGGGTGTGTGGCAGTTGTCGAGCAGTTGCGATCGCAAAAACACCAACTAACAGGTGAGTTCTTGCTAGGTGAGTAACAGCTTCGTGGATGTTGGCATCTGCTATTTGGACAACTGTTTTGGCAAAAAGCCAAGCGTATTTACCGGAGTTAGGGGTAACAATCGGATAATCTAGGCCTGGGGTTTGACCGCATTGAATGGCTACCGGACGTAATAGCCTGGTGGGATCTGAGCCTTTGGGTAAGGCAAACAGTGCTAGGGGAGCGTAGACATATTTTTGCTCATGTGGATATGTCCCGTTGATCGCACCGGATAAAATTTTATAGTCAGCTAAGTAGAGCCTTCCTTCAAGTCCTGCTGCTGCTAATGAATCGTCAGTTCCCATCACTGCTTGGTAATGTTCCTCTGTGACTGGGAAGCGATCGCCTAGACTAGTTACTCGCTCGATCATCACAGGATTGTAGCCAGCCACTCGCATGTAGGCAAAGACTTCATCTTCCTGGTAACTTTTGGCGATCGCTGGGACACCAATTACTGGAAACAAATTTTCGTAGTCCTTGAGACTGGTTGCATGTCCTGTAGGCTGTCCTTCATATAAAAGGTTAATTACCCTATTTAGAGCATCTCTGAGGATCACAAGTCCGTTTTCTTTGAGAATAGAATAAAAAAGATCGTCGAGTTCTCTAAGATCCTTAGATATGCTTTTGAGCAAAAACTGAGGGATAATTTGCAGAATTCTTGCCAGAATGCTGATTCTGGCTGGTAGTGCTCCCTTGAGCAAGGCTTCTAAAATAAACCTTTCGACATCATCACGAATCGATTTAGAATCTTGATTGCCTCTGTTGACAATCAAGGTATTGACAAAAAGAACTCGTAACTGCTGGGCTAATAAAAAATACCAGTTTGTGGTGAAATCTTCGGCAATAGAAAGCTGATCCACCATCGCAATAGATGGAATATGGATGTAGTTATATTGATACTCTTGCCTAGCTATATCTAAAGTATGAGTACTTGATGAACTGATTGAATAATCTGGTGATGAGGCAGTCATTGACTCTACTTATATTTAGTATGGGGATTAACAGTTTAGGATAAACAGGTTTAAGTTACCTAAACGTATTATCGCAATCAAGTTTAAAATTGTGATTTTTCTAAAGAAATTTTCTGGAATTTATCAACTCCTGAACCACGCACTGAACCTTTAGAAATCTTACAAGTAATTTTTAGCGATACAAATGATATTTGCCAAGATTTAGAAACAATTCTCAAAGAACACTTTCGTGCTAAAAAACTGTGCTTTAATTTACATTCTTGGCACTGAAACGATTAGACCCTTTGCCATTAACATAATTAACTTCTCCACTTGGTGATAAATAAATGCGATACCCAATCGTAGTAGTAGAGCCACTATTGACGACAATAGCAAAGTCACGGTAGGCATAACCGAAGCCTGGATTAATGATGACTTCTAGGCTTCGGTTATGGATTGGGATCAATCCTAAGGGAACTCCAAAAAATAAATTATCCAATTTCTAGACTTCACTACGACTTTCCCTCCCCCAGCTAAGAGCTCCCTGCTGCCCCCCTGCCTCTATAGCGATGGGTATACTTTTTTATTTGGAAGTCCCTTGCCAAATGCCTGCTCTTTGCCAATTCCACCCGGTTCTGGTAAGAGATGATTTAGCAAACCGAATATTGCTACTCATACCAATTCTCTAAAATAAGGCAACAGATGTAATATTACTTGCCAAGATTGATTTGAAGTTGAACTACGTTGGTCGGTTGGGTAAGCGTGAAAATCGGGAGTGCGTTTACCAGTTTGTTCCACCCGATGATGAGCGTGATTTAATTTTTAGGCAGTGGTTCAATCGGGATGAAGCATTTTCTTGTGAGTTGGTGTCAGTCACTAATAATATAGTTTTATCGACACCAGTGATTGACACAACCTCCCAAATATTAGAAGAGGTAGTGTCTAGCCCCCAAAGACAAGCCTGGAAAGGGCTGAAACTGAAAATGCAGCAAGGCTTGGACAGCGCTGGCTCTTTCTAGAGCGAGTTAGTCTCCAAGGTTGGCGAGGCTGTTGGCGTTGCTAATGGGGAGCCGTTTTGGAATGGGTATCTGGGGCAGTGGCAAATTTGGGTTAACTTTGCCGATGGATGTAAGTCTTTGGTCTGCGATTGGCTCTTTGCTGTGTAGGTCATGTTGCCATAAAGCTCCGTTCGTTCGAGCCAATGTTGTGCAATTTTTATCACCAAGTATTCATGAGTGGCATACTTTGCCGCCGTTCTCGCTACTTTTTGTGATGGGTAGGTTCGGGTCAAGGTCAACCGGGAGTATGTTTGTCCGTTTGTTAACCCACTGCCCTAGCGGGACTTAATTTTGGGGAATGCTTAAATCAGAATCAACTATCTGTGTTATAAATTGCTCAAAATGCTAGTTTTGATTCGGTATCAGCTAGTAACAATATAGATATAATCACATCAGTAAGTCGCCTAACAATCGCAAAAAATCGCCTGTCGGTTTGCTGCAAAATATTCCCCAATTTCGGGCACAATGTGCGATCGCGGTTCATATTTGTTGTGAACTTGCCAAATAAGCTTCTTATTTCCAACCAAACTGATCGCTTGTCAAGTTTCGTGCTATTGGGGTTGCTGGTTAGTATGATAAAGACAAACACATTAGCGATATTAAAGATATGAAGCTTCCCTTAGCTTCGTCTTCATCTCAAACTCGGCAGACAAGAGAGCAGTTTGCTAATCCAGACGCTTACCTAGATTATGAATTAGGTAAAGCGGTGCAAGAGTTACCGCCTCTTTATACAAGATTGGTGGCGGTGAGCTTAAGCTTAGGCTTATTTGGTGCGATCGCTTGGGCAGCTTTTAGTAAAGTAGATGAAGTTGCTGTAGCTCACGGTGAGATCATCCCCTCCGAGCAAGTTCAACCGGTGCGATCGCTTGGTGGTGGCATCATTCAATCTATTAACGTCAAAGAAGGTCAGCAAGTTAAAAAAGGCGAGCCTCTCATATCGCTGGATTCAAAACAATCCCAAGTAGATATTGACAGACTCAGACAACAAGCTGGGTTGATTAGTGCAGATATCCGCCGTGCGAATGAAGCAACAGCTAAGGGTCATCAAGCACGTCTCAAAGAAGCTGAAATTGAACTGAAGCGGCTGCAAGACAACCTTAAATCTGCTCAACGGGATGCAAATAGGCTACGTCGTTTAGTCGGAGCCATACCCCGATTAGATTATGAACACGCTCAAGATAAAGCCAGAGATATACAAAAAAGTATTGCTGTCCAATATAAAAAAATCCAGCAACTGCAAGAAGATTATAAAAGTGAAAACCTTTCACAATTGAGCAAGCGTCGGGAGGAATTGCAGACTGTACAGAGGCAATTAGATCAGTCCGTGGAGCAATTACAACAGCAGTTTATAAAAGCTCCGATTTCTGGCACAATTTATAATATCAACGTCAATGCAGGTAAAGGGACAGTACAATCTGGTGAAGAATTATTGTCAATTCTGCCAGAAGGCAAAGAACCTGTATTAGAAGTTTATCTGCCAAACCAATATCGAGGGTTTGTTGATGAAGGCATGAAAGCAAAAGTTAAGATAGACGCTTTTCCTTATCAAGAATTTGGCATTATTGATGGAGCAGTAATTTACGTTAGTCCAAATGCAGTTGTTAAGGATAAAACTTATGGTAAGTCAGTCTTTCCTACTAGAATTAAGCTGAATAAATTATCTGTGGTGACAAGAGGACAAGAGAAGAAACTAACTTCTGGAATGGAAGCAACGGGGGAAATTGTCATGCGCCAGAAGTCAGTTTTGAGCTTATTGATTGAGCCAGTTACACGGAAATTTGATGAGGTATTTTCTCAGAAATAAGGTTGTTGAGTTGATAAATTTTGTGATAAACGAGAGCCTTAAATCCCCGACTTATTCAAGAGGTCTGGGATATTATTGTCACGAATAATTTAGTACTGCCATATTAGCAAGAAACATTAGGTGAAAAATCGAAAATTTTAGGAGATGCATAATTAGTTACCCGAAAAGTTTATTCCATGCTTTCTTAGCTCCTCCCGCTATCGCTTTCCCTGCCTTCTCTGCTCTTTGCTCTATGTCATCACCCCACGCGCTTCCAGCGATTCCACCAATGGCACCTCCCACAACAGTTCCAACTCCAGGAAAAATTGCTGAACCAATTGCAGCGCCTGCGGCTGCACCTCCCCATGCGCCTGCAACACTACCTGCTGTTTTTCGGAATTCTTTACCAAATCCATCTTTCTTATAAGCACTTCCTAACTGCCACGTATCAAGTGCAATGCCAACGGGTGCAGCTACTCGACTAACTCCTCGAAGTACCCCTTTAGTAACTCCAGATTGTGTAACTTTTCTGGTGAGTCCCAGTGTCGTATTAGCAGCTGGAGGGTTTCTAAAAATGTTAGTGCGTCGAGCTACTGCTGTTGCTGGTCTAAAGTTTTTACCAGTGTTAGTGGCTTCCCGCGCCCTGAAGCGAACTGGTTGCACTACTAAGTTTTTTACAGTATTAGCACCTCGAATTACTCGTGTTGCTGCTCTAGAGTTTTTAACTGCTCTAATTGCTTTAATTGTTCGAGGTGACGAATGATATGTTCTCTTGTCTTGAATTTCGCGGATTATTCGGGATGTCCTAATATTTAAAGGCTCACCACCAATTCTCTGTCTTGTAAGACGAGGTTTAGAAGTGCTTTTTCTGTCACTTGTTATATCCCTTAGCGATCGCGTGTAGAATTCGTAGAGTTGCCCTACTTCTTTGCTTCTCCTTCCTTGTAATAACTGAGGTTTCTCAGCAATGTTTTTCAGAGCTTGAATTCGTTTCTGATTATCAGGATTGCTCAAATCAAGGCGAGCTGCGATTCTTTCTATGGCCTCGTCTTTAACTTGTACACCTCTAGTCCAGCCAGGGTGTGATGATGCTTTTTTTACTGTGCCTTTTGGAAGTAAACCCTGCTTTTCCAACATCTTGGCGGTTCGCCTTTCTACAGGGACACCATCAATATCTACAGCTAATTTCTTGAGAACTTTGTATCCTTTTTCTTTTGCTTCCAATCGGTTATCACCCTGGTTAAAACGTTGAGCTTCCACAGCAAACATTTCCCGTCTACCACTGTGATTACTTGTAAGATGCCCTGCCTCGTACTCCGTTTTCAATTTCCACTTATTCTTCTTATCCTTATATACTAAGTCTTGTAATGGATGGCTTTTATTGTTTTCGATAGCCGTACCAATAATCTCAGCAATGTCACTCCTAAATTTATTGCGACCTGCTGAACCTGCAGATTTTGCCCCTGGTTCTTTCGGATGTCGAGATATCTTCACAGATGGTTGATTAGGAAATAATTTCGAGGCTACTTGTCCTTTAACAGTTCCGGCCACAACATGAACCGCCGCATTTCCCCATGAATTAGGTGAATCTCCAGATTGGTTTTCTCTGCTTTGGTAATTTAAAACATCAAAATATCTACCAGGACTTTTGTCTTTGGTACTGGTACTCAACAGTTGCGAGGATACTTGAGAGGTTTTGGAAAAAAATGCAGGTGAAGCACTAGATTGAGTATTTCTAGTCAAAGAAGTAGAAACAGGAGTAAAGTCACGGTGAGTTATGCCTGTAGTACTTAGATACGGTGTGGCAGACATCGAGGTTGCTGAATGATTTGTTTTAGTCGTTGGTTTTGTCCAAGGAACAGAGACGCGTGTCCCGACTGGAAGATGCCTGACTTCTTGCGGTTTAAATCGGCTACCATCGGCTTTGCGTAATTCCCGCCAACGACTACCATCACCAAGCTTTTTCTGGGCAATTTCCCAGAGAGTATCACCTCGACGAAGGCTAACAGTATTATTGACAGACCTACTAGTATTAGAACTTTGTTTGACAGGATTATACTGAGGCGTGCTACTAAAGGTTGTACGGGTATGGGATGAAATATGAGGACGTGATGTAGTTAGTCCTGTACCAGAACCCTTGGAATTTTTGCCTGGAATCTTTCTAGTATCTTCTGACTGAAGCATTGCTCTCAGACTCCTATCTTAAACGTTATGCTGACAATGGTGTGTTTTGACTTGTTGGCTAGAAATACAGGTTTTAATACCTGCAAACTCAGCCTTTCTATCAGAGAGTGATACTAAATAAAACTACTGAAAAAACTAAAAACAAACGTAAACTACTTACTTTTATCTCCCCAGCAATCTTAGTAAATTCTGCAATCTGTCATAAATCTTAACTTTCTCAACTTTGCTATTACACAGCACTAAGTTGTCGTTGATACAGAGTAAAGTACACGCCTCTTTTCTCTAGCAACTCTTCGTGTGTGCCTTTTTCCACAATTACTCCTTTTTCTAATACTAAAATCAAATCTGCTTGCTTCAAAGGTGCAAATCTGTGGGCAATCATAAATACAGTGCGATCGCCTGAAACTTGCTGTAAGTTCTGCAATACTTTTTGCTCTGTCTCACTATCCAAGCCAGTTGTCGCTTCGTCCAAAATTAAAATCGGTGCTTGCGAGAGAAATAAACGCGCCAATGCAAGGCGTTGTCTTTGACCTCCCGATAGAGAAATTCCCCGTTCTCCTATATTTGTTTCATACCCGTGGGGTAGTTCGCTAATAAAATCATGGGCTACTGCCAGCCGAGCCGCTTCTATAATCTGTTGTGGTGTAATGTCTGCTTCACCAAGAGCAATATTTTCTAAAATGGAACCGTTAAAGAGAAAATCCTCTTGCAAGACAACAGTAATTTGTTGCCGTAAAGAACCAATATCAACGGTTTTAATATCAAAATCATCAATTGTGATTGAACCTGATTCTGCTTGGTAAAGTCGTTGTAAAAGCTTGGAAAGGGTACTTTTACCGGAACCACTACGTCCGACAATTCCCACAAACATTCCTGGTTGAACTCTAAAGGAAATACCTTTCAAAACAGGCTCTTGTTCGGGTTGATAACGAAATACCACTTGCTCAAAACTTACTTTACCTTTAAGCGGTGGTAAAGCTACACCTGAGCCTGCTTCAGCTTCTGGGTGTGTATTGAGAATATCTCCTAGCCGATCTACAGATAGCAAAACTTGCTGAAATTCCTGCCATAGTTGTACTAAACGCAGCAGTGGATCTGTTACCCTTGCTGCCAGCATTTGAAATGCGACTAATGCCCCAATTGTCATTTGTTGGTTAATAACTAATCTTGCACCAAACCACAAAATAATTAAGTAAGAGAAATTGGTGAGAAAGTCGCCGATATTACCGCCGATGTTAGAAGTTGTGGAAGCTTTAAAGCTGGTGCGAACGTAGCGAGCAAATAACCCTTCCCAACGTTTACGAGATTTACGTTCTGCGGCGTGAGCCTTCAGCGCATGGATTCCTGTCACCGCCTCAACTAAAAAAGATTGGCTATCAGCACCACGATCAAAAGTTTGATTGAGCCAGTGACGGAGAATTGGTGTGGCAACCAGAGTCAGGATAGCAAATAGGGGAATTACAGCTAAAGCAATCCAGGTGAGCATAAAGCTGTAAGAAAACATCAGCACCAGATACACCACTGAAAAAATACTGTCGAGGATGATAGTTAAGGCTGTACCAGTGAGAAAGGAGCGAATATTTTCTAATTCCTGCGCTCTGGCAACAGTATCGCCTACCCGCCGGGACTCAAAATAAGTTAAAGGTAGGCGCATCAGGTGACGAAACAATTGCGCTGATAAGCTCAAGTCGAGGCGGTTAGCAGTGTGGGTAAAGATAAATAGCCGCAGGATGCCAAAAATTGCTTCGAGGATCGCAACCCCAAAAAGTGCGATCGCCATGACATCAAGAGTGCCGAGGTTTCCGTAAACAATGGCTCTATCAATAATAAATTGAGTGATGATTGGCGTTGCTACCCCCAACAGTTGCAAAGCCAAAGAAACTAATAGCACTTCTGCCATTAATCTCCGGTAACGCCAAATTGCGGGTACAAACCAACTGAGGTTGAATTTTTCTTGTTGTTGGATTGGTTCTACTTGCCAAAGTTGCCCATGCCAATTTTCCTCAACCATTGCTTGGGGAATACTTTCGCAAGTTTGATTCAGGTTGATAGGGTTCGCAATAATTAAGCGATTACCCTTAACGCCATAGGCGATAATCCAGTCAAGTTGATGCCATTGCAGCAAGGCGGGAAAAGATAGCTGACGCAAATCGTTCCAATTAACTTCTAACTGTCGCAATTGCAGCCCTAATTTTTCGCCTGCCTCTACAACATTATTAGGATGTTGCCCTCTGAGTTGACGCTGTACCGACTCTAATGGCAGAGGATTTTGCAAATATTGAGCTGCCATTGTTAAACAAGCAGCAGCTGTGTTAGGGCTACAGACGAAGGGATACCCTGATACTGGCTGAGGGGTGTTAGGATCGTGAGGTTGATAGTGCGATCGCTGCTCAATCCAAAAGTGAGAAGTTTCTTCTGATGAAATTTCCTGCCAAACTGCTGCATTCCAGCACACTAACACTACATCTTTGCTTGATGCTACGGCTTTAAATTGTCCAGAAAGATTAAGTAAATCTCCAAACCAATTCCCTGCTGATAGTGTTGCTAATGAATTTGATTTTCCTTCTTCTCTAAGACGTACTCTACCCGCGACAATTAAAAATTGTTCTCTTTCTCCTAAGTTATCTGTAGACCAGATTACTTTCCCTAATCCATACTTCCGAGCTTCAGCATGATTTTTCAACTGAATTTGTTGCTGGGGGTTTAACAAGGAAAAAGGTAAGTCTTCCCATTTTATATCAGCTTGTAAATTCATAATTTATTCCTATAAATCTACTTGCAGCTTGACATCAATGTTTTGAATTCTGTCGTCTAACCATTTTTCAAACAGTTCATCTTCTAGTTGTTGTTTCAGCTGTTCATCTAACGAAGCTTCCAGGAATTCTTCTACGCGCACCAAATACCAAAGTCCTTCAATCTCTAGTGGCCCTAGTAATTCTCCAATCTTGGCTATATCAACAGCTGCCCTGATTACATCCGGCAACGTACCACGACTAATAGCTCCTATCATGCCATTGTATATCTTATCTTCTGCTACCGAATATTCTTGAATCAACTGCTCAAATCTGGCGCCATCTTCCAGAATTTGACTTTTCAACTCTTCTGCTAATGCCTGTTCTTCCACAACTAAGCGCGAGAGTACTACCTGATCTAAAAATATTTTGCGTTCAATAAAATACTCTTGGATGTTTAACTTGGTAACTTGAGCTTTCAGTTCTTCTAACTCAACATTAGACGCAATTTTTTGACGAAAATTAGCATAGTCTAATCCCTGATTGGCTAGCCATGCTTGGAAAATTTCGTAGTCAGTTAAAGCATTTTCTAACCGAAAATTTAACACTAGTTGGTCAATTATTTCGGGGCTAATATCAGCATTTTTGAGAGTTTTTAGCTCTTGCTCTATGACGTGTTGGCGAATGATTTCCCAAATAAAATCCTCAAGCTTCCCAGCATTTTCTAAGTGTTGTAATGCTTGCTCTAAAGTAATTTGCTGTCCATCATCTGTCAAAAATAGGTTAGATTCAGTCATTAGCTAAACTTAAAATTTAAGAATAACGTACAATAATCAGAAAAAAATTAATTAAATTTAACGTTGAAATGTTCACTATTCTTATATCCTACCTTAAAAGAATTGTATGCAAATGAACCTCAGGCGATTTCTGATTCTGATAACTTATTCGATTTTAAAACCTGACTTTAACAAAGGGCAGCTATTGCTTGATGTACTTACTATTACTGAAAAATCCGAATCTGTTGCAGTTTCTTACACCTGGGATTCAGTTGCGACGAACTGACAAGAGAGAGGATGGTGAAGTTTAAGGCACTGGCACTAAAGCATCGGCACGTTATCAAAAATTACCTTCATGTCAATATCTCGGAAAAACTTACCCCGATAGCGTAGGCGTAGCCCGTCGTAGACATCGCTCAGAAATTGCTTAGGAAAATTGATTTGAAACTCGATTACGTCGGTCGGTTGGGTAAGCGTGAAAATCGGGAGTGCGTTTATCGGTTTGTTGCCCCTGATGATCGGCGTGATTCGATTTTCGAGCGGTGGTTAAATCGGGATGAACTGTTTCTTAGTGAGTCGGTGTGAGTCACGAACAATATAGAGTTACAAACACTCATTGCTGGCACAATATCACATGAGATTCCCCAAACATTAAATCAGGTTGAAAGTCTTGCTACCCACGGGTGGAAGGGGCTGAAACTGAAAATGCGCCTTGGACTCGACAGCATTGGCAAGTTCTACCAACAGCTAGTCTCCCAAGTTGGCAAAGCTATTGGAATTGCTGATGGGGAGCCTTACACAGAATGGGTATCTGAACCAGTGGCAGGTTTGGGTTAACAATGGATAGCGGGTGTAGGTCTGTGGTGTGCGATTGGCTATGCGCTGTGTAGATGGAGAAAGCTTTGGTAAAGAGTTGAGTAATTCATGCTTCAGATTTCGTCTTACCAGCTTTTTTAGAGACAGCAATTGCACCAACTCCAAACAATAGACCTAGTAGGGAAGTGGGTTCTCTTACTGATGTAGATGAAGAACTCAGGGTAATATTGGCAGCAGAATCTTGATAGATGTATGTTCCTGCCCGTCCCACTTCACCCGTCAAGGTAATTTCAGAGCTTGAAGTTCAATAATAAGGTATATCTGGGAGCATCAAAAGCAATGCCAAAATCAACCACTAAATTCCAATTTGACCCAGAATCAAGCTCAAAATTGACATTTGGGGTTAAGTCACCGCCATTAGTAGAGCCAGGATTCTTTCTTCAGGTCTAGATTGCTGACGTTAAGCTCCCAATCGTTCAAAGTCCCATTAGGAGCGTAAACTACAAATCCCGAATATTCGCTCTCGAATGGCAAAACGTTCTCCAAGAAAGGGCTAGCATCGACTAAGGTAAAATCACCCGAAAATTCTTGTTTAGTTAGAATAGCTCCCAGCACGGGAGTAGCATGAAATACGCTTGCTAGTAGCAAACCAATCAGGGCGACGTTAACTTTAGGGGGTCGAACTTGATTCATGGAAAAGGTATGCTATCTAAAATTGTTGAAGGTATGCTATCACATCTGCAGCAACTTAAGATACACTCAGTACACTAAAAAGTTCTGCGATGCCTGCGGTGTTCTCATTGCCATCACTCAAGCCCAGAAATGGACAATAAGCTTGAATACGGGCAATTTCAGCAGCAGGAGCAAGCATGATAAATAAGCCTAAAATTTCAGTGTTTTTAAAGAGAATGTCTAAGCCATGACTGGAGATTAGCTGTATATCTGACTACGTTAGAAAGAAGGCGCATCCATGTCGATTTATTTTCATTGTCCCAACTGTATACCCTGTATCACAGCCTACACCTAATCTAAGCCCCAGGATACTCGTTTCTACGTCTTTTGATACAAGTTTATTTAATTTTGAGAGATTAATGAGATATTAAGTTGAAAAACAGTTCTTCAAATAGAAACTTATGACAACCCAGCAAGAGCTTCAATCTCTTTTTAATAACTTAGATCGCGATCAAGACGGCAAAGTCTCCATCAATGAGCTTTTTTTAAGTCCTAGCTTAAGTGCAATCATCTCATCAGAAACAAAGACTAGTAGCCCCCAGGAGTTACTAGCACGGTATGATTCAGACGAAGACGGTAGTATTACCTTTGAAGAGTTAAAGCAAGCCGTTGAGAAAGCAGATAATTTAACCTAGCTGTCAAAAAACCCAATACCAAATATCAATACCCAAAATCCCTCAAAGCATGGGCGCTTTGAGGGAAAAGCAATTTTCATGGTCATTAGTGACTCGCTAGCCCTGATGGATGACCTTGGAGGTTGGAGGTAAAAGGCTGGCTTTTTGCGATTGAAAAGCTTTTCTAGTAATTTTTCTGGTAATCTTGCTCGTGCTTGGCAGTATGCACAAGTATTAAGTTGACGGAATTTCTACTTCTTCTTGTGCTAGATGTGCAATTACTTTACTCACAGCATTATGGCAAGTTTTATCAGTATCCAAAACTTGTGATAAAAATGCCCACAATGTTATTAAAGGGTCAAATAACCGCTTTTTATATTTAATTTTTAGCTTAGAGATTGCAAGTTTTTTTGCAGATTCCGGCAATAATTCTTTAAAAGGTAGTCCTAAACTCTGACTAAATTATCAAGTGAGGATTTGTACTCGTAGTGTCACAGTAGTAATTATGCTATTAGCTTGCTCGTCTCAATAAAAGTATGGAATGAACGAGTAAGCTTTTTCTACCTCCAAAAATTTTTTAGACAACTGTACATTATTCTTCCATCGGCGTTCGTCGAAGACGTTGCCGAAGGCATCGCCTGACTCATGCCATGACTGCCTCAGAAGGCATTAAAGCTGTTAGCCCTTACTCCGCATACCTTAGAGCTTTTATTAGTGCCATTCGGTTATGGAAGAAAGACAGATTTTCCCAAATGCCATTTTGACTCAAGCTTTGCACTCGTCTATGGAATCTTATTACATGGCGTGATCATTACCTGGAACTACCAATGCTAGAGTCACCGGGGCAAAGATGGTGGAATGCCGCAGTTTCCAAGTAGGGGATGGTTAAATTAGCATTACTGATTGGGGCTAGTGAGTACAAATCTGATTTAGAGGTATAACTAAGTGAAGCTATTCAAATTTGATGTAATAATACTAAACACTCAAGGTCAAGAAAGCAAACGTGAACAGCGTCAAGCCGAATACTTCACCGAAGACCTGGGCAACACTATCACTCTTGAAATGGTGCTGATCAAGAGTGGTAGTTTCATGATGGGTTCACCAGAGAATAAAACAGAACCTAGTGACTCAGAAAGCCCTCAGCATTTAGTAAACATTCAGCAATTTTGCATGGGTAAATATCCTGTCACTCAAGCACAATGGAAGGCTGTAGCAGCATTACCCCAGATAAACAAAAAACTATTGCCTGACCCATCGTATTTTAAAGGGGATAAGCGACCTGTAGAGCATATATCTTGGCACGATGCAGTTGAGTTTTGCGATCGCTTATCCTGCCATACTAAAAGCCAGTACCGCCTACCTAGCGAGGCCGAATGGGAGTATGCTTGTCGGGCAAGAACAAATACACCATTCCACTTTGGCGAGACAATTACGACTGATGTCGCCAATTACAACGGTACAGACGATGAAGAATATCAATTGTCAGGTTCTTATGCTCAAGGACTCAAAGTTATTTATCGAAAAGAAACTACAGTTGTAGGAAGTTTTGGGATAGCAAATGCCTTTGGGTTATACGATATGCACGGTAATGTATTGGAATGGTGTGCAGACTTTTGGCATAAAAATTATCAAGGAGCGCCAACAGATGGTAGCGCGTGGATAGAGCTTAATGATAATCAGAATTGTGACAGGGTGATGCGCAGGGGTACGTGGGTCGGCAGTAAGGACATCTGCCGTTGTGCTTATCGTCAAGGCAATTGGAGCCGCCACCTCGGTTTCCATATCGGTTTTCGGGTGGTGTATGCAGATGTGGTAGAAAGCAATGTTCTGCGCCAGTAGCTACTCTAGATTTGACTTGCAATCTCAATTAAAATACCGTCTAAATCTCTGACATATCCAACCTTTTGTCCCCAAGGCTTTTGTTTTGGCACAACTAAACTACTTGCACCAGCCTCAACAGCACGATTGAAGGCTGCATCAACATCATCTGTTGTAAAGGCAATTTCGATTCCAGCAGGTTGAGCAGATAAGCTGTTTTCTTGAAATCCATTAATTAGATTTGAGCTAGCTAGTTCATTGGAGGCAAACGCAAGTTTTGTTGAGCCTGTCTCCATCTGTGCATACTGTCCACTTTCGTGAATAAAATGTTGGTGTAACCCAAATGCTTTTTCGTAAAAAGCAACCGACTGGGTAACATCCTTTACGTAAAGAATAGTGTAAGAAAATTCCATTGTTTTTATGGTTCTAAACAAGAATCACTGAGGACAAGCTAGTACATTTGCTCTACTTAGTCAAGTATCAGTACTTCCTTGACATCCAGTGTCAAAATTTAACTACTCAAACCGCTACTCCTCGCAAGCACCCTACACATCTGTACAGACAGGAATTGAGTTTTCATCGATTGCAATTTCAACTTTTGCTGCTTCAGCAATTTCATTTAATGCACTCGCTAAACCTCCACGAGTTAAATCTCGCATACAGTGAATTTCTATTCCAGATCCCAACAGTTCGAGAACTAAATATGAACTTTGGCAGATGTTAAACCAGCGCATCCAACACCAACGATACCAATACGGATTTAGCTAAGTTGATTTTTTCAGTGACTCAAGCCTTCAAAAAGTAGTTTGCTTCTGTTTACGTCTTAACATCCAAGCAGCGTGAAAAGCAGCGATCGCAAACACACTGAATGGTAAAGTTGGTTCGGGAACAGGCTTGACTGCTATTAAGAATCCTGAAGTATTAATAGAAATATTGCCCCCATCACCACCAACTTGTGCTGTGCCTGCGGTAGTAGAAATTTGAGCGCCACGACGCAGAAGCAGTAAATCAGTTTGTAAGGAGATATTGCCACCATTACCTGAAGAAAATTGGGCGTTGAGTGTGCCACTGTTGTCTAAGGTAACTCTAGGTGAGGTAACGATAATATCTCCAGCAGTACCCGTCGTACTTTGAGAGTTAAGGAACAAGCCACTGTTAATGTTTGAACTTTTGCCAGAAATATTTATTTGAGCAGCATTAACTTTAATTGTGCCTGCATTACCTTGTCCAAGTGTTTCGGCTGTTAGTAGAGCGCCATCTTGCAATGATAAATCACCAGAATCGATAGTAATGTTACCCCCATTACCAAGTGACCCCAAACGCACAAGATTGCGAACATTACTCCCAGTGCCTGCAACTTTGATTGACTCGGTAGCATTCAGCGTAATATCTCCCGCGACAGTTTCAGGTGTTCCCAAACCTTGCCCAATACCAGCACTTAAAAGACTCCCTCCCAATATTTCTAAATTCCTGGCATTAACTGCAATATTACCGCCACCAGCGCCTTCTACATATATACCTGCTTGATTAGTAAGGGATACCGAAGTTCGTGCGACATTATCAAGAAATTTCAAGCTGAGATTATCGCCATCTACACCTAGCGCTACACTACCAGATTCCGCCAATCCTCCTAATTCAACTCGTCCACCAAAAGCATTTAATCGTCCCCCATTCATGCTGACATTACCGCCCACCAGCAGTAAACTTTTTCCATCTGGTACTCGTAAACCAAATGCGTTAAAGCCTGCTGGATCTGTCCCTGCGGGTGCAACTGAGTTATTTTGAATTGGTGCGTTTTGATTAATCTGATTAAACAATAATGCTGAAGGATTAATAGTCAACAACGGTGAAGGGATATTTTGCTCAGTAGCACTAAAAAATCCTCGATTTCCAAATTGCAGAGCATTCGCTGTAGTCGCCGCAAAGGAACCACCAACATTTAAGCTGGCATTTTCACCAAATACAATTCCATTCGGATTTATTAGAAACAGGTTAGCCGTACCCAACGTGCGAATTAACCCATCAATATCGATATTAGAAACTGATCCACCCGTTACTCGAGTAATGATATTTTGAATATCTAGAGCATTATTAAAAGAAGCAGTGCCACCAGTATTCACAGAAAACTCACCAAAACTGTGAAACAAATTACTCCCTGCTTGAGTTCCTCCAGTAATATTAAAGGTGTTACCTTCCTTTATGACACTAGAGTTATTTGGTAAAGTACCATCCGGAGTAATTTGAGCGTTCGCATAATCAATGGTACAAAAGCTAACGCCGACAGCGATAGCCGCTAAAGCACCCCAATGAGTAAAATCCAAACCTGACATTGCAAGCCTCCATGAATAGCAGCAGCAAAGCTTAGTTAAGCATAAATCAAGTTACTAGCTACTAAATAGCTAGTAATTAGGCTACTAAGTTTTCAGCCCAAAACTCCGGTTTTTCGCAAGAACTTGAGAAATTTACAAAACTTTACTTTATAAAGTTCTCAAACTATTGCTCACGCCACTTGTCCCAATTCATCAACACCCCATCCACAATCGCAATCCCCCACTGCAGAAACTTCGCCAGCAGCTTTTTAACCACAATCTGCAAAGCGGGGTGATCATTCCAGCATTCCTGCAAGAATTCAAACCCCGGATTCTGCCCCGAATTCCCCGCAACGCGTGAGTTTCTGCATCCGCTCCGGTCGCATATTTGCCCTCGCTACAATCGCCTCATGCGACCATTTTTCAGCACTGGTGACAGGCGCGGCGGAACTTTCACCCTCATGAACTGTTTTGACTCCTACACCTGAAACTGAATTTTCAACTAATGGGACTATTTCATCACTAATTTTTCTTTATCAATTGTTACACCACAATGGATAGTTGACACTTATAGTTCAAGAAATTGGGTAGAAGTTTTTTATCGAGAGGCCAAGGGTTGGTTAACCCCCAAACGGCGGATTTGTGAGAATCACGTCTACCCAATCCTTTTCACCCATCTCCGAAAGGGTAAACCGCAGACTATTACCATCATCAATATCGGGATATTCAAACCCATGTAACAGCAAACTCATGTGCGCTAACATCAAAGGCAAGGATTTTGCCTCACCGCCAATAATACTTTTTTGTAATATCTGCCAATCTTGGGCGCTACAATTCTTTTTCAGGTATTCATACGCCTCGACCAAAAAACCACCTGTTCCGCAAGCAGGGTCAAAAATGGTTTCCCCCAGTTTCGGTTCCATCACCTGCACGATAAACCGCACTACCGGACGGGGGGTGTAAAACTCTCCCGAATCTCCCGCCGCGTCTCGCATTTCCTTCAGCATGGACTCATAAAGGGTGCTGAGGAGATTCACTTCTTCTGATTTATCAAAGTGAATATCATTTACCTTATTCAGCACATCCCAGAGCAAAGTCCCGCTAATCATGCGGTTAGTGACATCTTTGAACACCTTGGCGATGACATCAGCGCAATCGCGTCCGGTTTTGCTTTTGAGATTCCGCAAATAAGCGAGTAACCCTGCACCTTTTGTGCCATGTGGTAAAATTGCCTCATCATTGTTGATGAAACTTTTCAGGCGATCGCCCGTAAAATTTTCAGTCTTCTGCCCAATCTCGCCAGCGATAAGGCGGTTGAATCATTGGTTTATAGGAAATTCCCTCGAACTCTGCTTCCACCTCATGCAGTTTCTCGGAATCATCTAAAAGTTTCAAGAACATGATCCAAGTCAACTGCGGAAGACGGTCTAATTCTCCATTCAAGCCCTTATCTGTCCGCATGATGTCACGCGCCGACTTAACCACACTACCCAATTTTTGGGCAGTGGGACGGGTTTATCGTTTTTTTTGTGGTGCGTTTGGGCATTGATTTACAATATTTTTTGATTATTAATCTTATTCATGATTATCATTTTTCATGGATTTATCTTTTAAAGAATCCTCACTTAATTCTGATTTCCTCATATTTAAATAGGCTTGCCCTTCAGGTGTGATGCGAACATATTCTTTAATGCTAACTTGTTGTTGTAGCTGACTTATATATTTTCCACGATAAGATTCTATCAAACCCAGTCCTCTCAAATGTCTTAGCTCCCTCCTGACTTCATCATTAATCCAATATTTAGCTTCTGCTTTGTCATCTGCTAAATTTTTGAGATGCGATAATTCTTCTTTTGTAACGAATCTATTAACTAGAAATTGGAGAGTATCAATGTCTGCCCTCTGTTTATCTTGCTCTTGTTTAACTTCTGTAAATTTAGCCTTAAGTTCACCAAATGATATTTCTTCTATTTTTTCAGCCAGTTCCGAATTAAAAAGAAGTATTATTAAAAATATTGCAACCTCTGTTATAGATAATCTATTATCAGGCTTTATAGCTAATACTAATATGGATAGTAAATATACTATTCCCAAAAAAGATAGTAACTTAACCATTAACCAACGCATAGACTTTTCTCTGAAAAGAATATTGTTAAATTTATTTTTATTCATAGATCATACTTAACTTATTTACACTAATACTTGTAAACTAATTTTAGGCGGAATATAACAAGCTTTGCATTTTCTTAATAGCTTCTTTTAATTTTTGAACACTGCCAAAGCGTTGAGCTATCTCAGCTACATTGCCATATTTATCAAACTCCCGATTAGCTTTAAAAGTTGTCGGAATATTAAACTCTTCAACTCCCTTTTGTGCATACTCGTCTAAAATCATCTCTAAAATTGCTCTAGCATCTTCCCCATATTGCTCAAAAAAGTCAGCCTTGCAAGGACGCAACCTTTCAGCCCGTTGCTTGCAAGTCAGCACCGGAGCATCAAAGGCAATATGACATAGTAAACGCTTCGGGAAGCTTAGTAACTTGTTTCAACTCATCAAAATCAATATCCCTATCCGCCAACAACTCAATAATCTCTGAACGCTGTTCTGGATCTGCCCAGCGTTGCTGTATTTCTATAGTGGAACGATACAGGATACGAACTTGTTCTCTGGTGTAGTCAATTAATCGAGACAAGCGCAGTTGATTGTCTGAGTTTAAATCATAAATTCTTTCTTCAACAATCTCTTCGCTTCCCCCGTCAGCGTAATATTTCCGAGGTGGTACGTCATCATCATCTGGGATTCCCCGAAATCCAGACCTTTCATCGTCTTCCAAGTCGTCTGCTTCCTCTTCTAACTCTGCTGACTCCAATTCCTCCTCATGTTCAGAGAGTATTTGCCCATCATCATCTATCTCTGATTCATTAATCAGGGCGGGTTCCCCGTCAAAATCTCTATCTTCAAACAGCACCGTGCTATTGGTGTAGTCGAGTATATTAAACGATCGCTTACCCCGTTCTTCTCGTACACGGGTTCCCCGCCCAATAATCTGCTTAAAGTCTGTCATTGAACGAATAACACGGGCAAGCACAACATTTTTACAAGTAGGAATATCCACGCCAGTTGTTAGCAACTTAGCAGTAACAGCAATAATGTGAGTTTCATCCAAGACATCTTTAAATTTGTAGAGATGTCCTTTACCCACGTCACTAGCATCAGAGGTAATGCGAGTTATGTAGTCAGGATTTGTTCTGGTGATATCGCTGTTAAGGTTGCGTAATTCCTTAATCATTGCTTTAACGTGTTCCTCATCTACGCAAAAGACAATAGTTTTGGCATAGCGATCGCTACTTCTCAAAAAATCAGTAATGTGTTGGGCGATCGCTTTTGTCCGTGCTTCTCTCACTAACTACGGTTCCATCACATCAGACTGCTTATCCGTGATGAAATCAAACTCTACAATTCCTTGTCCGTTAGTGGAGTAAGCAAACTTCACCCCTAGAAGGTTGGCATATTCTATTGCCTGTTCCAGTCCTTCATCTGGTGTTTTATGTTTTCGCTTGGCTTCCACCACGGCTAAGGGAAATTCTCCGTTATATAGCAGCAAATAGTCTGTAAACTTCCGTTTCCCACGGGGTTAGCGCTTATTTTTCGGGCGAATCTTGCCATCAGTAAAGTAATACTGCTCATAGTAAGCATGGGATTCTCTCTCCCATCCTGCATCCTTTAACTTTGGCTCGACATATTTACGGCAAGTATTCGCTTCATTGCTCATTTCTTATTTTTCTTGACTTCATTATTTACTCGTCCAATTTAACCGCTAACCTCTGATAAATCTCGTCCAACCAAACGGGAATTACAGGCTTACCTTCATCCAAAGATGCGATCGCCTTTTTTCTGTCAAACTCCACAAGCTCAAGCGATCGTTCTTGTACTTGGGACAACAACATAAACCGCTTACCTTTACCTGAAGTAAATAACTCTGGCTCTTGGTCTTTCAGCTTTTTGAGCGTGGTGCTGGCTATGTCAAAACTTAACCCCACAGATAGCCAATATGACATTGCAGCCAGTTCCAGCAAATTAGACTTTGAGTAATAAATACTACGTCCTGTCCCAGTATCACTAATGACAGGAACAATCACCCCCCTCTCTCGCCAATACTGTAGCTGACGAAGGGTGCAGCCTGTGATTTCAGCAGCTTCCTTGCTTGTAAAAAATGTCTCCTGCATACAATTTATTTTACAGAAGACTTATTTAATACAAATGTGTTATTATTAGACAACATTGTTTTAAAACGATGAGCCAAATCACTATTCAGTGTCGTCTTGTAGCCTCAGAGTCATCACGCCAGCAACTATGGAAGTTGATGGCAGAGCTTAATACGCCACTGATTAATGAACTACTACGTCAGGTAAGTCAACACCCAGAGTTTGAAACTTGGCGGCGAAAGGGCAAACACCCTGCTAATGTTGTGAAACAACTCTGCGATATTTTGGAAACTGACCCTCGCTTTATTGATCAGCCTGGACGGTTTTATACGAGTGCGATCACCACAGTCAATTACATCTACAAATCTTGGTTGGCACTGATGAAGCGATGCCTTCGGCGAGCTTCGCTAACGCCCAAACATACTCTGCTGGAAGTATTGTTCTACCCAAATTAGACAATATGCGAGAGCAAGTTCAAAGTGAGGTTCAAGCCAAAGCTGAACAAAAATCAGACTTAATAGAAGTTCAA
>NZ_CAXTNE010000104.1:0-24767 GCF_964245445.1 uncultured Nostoc sp.
GTAACTTTCATCTTCTTACTTCTCCCGCCTTTTTTCTAATTCACATTAGGCGTAAGTTTATTACATTAATCTTGGTGGCACAGTTGGTAATATTGGTGCAATGAGGTATGCATGGCGTGGTAAAAAAACTGCTTACAAAGATATCGGAGATGCTTTAGGAGTCGTATTCGCTAAAGATACGGATACAGGATTAATGTACGGCGCTAATAGTCCACGCCCTGCGGAAGTGCGAATCGGTTATACAGACGCTTCTGGTAATTCCAAAAGTGTTGTGAGATTTTGTGAACCTGACAAAATCGGGGATGTTACTACCGGCGGTAAATTGAACGGCAAGAAAATTACAATCGGTTCTACTCAATACAACATTAGCGGCTGCACCATCAAGACTAACTAGGATGGAGTTATCAGAAGGTTTTAGCGACCTAAGAAACAATTATCTGTGGAATGTCAGATTTGACCAATCTATTTTAGGCAATCAAAACTTTGATATTCCCAGAGAATTTACATCAGGAATAGTGGCAGTACTTGCGACTACTACAAATATTAACCCAAGGAATATAGCAGGGTACTTGGTGCAAACAGTTAACCTATTTCAAGTAGGTGGCATTGCACAAACATCAAGCAGTTATGCTTTACCTAATAAAATCCCAAGGGTTATTATTTTTCCTGATGGTATTTCACCATTCACTTTGCGGTTTAAGCTAGCCTTCCCAGTAGGTAACTGTAGGGTCAAAATTTGGGAAGCAATTATCAAATAGTTTAGTATGAAATTTGACCTTAATTTTGCTGGTTTTGTACTTTCATTGGTTGTTGCTGCATCAGGTTGGTTTTTTCGATGGAGTGACAAACAAAAATTTGAAAAGCAGCAAGGTGCTTTTGAAAGGCAACAAGCTACTCAAGAAGCAGTAAGGCTAGCAGAAAAAGCACTGAATGAAGAACGCGATTTTAATCATCTCAAAAACAATCAAAAAGATATTTCCAATGGCGTTGCACTAGGATTTAATGAGATGGATCGCAGGTTTGATGATGTTGATCGAGAATTGCTTGAAATTAAAGCTTGGTTAATCCGTAGCAATGGCGAATAATTCGCGTGGGGATTCTTCTTAATAAAAAATCTTGAGGAGAACCAACCTAACCGGCTGCAAGAACAGCACTGTCATTTACTAACTTGCCATCTTCCATGTAGACGATGCGATCAGCAATGTCTAAAATGCGGTTGTCATGAGTAACTAAGAGAATAGTACAATCCTGTTCTTTAGCTAGGCTTTGCATCAGGTTGACCACATCTCGCCCCGATTTACTGTCAAGGGCGGCAGTGGGTTCATCCGCTAAGACAATTTTAGGACGACCGACTAGAGCACGAGCGATCGCAACTCTTTGTTTTTGTCCCCCAGATAAATCATCAGGATAATAATTCAGGCGCTCTCCTAATCCTACCTCCTCTAACATTAGGGCTGATCGGGTTTTCATTTCTGTCGGCGAAATATTATTATGCACTTCCAAGCCCATTCTGACGTTCTGGAGTACTGTTAGGCTACCGTGCAAGTTGTGGGCTTGGAAAATATAACCGTTATTGCGTCGTGCTTGGGTAAGTTGTGCTTTGTTAGCGCCACACAGTTCTTGTTCTAATATCTGCAAACTGCCAGATTGGGCAGAACGTAAGCCGCCAACTAAAGTGAGAAGTGTAGTTTTACCAGAACCAGAAGGCCCTGTCATAATAATAATTTCGCCGGCGTTAATATCCAGGTTGATATCAAAGAGAACTTGCTTGCGGAGTTGACCATGACCAAAGTAGTGGTCAAGATTTTTAACAGAGATTACAGGAGGCATATTTAGGGATTGGGGATTGGGGATTGGGTATTGGGAATTGGGGATTGGGTATTGGGTATTGGGAATTGGGGATGGTTATTCTCCCTTATTCCCCTAGTCCCTAGTCCTCAGTCCTCAGTCCCCAGTCCCTATTTCTTAGAACATATCTGCGGGGTCGGCAGATTGTAATTTCCGGGTAGCGATCGCACCAGAAATTATGCACATAATCATAGTCAGTGTTAATACCGTCAAGGCCCGTGCTACGGTCATGTAAACTGGCAAATTGGTAGCATTACGAGTTAAATGATAAAGTCCTAAAGGTGCCATCGCTCCTGGGATAAAGCCCAAAATCGCCAAAATTATCGCCTCTTCAAACACCACACCTAATAAGTAGAGATTGTTATATCCCATTGCTTTAAAAGTGGCGTATTCTTTGATATGGGAATTCACATCTGTAGAAAGAACTTGATAGACGATAATCACGCCCACCAAAAACCCCATTGCTACACCCAGGCTGAAGATAAACCCGATCGCCGTATTTGTTTTCCAGTAATTTATTTCAAATTCGAGAAATTCTGCTTTGGTTAAAACTTTAACATCATTATCTAAATGAGATTCTAAAGCTGCTTTCATCTGTTTTGGATCATAGCCTGGTTGTAGCTGCACTAAACCTAGACTGACACTGCTTGCTTCTTGTCTGGGAAATAGTCGCAGAAAGTTCTGGTCGCTGGTGATCAAAGTACCATCGGCTATGAAGGAAGCCCCGACTGAAAATAAGCCGCTAATGGTAATTGTCCGCCGTTCTATTTCGGTTGTGACAGTTTTACCTTGTTCAATTTTGGCGATCGCTTCGTTGTAATCTCCTCTAGAGGCGCGATCGAACAGAACAGTATCTGGTAGCTTAATACCATCTATCTGGCGATTCACATCCGCTAAGTTCAACACTTGCTGATCGGGATTGAACCCCATAACTAATATTGTCGTCTTCTGATGTGTTTGGGGATTTTTCCAATCAACAATGTTGACATACATTCCTTCTGCCGACTTTACACCTGGTACATCCATTGTTTGATACAGCCGCCGCCGCGTAAAGCTAGACATATATGCTAGGTTACGTGCTTGGGGGCTGATGACAAACATATCAGCCTGCATACTCCGATGCAGCATTGTGTTACTTTCAAACAGGGCATTCTGAAACCCTAGCTGCATGAACATCAGAACATCGGCAAAGGCAATACCTGACAATGCCACCAAAAGACGACCTTTTTCATGACTCAGTTGCAGCCATCCTAAAGGCGTTCGCCGCCGCAGTTGCTGGATAAATCCAATCACAGTTCAATTACCGCCTTGACTTGCAAATTAGTTAAGTTAGAAGCATTTTGGCTGGATAGTTTATTTAGTTGCACATGCACTTCCACTACTCTGGCATCAATATTGCTAGAGGGGTCAGCATTGATCAGATTTTGCCGCTTTACCTGCATACCAATCCAATCCACTCTTCCCTCTAATTCATTGCGTAGGGAATCACTACTTACCCGCACCTCCTGTCCCGGACGCACTCTCTTGATATCACTTTGGTAGACTTCTACTACTGCATACATCTGGTCGGTTTGACCTAAAGCCACAATTCCTTCATTGCCAACAGTTTCTCCGGCTCGTGTATTAATCTCCAAAATTCGACCGGCTTTAGGAGCCAGAACGTATGCCTCTGCCAGTTCTGCTCTAATTTTCTCCACAGTGGCTTGAGCACTGTCTATCTCTGCTTGTGCATTTGCTATATCTGTGGGACGAACTTCAGTGGTTTGATTTAGGTTAGCTTTTGCTTCGTTAATCTGCTGTTGCAAGCTGGCGAGGGTTTGATTTTGGTTGGCTTTTGCTTCGTTAAGCTGCTGTTGTAGGGTCGCTACAGTTCTTGTCTGGGTGGCTTGGCTTTCAATTAAGGCTTGAGTAGAAGTTTCGGCGCTTAGGCGTCTTTTATCAACTTCTTCGCTAGAAATTGCTCCTGCTTTGTATAAAGTCTCGTAGCGCTGCACGTCAGCTTGGGCATTACCTTTCTCGGCTGCTACGCGAGCTACTGTTGCTTGCAAGCTGCGTTGTTGCCCAACGAGTTCTGCTTCTAGACGATTAATTGTGGCTTGCTGAGTTTTAATGTTTCCTTGTAGTTCTACTTGTACACGATTCACCGTAGCTTGACGCGCTCCAATTTCTCCCTGTTTGGCTCCAGCTTTTACCTGGTTAAGGCGGGATTTGGCAACTTGAACTTGTTTTTGTGCTTCAGCCAAACTAGCTTGTAGGCGAGCGCGGTTGTCCATAATCGCAACTACCTGCCCAGCTTTGACGCGATCGCCTTCTTTCACTAATAGTTGCTCTACCCGATTTCCTTCACCATTTGAAGAAGGCGCTGACAGTTTTATTACCTCTCCCTTTGGTTCCAACCGCCCTAATGCTGTTACTGTTTTTACTACAGGCTGAACTGCTACTGGTGTTTTTTGTTTCTCATTAGCTGTAGCCTGGAACTTCATCACAGCATAAACACTGATTCCGCCTATTGCTAGAGCTGTAATTATTGCAAGTAGACCAGGCGATCGCACAAGATTATGAGAAGACCTTAAGCCCTCTGAATTCCTGTTTTGCTCCATACTATTTTCCCTTACCACCAGTAGCAACTTGTACTAAACTGTCCAGTTCAATTCATGCTAAACTAAACGGACTAGTTTAGTCAATATGATACAACTAAACTTGTCAATCAATTTGCAAAGGCATTATGCAGCAAAATGTTATTCCCTATTGGGATTGAAAGAAAGTAGAACAGAGGAAAGCGACAATAGAGGCTTTTGAGCTTTATCAAAGGGTAAGTAAGTTGGCACAATTAAACTAAACTATGTGAAGAAAGATAAACTACACTAAAATCCTCTTTCCTCCTACCTCCTGCCTTATTCCAATGACAAATTTTTTCGCCGACCTACTTATGTTTATTTTCGCCATTTTGTACTGGGCATTTTGCAGCATCTATTAATATTGTTTATAAGAAAGGATGATTAATAAATGGTACGCACCAAAGCTGACGAAGTTGATCGAGACAATTCCGTTGATAAAGTGGAGCAAATTCTGCAAGGAGCAATGCAAGAATTCCTTCAACATGGCTATGCTGGTACAAGCATGGATCGGGTAGCGGTAGCAGCAGGTGTTTCTAAAGCGACAGTCTACAGCCACTTTCAAGATAAAGAAGGACTTTTTAAAGTACTGTTAGAGCAACTGACAAGCAAAAAGAACAGCTCCATTTTTGGCACAGAACCGATTGAGGGAGAACCAGGCGTCATACTGCACCAGGTAGCAACCAAAGCATTAGAGCAAATGCTTAACGACAAAGAACATAGTGCATTTATGCGAGTACTAATTGGGGAGTCTGGGCGTTTTCCTGAGTTAGCTCAAATTTGTGTTCAAGCGATGATTAAGCCAGTAGCGGAGACTCTCACTCACTACTTGGCGGCTCCTGAACTAAACATACCTGACCCTGAGGCAACAGCGAGAATTCTCTTAGGAGCATTGGTACATTTTCATATTACTCAAAATGTGATGCATGGGAAGGACATTATACCAATGGAAAGCGATCGCCTGATAAATGCCTTAACACACTTAATCAATAAATGCGCCGATTAGATTGGCTGTTTCCCGGCGCTTGTTCGTTTGGAAGGTCAAATATCATCTTGATTGAGATCATGTCCGCCAAATTACCCATAATAAAAGAACCCCTCCCGAAGAGCAAGAAGGAGAGACAAAGCACAGCTTTGGCGGGGTGGGGGTTCTCTGGTGGTACTTTTGCTTTGTATCCCTTATTGCTAGCAAACTTAACATTAAACTATATTTTATCTGCCTTCACGTTTACTAGATAGAAGAATAAATTTGGCAAAAAGGGTAATTTTTTTAGATAACATTAACCACGGTCAGCCCCTTTGGGTAAGTCAAAAGTCAAAAGTCAAAAATTTTGAACCCCATAAATAAATTTAGTTGCTCTGAACCAACTGTAAGAGCTTGTTTTACAATAATTCTTCCATCTAAATAATACGGATTTTTACCCAACCCTATACAAAAGGTCTAAAAATTATATGGATGATTTAAAACAATTAGATAGGTATGCCTTTCAAGTCTTAACGATAAGCATAGAGGGGTATTCTAGTCGCCAGATTGCCCAGCAGTTTCATCTAAGTTATAAGACAGTAAAGGATATTGTGGAACGGTTTTCTGCTACATAAACTCTAGATATTTTTACTAAAAGAGGAAGTTTGTGTCTCATATTCTTCTTATACCCATATCAAATTTAAATATCTCATAGTTAGTCAACAGGCTACTTTCAATTCCTTATATCGATGGAATAGATTTTTCTTATAGCTTATACGTTAGTCAGCCTTTTAATAGGTTTTTTAGTAGCTTTACTATGGTTGAAAAAGTCAAAAGATAAACGTTTGGTAAGATGGGTTAGTGGATTATTTTAGCTACCAGTTCTTAACATTGATTTACAAATACATGCGCTTTATACATAAAACAAAACCCTGTACAAAGTTTGACCTTATTGTACAGGGTTGTTTGCTATTCTATATGCTTAGAACAAGCTCATCTTTACTATTCAACAGCGAAAAATCCCCTAGCTATCTTCAGGTGGGGATAATCTCAATGTTTTTTCCATAGAAGCTACAATGTCGGCTCCAGCTTTTTTCGTTCCTTACAAGCTGTTACAAATATATCCTCTAGCGATCGCAAGATTAACTAGGCAGGAATCACTTGAACAACTAGTGCGCGTTTATCCAGCGATTGGATTTTACCTACTTGACTGAGATCATTTGCAATTCGGTCTAGCAGTTCTCCTGCTTTGTCACGATACTGATGTTCTCGGCCTCGTAAACGGATGGCAAACTTGACTGAATCGCCTTTACTCAACCACTGACCTGCTTGTTCGATGCGTAAATTATAATCAGCCACGCCCACGTTTAGACCAAATCGAACTTCCTTTACCGTGGGTCTAGCACTCTGGCTCTGACGTTTTTTCTTTTGATACTGAAGCTTGCCATAGTTGAGAATCTTGGCGATTGGAGCCTCTTTACCTTGGGAGACTACAACTAAGTCAAGCTCTAAGCTCTCGGCTAGCTGTAGCGCCTCATTGGTGTCGATCAGACCACGATTGTTATTCTCATGGTCAATCAAGAAGACGCTAGGTGACTTGATTTGTGAATTAATCAGTTGCTTTTGGATTGCGATAACGAATTTCTCCTAATTGTTCAACATTTTACATTCCAAGTAATGCTAATTTAACACAACGCTGAATTAGAGCAACTTTAACGACACAATGGACTACAATCTGTTAAGATGTGGTATTGCGGCACTCGCTCTTCAGTCTTTGCGCTATTGCCCATCAGCCTTTCAACGCTTTTTTATCCGTCCGCCTAAGACTGACGCCGCCATTGGCGACAGGCCGATGTTATTTTTGGAGTTTTATGTCTTTTTCTAATCTCGGCTTGTCCAATGAAATTATCCGTGCGGTTACCGAACGCGGGTACACCGAACCCACGCCAATTCAGATACAGGCGATTCCTGCCGTCTTGTCGGGTAGCGATTTGCTAGCTGGGGCACAAACTGGTACTGGAAAGACGGCTAGTTTTACCCTACCGCTTCTGCATCGGTTGTCGTCTGACAAGAGCGTCAAAGGTACATATAAGGGATACCCGCCGATCCGGGCGCTGATTCTCACCCCGACTCGTGAACTCGCCGCACAGGTAGAAGAAAGCGTGCGCGAGTACGGCAAGTACTTGCAGTTAAACTCGATGGTGATGTTCGGCGGAGTCGGTATTAATCTGCAAAAACAGCGTTTGAAAAACCGAGTGGATATTCTAGTCGCTACTCCAGGGCGACTGTTAGACCATGTACAGCAAGGGACGCTGAACCTGTCGCATATTGAGGTTTTGGTGTTAGATGAAGCAGATCGGATGCTGGACATGGGCTTTATTCATGATATCCGCCGCATCCTCTCACTATTGCCCAAAAAGCGACAAAATTTGCTATTCTTCGCTACTTTCTCGGACAAAATTAAGACACTCGCCGCCGGACTGCTGAATAACCCGACGATGATTGAGGTAGCACGCCGCAACGTTACCGCCGAGACGATCGCACAAAAAATTTACCAGGTAGACCGTGATAAGAAACGCCAATTACTTGCTCACCTGATTCGTCGAGATAATTGGTATCAAGTGCTAGTGTTCACCCGCACTAAGTATGGCGCTGACCGTTTGGTTAAGCAGTTGGGCGAAGACCGCATTCAAGCACTGGCAATCCACGGGAATAAAAGCCAGCCGGTGCGTACTAATGCTCTGGCAAAGTTCAAAAATGGTAGTTTACAGGTATTGGTGGCGACAGACATTGCTGCTAGGGGTCTTGATATCAGCGAACTGCCCCATGTAGTCAATTTCGATCTACCCAATGTACCGGAGGATTATGTTCATCGCATTGGGCGCACTGGCCGCGCTGGCGCGTCAGGTGAAGCTGTATCGCTGGTGTCCGTCGATGAATACCCTCTGTTGAAAGATATCGAAAAACTTATTGAGCAGCGCTTGCCAAGGGAAGTGGTAGCTGGTTTTGCTCCCAACCCCGATACCAACCCCGAACCAATCCCAAATGGACGGCAACACAGAGCCAAACCTGAACATGATAAGCGTCCGGCTCGTACTCCTAAACCTTTACCACAGATATCGGCTAAACGTAAGGCAGCGCCACCGGCTACGAATGGCGATAAGCCTGGTGCGCGTTCGTCGGCATCACGCCGTTCTGCTAAACGCGATCGCTAATCTTTGTTAGCTGTTCAACAAATTGATTTTAAAGATTTGAAGGTTAGTGTTTTTGATTATTCAGGTACCTCTTGTTCTAATGGTGGTCAACTCGTGCTGGATAGAAAGTAACCGTGTACTAGTTAAGCGGGTCAACGCCACTGCACCACCAGCCGCCTAGCTCGATGTGCTGGTATTTAGCCCTATTTTGTCACTTTGGAAGAAGGCAATCGTAGAAAACCTTTCGGAGCTTCAATCTCCATGTTTTGCTCAGAAATTTTACTTACTGTTAGAAAATAAACGCTCAAGGCTAGAGTAAATTAAAGTTTCAAAATCTTGCTTCGATTATTATTTTCCGAGAGTGACAAAAGAGGGTTATTAAAATAGCGTAGGCGTAGCCCGTCGTAGACATCGCACAATCGTCCATCGTTGCAGCGAGAGATTTGGGACTGTAGAGCAGAATTCAGATGAAAGATTTCCTCGTCAGCCCCACTGTTGAGCCATTTAGTTAAGTGTATTGAGGTTTAATCAAGAGTTAGACTACAACAATTCGGTGATCGAAAATAACCGTTGTCGGTCTATTTTTTGAAGCTTGATTTTTTCGGCGTAAAAAGCCTGATAATAAGATTCATAACGCTCTGGTTCAGCTTCTGGATCAGTTTGTTGCCATAGTTCCAAAAAGTGGCGATAGCGTTTTTCAAGCATCACTAAATCCATGCAAGCGATCGCAGCTTGAACCACTTGCGGAGTCCGAAGTATTTCTTTTTGGGTTTTTTCATCCACATGAAACAAATGGGAAATTAACCCCATCTCGCCACCAAATTCTAAGAACTGGTCTTGCAAGCGGGAAATTAAATCTGGTAGAGACGCAAAATTTCTTGTCTCTCCATCAATGGATAAAATTTCTAAAATCTGTTGCCATAAAAATCGGTGGTGGGAAAGGCTAAATTGCAAATCTCGCTCCTCTAGTTCGTCAATAATCACTTGACGCTGTTCGGGACAATGCAAGTAAATTCGCAGTAATAACGCCTCTGCATGTTCTAAAAGGCTCCGTTCTGTGGGGAGTGAGGAGTGGGGAGAGACGCGATTAATCGCTTCTGTACTAGGGAGTAGGGGTTTACTACCTCCCCATGCTTTTCTGGCTGACACAGGTTTAGAGTATGTAGCCGGAGGGGGAGCAATTTGAGTTAACAGATTTTCGACTCGTAGGGGTATAAGTCTGGTATCTCCTAAGCTGAGTATTTCTGCACAGTAGGAAACGTAATAGTTGCGTGTATCGCTGTTAGCTATATTTTTAAGTAATTTGACTATTTGCTGAGTTACTTGCTGAAAATTAGTAGCCTGTCTCAAATCACGGTCTTGAATAATTTGCTGAATCTGCCAGTCTAACCAAAGTGGCGCATTCTTTAGCAGTTCTCTATATTCTTCTGGGGTGTGGCCATGCAAGTATTCATCAGCATCTTTACCATCGGGTAAATTGAGAATCTTTAGCTGAACTTCGCCTTTGTATGCTAGTTCGGCAATTTCACCAATCGCCCGTTCGGCTGCATTGGTTCCGGCTTTATCAGCATCAAAGTTGAGTACTAATTGTTTTGATTCGGTGTAGCGTAATATTAACCGGACTTGTTCTAAGCTTAAGGCAGTACCGAGCGAGGCGACGGCGTTATTAATACCAGCAGCATGGAGAGCGATCGCATCAAAATATCCCTCTACCACCACTGCTTGATCGAGTTGAGAAATCCCACCTTTGGCTTGATCGAGGGCAAATAATGTTTTACCTTTACTAAAAAGTTCGGTTTCTGGTGAATTCAGATATTTAGGCTGCTCATCAGTCAAGGTTCTACCACCAAAGGCAATGACGCGCCCTTGGACATCACGGATGGGAATCATCAAGCGATCGCGGAATACATCATAATAACCGCCTCCTTCCCGCCGTGGCTTAATCAATCCCGCTTTTTCTAGTATTTGTGCTGGGTAATGTTTATCTTCCACTAAATAACGGTAGAGAGTTTCCCAACCTGCGGGGGCATAACCTAGACCAAATTGCTGTATTGTTTCTTCTTTGAGTTGGCGGTTAGATTGCAAATATTGAAGTGCCTTTTGCCCTTGTGATTGTCTGAGGGCGTGTTGATAAAATTGTGCTGAGGAAGCCAGAACTTCATATAACTGCTCACGCAAAGATAGCTGACGCTGTAATTCTTGGCGTTGTTCGGGTTCTAGAGTTTGTACAGGTACTTGGTAACGCCGTGCTAAATCCAGCACCACATCAGAAAAAGAACGTTTCCCCAATTCCATGACAAACTTAATGGCATTTCCTCCGGCTTGACAGCCGAAGCAATAGTACATTTGCTTAGTCTGGCTGACGGTAAAACTGGGAGATTTTTCATCGTGGAAGGGGCACAAACCGACGAAATCTTTCCCACGTTTGCGTAAAACTACGTATTCCGAGACGACATCTACAATATCAGCCCGTAGTTTAACTTCCTCAATTGTGTCTGGGTGCAAGCGGGGGATTTGCATATTTAGTGATTAGTCATTAGTCATTAGTCATTAGTCATTGAGGAAAGGTGACAGGTGACAGCGAATAATCTGTACCCTGTAACCTGTACTTTATTCCCGTCTTCTTCTGATAAGTATCAATATCAATGATATTAGCGAATAATCTGTACCCTATTCCCTTCTTCAGTTCCTATTCCCCAGTTTCGGGGGAATAAACTTTGGAGAAATAACAAAGGATAAATGACTTTAGACTTCTGATGGCTATTATATTCTTGTTGCTAGACCAAGAATGATCTATATAATTGCTTACATTTAATTTTAACAGAGGAATTACTTAAAATGGGGCGTATTTTTATTTCGGCGGCTCACGGAGGTAAAGAAGCTAGAGGGATAGATCCAGGCGCGATCGCAGGTGGTACAACTGAAGCTAAAGAAATGATTCTGCTGCGGGATTTGATTGTCACGGAACTGAGGGCGCGGAATGTCGAAATTTTGGCAGTCCCTGATGACTTGAGTGCCGCCCAAACTATCACCTGGATCAATTCCCGTGGCCGCCGGGGTGATGTCGCCCTAGAAATTGAATCTAATGCGGCTAACAGCCCTTCTGTGCGTGGGGCTGGCGTTTTTTATATTGCTAATAATAGCGATCGCAAGAGTAATGCTGAACAATTGCTAGTGGGGTTGTTGCGTCGCGTACCCCAATTGCCGAATCGGGGAGTCAAGCCAGATACAGATAGTGGATTAGGTAGTTTAGCATTCTGTCGCCAGACAACACTTCCAGCTTTGGTGATGCAAGTGGCATTTCTCAGCAATCCAGAGGATCGGGCTTTGCTGCAAAGTCGTCGCCGCGATTTTGCTTTGGGAATTGTCGATGGATTAGTAATTTGGAGTCGGATAATTGACCCTACTCCTGGAACTCCGACGGAAGCAAATTATCCACCAATTAATATTAATATTAATGGACAAAAATACTCAGAGCAAGGAGTTTTAGTTAATGGTAATGCTTACATTCCCATTGATTTAGTAGACCGTTTGCGGATTGACCTTTCAAAAACGGCTAATGTCAACAGAATTACCTATCGCAAAGTAGTTTATGTCAAAGCGATCGAACTGCGAGATTTTAATGTTGCAGTTACTTGGGATGCTGCGACGCGTACTGTTAGCTTGCGATCGAATTTGGCGGTTTGCCCTGGTCAATTTTCGCGGGTGATGTCGAACGGTAATACTTCTGAAGTCCAGTTACAATTATTTCTGAGAAACAATAATGAAAATGCTTTAGTAAGCTTTCCTGATATCCCAAAACTTTATCGGGAAGAAGCAGGTATAGAGGGAGTTAACTATGACATTGCCTTTTGTCAAATGTGTGTAGAAACCGGATTTTTACGGTTTGGTGGTGATATTAGACCTGAGCAAAATAACTTTGCAGGCTTAGGTGCGATTGGTGGTGGTTCGGAAGCTGCATCTTTTCCAAGTGCCAGAATTGGAGTGAGGGCACACGTCCAACATTTGAAAGCTTACGCCAGTTTGGAACCTTTGGTACAAGAAGTAGTAGATCCCAGGTTTCGCTTTGTCACACGCGGGATTGCACCATTAATTGATCAGCTATCAGGACGGTGGTCAGCAGATTTGGATTATAGTACGAAGATTTCAGCAATGCTTAAACGATTATATGAATCAGCAGGACTTCTTTAAGTGTTGAGTAAATAAACTTGCACTAATTACTTGAACCCTCTCTTTCTTTTCTACGAGACGCTGCGCGTTAGCAAAGCCTCTAGCAGAGAAGGCATACTTGGCGTACTTGGCGGTTCGTTTGCATCCTCATAGCAAACCTGTACTAAGGTTTTGCACAGCGCGATCGCAAACGTGGTCTGCTTCAGCATAAAAATGTCGTAAAGTTGTAAACTTGATAGCAATTAAGAAGACAGACCGTGATCCTCCCATCAAGCAGTAAAGCGTTAGTAGCAAGTCATAACAGTAGTTTAAAGTTTACCAGCCTCGCCAAACTATCAAGTGGAAACTTGCTTGCAGAAGTGGATCTGCATCGAGCTGTAGTAAGTTTAAAGCTAAGGCAAGACAAAAAAGCGTCGATGGGTCAGTTTCTGACTCCCGCTTCAGTAGCCCAATTGATGGCTGGGATGTTTAATAGGCTGGATTTGCCTGAAATATCCTTACTTGATGCTGGAGCAGGAATCGGTTCATTACTAGCCGCTTTTGTGGTACAAGTATGCCAGCATCAAAAATCCACGTCAAGTTTGCGCGTTGTAGCTTATGAAATTGACCCTTTTTTAATTCGATATTTGCATCAAACTCTAGAGCTATGTGAGAAAGAATGCGAACATGTAGGTATTTCCTTCAATTACGAAATTCGTGAGACAGATTTTATCGAAGATGCAGTTAGGCCGCAAAAGCTTGCTTTATTGAATAGGGCGATCGCAACAGAATTTACCCATGCTATTCTCAACCCGCCTTATTTGAAAATAAATGCTAATTCTAAGGTGCGCGAATTGCTGCGTTCCATCGGTTTGGAGACTAGCAATCTTTATACTGGTTTTATGGCTGCTACAACGCAACTTCTAAAACCAGGTGGGGAGTTTGTAGCGATTACCCCACGCAGTTTTTGTAATGGGCCATATTTCCGTGACTTCCGCAAAATGTTTTTAGAGATGATGGCTTTAGAGCAAGTACATCTTTTTGAGTCACGGCAAGAAGCATTTAGTGATGATGATGTTTTGCAAGAAACTATCATTATCCAAGCTACAAAACAAAGGCAAAAATCTAGCAGTGTCATTGTAAATACTAGCTCTGGTGCTAATGATGACTTGATAATGTCACACACTGTACCATATACAGCCCTAGTTCACCCCGATGATCTAGAGCAGTTTATTCATATTATTCCAGATAATATTAGCCAGCAAATCGTTCAAAAAATGGCCCTTTTAAGCTGCACCTTGAACGATTTAGGACTAACAGTTTCAACTGGACGGGTAGTAGATTTCCGAGCAAAACCTTATCTAAGAAAAATTTTAGAAAAAAATATTGTTCCATTAATTTATCCGGTGAATTTATCAAATGGATATGTAGATTATCCAAAAATAACTAAAAAGCCTCAAGCGATAGTCTATATAGAAGAAACAGCAAATATTCTAATACCAAATGAGCATTATGTCTTATGCAAAAGATTTTCATCTAAAGAAGAGAAAAGGCGTGTTGTTGCAGTGGTTTATGATGCCGACCAATTTAATTATGCCTATGTCGGCTTTGAAAATCACTTGAATTACTTTCACAAAGATGGGCGTGGACTTAACCTTACTTTAGCTCGTGGGCTTGCTGTTTATCTCAATTCAACCTTAGTTGATGCTTTTTTTCGGTTGTTCAATGGGCATACTCAGGTCAATGCAACAGATTTACGAAAATTAAAGTACCCTAATTTGTCACAGCTATTGTCTTTAGGAACGGCGATTAAAGAGCAGTTTCCTTCTTTGGAGGAAATTGATGAACTTATCGAAAATAAGGTACTGAGTATGTCAAACCTGTCAGAGAATAATCCAATTGCAACTAAGTCTCGAATTGATGAAGTACTGCAAATATTGGCACAAATGGGCTTTCCACGGGCACAGCTTAACGAACGGTCTGCTTTAACTCTCCTGGTGTTGCTTAACTTAAAACCGACAGACTCTTGGCAATTAGCAACTTCCCCTTTGATGGGAATTACGCCGATGATGAACTTTATGGCTCAAGATTATGGCAAAACCTATAAGCCCAATACACGGGAAACAGTTCGTCGACAGACAGTACATCAATTTCTGGATGCAGCTTTGATAGTTGCTAATCCAGATGATTTAAGTCGTCCTATCAATAGTCCTAAAACTGTATATCAAATCGAGGAAAGTGCGCTCGATCTATTACGAACCTGCGGTACTGACGAATGGGACAAGAGCATTTGCACCTACCTGGCTTCAGTTGAAACTCTGAAAAAGCAATATGCTCAAGAACGTGAAATGTCTCGTATTTCCATAGTAATTAATGGAGAAATTAAAACTTTATCGCCAGGTGGTCAGAATATTCTAATCGAAAAAATTATTAATGATTTTGCTCCTCGTTTTACTCCTGGTGGGAAGCTCATCTATATTGGGGATGCAGATGAAAAATTTGCCCACTTTGATGAAACAGCATTAGTAGATTTGGGCATTAATATTGATTCCCACGGCAAAATGCCAGATGTGATTATTCACTTCACAACAAATAACTGGTTGGTATTGATTGAAGCTGTAACTTCACATGGCCCAATTAATCCTAAACGCAAGAAGGAACTTGAAGCCTTATTCAGATATGTCCAAATACCTTTGGTGATGGTAACAATATTTCTCAGCCGTAAGGCAATGGTGGGATATCTGGCAGAGATCGCTTGGGAAACAGATGTTTGGGTTGCTAATGATTCAACTCACTTGATTCATTTCAATGGTGAATATCTATTGCAGGCTTACCAAAGAGAAAAGAAACAAACTTCCTAAATATACAAAAATATTCTTGGTGTTCATGAGATTTTGCCCCGGAAGATCCCCCCAACCCCCCTTAAAAAGGGGGGCTTAATTCACTATTTTTGCTCTTGAAGTCGCTGAACAGAAAAGCTACGGCATTTGGAAGCAGTGAAACCTGAATCAAATTACTTTTTTACATATCTTGTTTATATTCTTCTAACAATTGCGGAATGTGATCGTACCCATCTACACCGATAACTGCAATCATTTTCGGGCGATGTTGCTGTAATAGTTTCTGGAAAGCTTCTGCCCCTATTTGTCCTTGTAAAATTGTTAGCAACCCTGCTGGTTGACGCCACTCACGAGAAGCAATTTGCTCCAAAAGATACATTCCCAAGCAGCCTGTGTAAACAGTTTTTTCAGAGTTTTGTAGATGATAATAAGCTTCTGCTAAATAAGCTAAATTCCGCCCTTGGAGATACAAATCACCGGAAACTTGCGCTGTTTTAAAGCCATCTTCAAGATATTTAATTGCAGTTTGGTGTTCTCCAATTACTAAATAGGCAATTCCTAAGCTGCTGACACACAAGGCTTTACTTTGAATATCGCCTAATTTTTCTGATAATTTTAAACCTTGTTCCAAATAGTTAATTGCAGCTTCATAGGTTTCTGGTTCTAAGTTTTCCAGTTCCTGAGCCTGCATGACTTCGCTATAACCTAAATTGACCAGCGCGTTTGCTTCTCCTGTTCTATCGCCTGCTTGCCGACTCAGTATCAATGCTCGTTGACTGTAGTTAATTGCCTCAGCATAATTTTGCTGTTGCACGTATGTGCGGCTGAGGTGGTTGAGATTGGCAATTTCACAGGCGCGATCGCCTGCATTTCTGGCTATCTCTAATGCCTGCTGATGAAAATCAATAGAGCGCTGGTATTGTCCCAAAGCACGCTGAGAATAGCCTAAAAGTGTCAAAATTCTCGCCTTTTCTTGGGTTCCCTCGCCTCGTCGCAATGGTTCATCCAAATAATCTAGGGCATCTCGTAAATAAGTGCCAGTAAAAGAGGCAAAAATCCCGCCGTAAAAGGGAAAATACGGACGCTGGGCAAAGGTTCGCAAAATCTGGAGCATGATTTGAGAACAGGCATCGCTGTATACTGTCCCAATGCTCCTAAAACCACTTGCTAACTGACTCCAAATCACCGCAAAGGTCAAAAATGTGGAAATGGACAACTTTGGCCCGGCCTTAATATCGTAAGCTTGTTGGTCAAACCAGTTAATTAGTCCCCGTTGCAAGTACTGTAAAATCAATGCCATTTCCACCCAATCTCTAAGGGTGATCCCCCGTTGTCGCTCGGCAAACTCTATTGCAGATTCTTCCATAGCTAAGGTGCGAAGCAGTGCTTGGGGTAACTCACTGTTGAGTTGTTTCGCCCAACTTGCCCAAGGGCCACGTTCTCCCGGTACGCCGCCAAATCCCAAAGATTCTTTTTGCTCGTACATCCAACTGAGCAAGTTGTCTTGCAATCGCTGCCAAGAAGCTAAACCACGGGTAATCCCTTCAGAAAACTGTTGTAAATCAGCATCTGCCTGGGCAAATTGCTGTAATGCCCTTGACAACTGCTGTAGCTGTTGCAAATTTAGCGGATATTTCTGATTGGGATCAGTCACCCGTAAAAATACCGCTAGACGCTCGTCAGCAGGGGCTGTAGTAATTTCTGTAACTGCGGAGGCGATCGCTTCTGTAGTTTTGTTTTGCTCTTGCCAACGTTGCCATTGACTTTGAATGGTCTTAATGGCTCTCAAACTCCGAGTAGCCTTAGCTTTTTTGAGTTCGTCTTTTTCACTATCGACTTGATTTTGGAGAGCATTCAGGCGATCGCTCAAAGCTAGCTCAAAGACTTCCCCTGTACCGGAAGTAATTCCTTTAAGCAGCATTTGATACACCATCTCAACAGAGCTAATTTTGCCCTTGAGGGTGGTTTCGACAATTTCATCGATTAAGGCAAGATAGCGATCGCGCAATGGCAAAGAGTCTGGCACTTTAGCTACTAGAGAACGTCCATTCTAATTCTAGTCTGAGTTTGACCGACTGGATTAGACGCTTGTACAGCTTGGGAGCATTCAAGGAGTAGGAAATGTCTGGCGGGTGCGAATCGTTTCAAGTTCTTCATTTTCGCAGTTTTTGACCTTTTTTATCTCTTTGTGAGAAATCCGGGTTAGTTTTAAAAGAGGTAATTGTTCATCACACCTGCCGTAGGCATTTACCTGCAAAGTTTAGAATGATGTCAAGGAAACTTTTTAGCAGAACATAACAATGCTGAGAATTAGCCTAAAAATATCATTTGGTGCGATCGCAGGAGGCAAAAAATGGGCTTGGCTGGATTAAGAATTGTGTTGGTAGAGCCAGCTGGACCGATAAATATCGGAGCGATCGCCAGGGTAATGAAAAATTTCGGGCTATATAATTTAGTATTAGTGAACCCCCAATGCGATCCGTTATCGACGGAAGCTTTGATGATGGCTGTTCATGCTCAGGAAATTATCGAATCTGCGGTATCAGTGCCGACCTTACCAGAAGCATTGCATGGATGTGTACGAGCGATCGCTACTACTGGTCGCGTTCGCAGTTGGGAAACACCCTTAGAAAACCCTCGCACTGCACTACCCTGGTTACTGGAGGAACCAGAAAAACCCGCAGCACTGATTTTTGGCAGGGAAGACCGGGGATTAAGTAATGAAGAATTAAATTATGCACAGAGGTTTGTTGGCATTCCCACGAGTCCAGATTATGTAGCCCTAAACTTGGCTACCGCCGTAGCAATCTGCTGTTATGAATTGTCACAATGTACCCAGCAACCTGACACTAAAACCTTAACCCAAACTGAACTCGCCCCCTTAGATGTTGTGGAAGGATACTATCAGCAATTAGAATCATTGTTATTAAAAATTGGTTATGTATATCCCCATACGGCAGCTAGTCGCATGGAAAAATTCCGTCAACTATATAATCGCGCTCACCTGAAAACAGGAGAAGTATATATGCTGCGTGGGATTTTGCAGCAGGTAGAATGGGCCCTTAAAAACCAGAAGGATGGTGAAAACTTGTAATTATTTGTTTAATATATACGCAATTATCCCCCCAAAATATTTAATATGACTTAAACTAAACACAAAAATGCTACTTAGTGGCAAAGTGTAATTTGAGTATTAATATTATTTGCTTAAAGGTTAAGTTTGGGGTTAGGAGTCTGCAAGAAAACAGCCAAGTGGGTCACAAGGAGTAACTGTGTCAGAGTCAAGTGACGAACTAACAGCTTTCTCGCGGCGTCAACCCTTAAATCGCCGCCAGCCGCCACAAAAAGTTCAAAAAGTGGTCAAGAAGAAAGTTAAAGCTAACAGCCAGCAACAAGCTGCCAATGGACGAGAAGCGGCGCTAACACGCCCCAAAAATCCGAGCAGTCCTACCCCAATCCCTGGTGCTACACGTAGGGTAAAAGCGGGATTAGTCATGCCAACGGCAGTAAAACCAATACCTAGTGTAAAGGGCAAAATTCCTCCCTTTCGACCAGGTGCTGTGATGGTGAAAACAGTGCGTATGGAAAAGCCAAAAAGAGGCCTGCGTTCATCAAGGAAAACGCGGTTAAAGCCAATGGCCAAAACCTTGTTATATATTGTACGGTTATTGATTGTGGGTGTTGGCATGGGTGCAATTGTTGGCACAGTATTGTCAGTATTAGACCCCGCTAATCGCATTAGCACAACTTCTGCGCCGCAATCTAATAGTAATGTGGCGCGATCGCAGCCACAACCTACCCAAGCTCCCCCAGCTGCACCTTCGAGCTTATACCTATCTCAGGAAATGATCTCCTTAAAAAATTCCGTGCAAAATTTGGCGGCGACCAACCCAAATCTTACACCTGGAGTTTTCTTAGTAGATTTAGATACTGGTAATTATGTAGATATCAATGGCTCTACCAGTTTTCCGGCGGCTAGCACAATTAAAGTGCCGATTCTAATTGCTTTTTTCCAGGATGTAGACGCGGGTAAAATTCGCCTGGATGAAATGCTAACTATGCAACAGGAGATGGTAGCTGGCGGTTCGGGAACTCTGCAATACAAACCCGCCGGAACCCAGTATGCTGCTCTGGAAGTCGTCACTAAAATGATTACAATCAGCGACAACACTGCGACAAATATGCTGATTGCGCGACTAGGAGGAATGGAGGCATTAAACCAGCGTTTCCGGGACTGGGGATTAACAACCACAACAATTCGTAATCAACTCCCAGATTTACAAGGGACAAACACCACTAGTCCTAAAGAATTAGGGAATTTGATGGCGATTGTGAGTCAGGGAAATTTAGTGAGTATGCCATCACGCGATTTAATGCTCGATATCTTGCGTCGCACTCAGAGAGACACTCTGCTACCATCCGGTTTGGGAACAGGCGCAAGAGTATACCACAAAACGGGCGATATTGGTACTATGCTGGCAGATACAGGTTTAATTATTGTTCCAACTGGCAAACGCTACATAGCCTCTGTCATGGTACAACGCCCCAATAATGACCCTCGCGCCGAAAAATTGATTAGCTCAATTTCTAGTGTTAGCTACCAAGAGTTTAGCCAAAATCCTGTTACACCCAACAGTACTACAAGCACTATACCTGCAAATGGTTATCAGCCCCCTGCTGTGAGTCCTGCTTTGCCCAATGGTACGACAAGCACTGTACCCATGAGCATTTATCAGCCTCCTGTTATGAATCCTGTACCCAACAGTATGGGAAGTACAGTACCCCCAAATGGTTATCAATCTCCAGTTATGAATCCGCAGTATTATCCGGCAAGATAATTAATTTGGGATTTTTGAATTTGTATTATTTTGTATTGTTTCTGACACGCATCACCCCCTGATAAATGAGCGGCGAACTAGAGCTGATTGCCTGCCGATGCTGTTGGCGAAATATTTCTTAACATTGCCGATAAAGGAAGCGCGATGTCTAGAAGATGTTGAATTTTGCCTTAAAAATAGCTTTTTGGGTGATTTAGAGACTGTCAAACAAAAATTTTAGTTCTGCAATCATTCTATCTAAGGCTTTTTGCGCTGTTTTATATTTTTCTCTGCAAGCTTAGTTGCTACAAAACAAAGCGTGTAGGCGTAGCCAGTTATAGGCATCGCAGCACTAAAAACAACGTCTAAAAGCACTGCGGGAACTGCTACCAACTTTTAAGAAGAGAATAAAAGGAGAATTCAGGAATCAAAATCAATTAATGGGGAATTTAGCTCGGACACTCTCTTATAAAGATAGGGATACCTGTCTTTACAAGTTCAGATTAATGGAAAGCACCGCTCAAGGTTTGAGCTAATGGTAGACCACAAAAATGAAAATCGCGTGCGAGTGTTTCATCAGTTACTCATTTGCTAGCTGTACAAAATAACCAAATCAATTTTGACCTATGGCCGGAGCTAACGGAAACGTCTCCGACTCCGCTCCTGAATTCTTTCTTATTAAATAACTACCTACTGATTGATTTGCTGGTGAGTTTTAAAAAGTATCTTTTATACTCTAAGTTTTCTCAATGAATTAGCAGTCTCAGTATCTGGCTCTATGGTGTTGAACTTACACAATCACTGAGTTTAAACTAGTTGAATGTCTAAATTAGTTTGGAAACCAGTAGTATTATTTTCAAGAATAGCGAATCTAGAATCTTGGAAGAATAAAGAACCATTTAGGGGATCATAACTGAAGTCGCTAATGGAAGTAGCACCAAACCCTGCTTGAGAAACTTGGATTTTGTCACCTTCAACAGCCTTGAAGTCTTTAATAATGTCAACATCCTCTAAGACATTGGTAAAAACAAATTTATCTGCACCTAGTCCACCAGTGAGAGTATCGTTACCACTTCCACCAGAGAGTGTGTCATTGCCACTCCCAGCAGAAAGCGCATCGTTACCGCCATTGCCAAATAATAGATTATTTTGCCTATCTCCAACAATGGTGTCACTTTGATTTGTACCTTTGATATTATCAAAGTTTATAAATGTGAACTTAGCTGTGTTTCCGTTAGGAAGATTATTCACTACGAAACTTTGAGTTTCAAGGTTAGCGTTGACTGATGCATCTCCAATTATAAAGGGTGCTGTAGGAGCAATTGAGGCATCTATAGTGTTATTTGCAGCCCTAGCATCAACAACAAGGTTTTCAAAATTGCCAAGTAAATCTCTACCTAGTCCGCCACCTTTTTTAAAAGTTCCATCAATGAAGATGGTAGAGCTTACACCTATTTTGCTGTAATCAGCCGTATCAGTACCACCTCCACCATCTAAGATATCGTTGCCTGCGCTACCTCTAATAATGTCATTGCCGCCACTACCAGATAATTGATTATCCTGAGCATCACCAGTAATAGTGTCCTTTTGATTTGTACCAGTTACATTGACAAAATTTTTCACACTGACTATTATTGGTGGCGAACCTACAACTTTAATTTCTAGTCTTTCTTTAAATAAATCAGCTACTATCGATACATTTGTACTGTCAGTAGTTGCATCAATAATATTAGTCTGTCCTCTAGCACCAATAACAGTTTCAAAGAAATCTCTAAACGTATCAGTTCCAATTACGCCTTTTTGAATCACCACTGGTTGGATTGTTACAGGTTGTTCTAAGTCACTGTAATCAATAATATCGCTACCATCTCCACCAGTAATCGTATCATTACCTGCACTGCCGATAAATCTGTCATCCTCAGCAGTTCCTACTAAAATATCATCTCCATCAGTACCTATAATTGTTGCCATAATCTTACTTTACCTGTTTTTGAGTAACTGCCATATAGTAACCTGTTATCGGCTGTGTTTTTATTGAAAAAATGTTGCAAAATATAGCTATTCACTAATATTTCACGGCAGACATTCTGCTCCTGCAATTGATAAGAGTTACTAACAATCTCCAGCCCACAACAACCCATCGCTCCTACTCCAGCTACATAGTCTGTGGAGTTGGACTATCAATGTTGATGGGATTTCTCTCAGTTGCCAGCCCAATCAGTCAGTTCGTGGTATGGATCATTCGCATGATTTGCATTTGCGGTATGTCTGTGGGGTTATTTAACTTTGCTGGTTTAGTCGTCAAAGGTTTTGGATTTGGGGTGTGAGTATCAATGGATGCTGTTGGCGAAGTCAAAAGTAGACAGCAGTTCCGTAGAGTGTCACCCTAAGATTGGCATTATATATAGCGAGGAGAGTTAGGGATATGTCACTAAAACCGCAACCCATCAGTCCTGTGCCAGAGGAAACAGTTCGTGTCGCCCGCGCTGCTTTCCCCAAAGGCAACCTTTATCTCACCATGCGAGATGAGATTGGCACACAATACACAGTGACAGTGATTTTACCGCTTTGTATCCCACTCATGGTCAACCAACAGTTAGACCTTGGCGACTGGCGTTAATCTGTGTGCTGCAATTTATTGAAGATTTGCCAGATCGACAAGCTGCTGAAGCTGTCCGTAGTAGAATTGATTGGAAATATGTTTTGGGATTGGAACTGACTGATTCAGGTTTTGATTTTTCTGTGTTGTGTGAATTTCGCGCCCGATTGATGGCTGGTGGTGCAGAACAACAACTGCTAGACACAGAAGTACTCATTGCAGAAATACAAAATCTTACTCAAAAGAATGCTGCATTGATGGAGCGAACAGCAATTGCTTTTTCCCAAGTAGAACTTGAGCTTTTACGCGATCGCATTTTGTCTGAACTGAAGTTAGGCAAGCAAGCTCCTGGTTACAAAGCTATTCAGAAAGCTCTCAATCACTTCATTACTGAACTGACTTACCCAAACAAAAGCATTTTTTGACTTCGCCAACAGCATCGCCTACCAACCTCACCCCATTAAGAGTAACGGTTTTAATGCAACTCTGGTATACGATTGTATAATTGAACACGTTGTTATGGCAATAAATAATTTTGTAGAGTTTTTAGACTTTATCTTTTAACTCTTAACTTTTTTGATAGCGCATTCCTGGTAATTGCGAAACGAAACCCATAAGTTCCAACTGTAACAACGCACCGGAAACTAAACCAGCAGCCATGCCGGTTTGTTGAACAATAAAATCGAAGGGTAAAGCTTCACTTGCCAACGCATCCATTACCGTTTGCAATTCTGGCGATAAACTTGGCATTAACTGTTCTGGTGCTATGGAAGCCTCCACAGCATCAATTTGTGGTATTGCTCCTAGCATTGTTAACAGTTCATCTAATTCTTTAAGGATGAAAGAAGCTCCTTGACTCAGTAACTTTAAGCATCCTTGGGATGGGTGATCGTCCAGTCTTCCAGGCAGTGCATAGACATCTCTACCAAATTCATTTGCGTAGGTAGCAGTAATTAAGGCACCAGATTTTATCGGCGCTTCCATTACGAGGATAGCGCGGCTTAAGCCTGCAATAATTCGGTTGCGGCGGGGAAAGTGGGTGCGATCGGGTGGGGTTTTTGTGGGGTACTCACTCACGACTAACCCAGCCGTCAAAATCTGCTTGTACAAATCTCGATTTTTATGTGGATAGATAACATCTACACCAGTTCCCAAAACTGCGATTGTTCGTCCACCTGCTTTCATGGCGGCGCTGTGGCTTTCTGTGTCAATTCCCTCTGCCATCCCAGAAACAACTGTAAAGCCATTTTTAGCCAAAGCTGTACTAATTTGGCGAGTCCAACGGATGCCGTATTCTGAGGGTTGGCGTGTTCCGACAATTCCAACCATTGGTTTTTGTCCGAGATTTTCTTGGAGTTCGACTTCACCGCGATAGTACAAAATTGGCGGTGGACTTGGAGTTTCCAACAGTAAGCGGGGATAATCTGCATCTGCTGGTGTCCAGAAATGAGAATTTTCTTGCTGGTGCTTGATAAATAGTTGTTCTGGGTGCAAACGCGATCGCTGTTGTACTACTTTTTCTAGTGTTTGAAAACCAAAACCCTCTACTTCTCCCAACTGTACCTTGCTAGCGTTCCAAGCTGTTGCTAACGTGCCAAAATGCTGTTCCAGCCGCCGCAGTAATACCGGGCCAACCCCCGAAATTTGCGCCCAAGCTAGCCAATATGCGCCTTCTTCTACCACCGTTCCATCCTCACGCCTACTGGATTGAGTATTCCCAAATTGGGGCTGGATGTTAAGG
>NZ_CAXTNE010000105.1:0-24712 GCF_964245445.1 uncultured Nostoc sp.
TTTTTAGCGATCGCTGGTTTTTGATCCTACCTCACCAAATCGCGTTGCTCCCTTTAGCTAGTGGCATTGCTCACGACCTCAACAATATCCTGACACCGATTTTGGCAGGAGCGCAATTATTACCGCTCAAATTTCCTGATGCAGATGAGCGAACTCGCCATCTACTAGAAATTTTGGAAATCAACGCTAGACGCGGTGCTGATTTAGTCAAACAGGTGCTATCCTTTGCGCGGGGTGTAGAAGGGAAGCGAATCACTTTGCAACTCAGACATATAATTGTGGAACTTGGCAAGATTCTCAAAGAGACATTTCCCAAATCCATAGAAATCAGCACTGATGTACCACAGGATTTGTGGATGGTTTCTGGAGATAGCACACAACTGCATCAAGTGCTGATGAACCTCTGCGTTAATGCCCGCGATGCTATGCCCAATGGCGGTAGTTTGAGTATTTATGCTGAGAATCTGTTGATTGACGAAAATTATGCCCGGATGAATCTGGAAGCCAAAGAGGGGCCTTACACAGTGGTTACTGTCTCCGATACTGGAGGTGGGATACCTAGAGAAATCTTAGATAGAATTTTCGAGCCATTCTTTACTACAAAAGATGTAGGACAAGGTACTGGTTTAGGACTTTCCACCGTGCTGGGGATAGTTAAAAGCCACGGAGGTTTTGTGAACGTGTATAGCGAAGTGGGAAGTGGCACTAGCTTTAAGGTTTACTTGCCAGCAGTGGGGGGAATGGAAACACTCACTCCAGAAGAATTGCCTTCACAGACAGGACATGGAGAATTAATTTTGATTGTGGATGATGAAGCTGCCATTCAAGAGATTACTAGAACATCACTAGAAGCTCAAAATTATAAAATCTTAGTTGCCAGTGATGGCATTGAGGCGATCGCGCTGTACGCTAAAAATAAAGACAAAATTAGTGCTGTACTAATGGATATTATGCTTCCCTCGCTAGATGGTTTAACTGCCATCCGTACCCTGCGAAAAATCAACCCCCAAGCTAGAATTATTGCCAGCAGTGGACTTATGTCTGACAAGAAGTTCAGTGCATTAATTAAGATTGGTATCAATATCTTTTTGCCGAAGCCCTATACTGTCAACGAATTATTGCTTTCTTTACAAAAAGTACTATCTTGAGTCAAACAATTTTGGATTTTAGATTTTGGATTTGTTTCATCTCACCTCCGTATAAATAGTTAGGCTAACCACAGTCATTAATCCAAAATCTAAAGTTAGATGAATTAATTGCGTAATTTTACTTATGGCTAATAGTGCAAAAGGCTGCTTTATTGATGTGGGTGCGATCGCAACTTGGTGTAGGTTGACCATTATCTTATCGATAACAGCCACTCATTAATTACCTCTACACATTAAATCGGAACAACATTACATCCCCTTCTTGCACAACATACTCTTTCCCTTCACTGCGAACCAACCCTTTCTCCTTCGCAGCATTCATCGAACCAGTTGTTATTAAATCTTTATAAGCAACAGTTTCGGCGCGAATAAATCCCCGCTCAAAATCACTGTGGATTACACCGGCCGCTTGAGGTGCAGACATTCCAGTGTTAATTGTCCAAGCGCGGGTTTCTTTGGGGCCGCAAGTGAAATATGTCCGCAAGCCTAAAAGCATGTAAGTTGCCCGGATTAATGATTTCAAACCGCCTTCTTCCACACCCAAAGACGCGAGGAAATCGGCTTTATCTGACTCTGGTAATTCCACTAATTCAGCTTCAACTTGAGCCGAAACTATCACAACTTGAGCATTTTCTGTCGTTGCAATTTGCCGGACTGTTTCGACAAAATGATTACCAGTCGCCAACTCATCCTCAGATACATTCGCGGCGTAGATAATCGGTTTATAAGTGAGCAGTTCTAATCCTTTAATAATTTCTGTTTCTTCTTCATTCAAGCTTACCTGACGCACCGATTTACCTTCATTTAAAGCCGCAGCTAATTTTTCTAAGACTGTAATTTCAAACTGTGCATCTTTGCTGGTACGAGCTTGTTTGCGAGTGCGGTCAATTCGCCGCTCAATTTGTGCTAAATCTGATAAACCCAGTTCTATATTAATGATTTCAATATCTCGTGCTGGATCAACAGAACCAGCAACGTGGATAATATCGTCATTCTCAAAACAACGTACCACATGGACGATCGCATCAACTTCCCGGATGTGGGACAGGAATTGATTTCCTAGTCCCTCACCCTGACTTGCACCTTTAACTAAACCGGCAATATCTACAAATTCAACCCGCGCCGGGATAATTTGTGCCGAACTGGCAATCTTAGCAAGAACATTTAACCGTTCATCCGGTACTGCGACAACGCCGACATTCGGTTCAATCGTGCAAAAAGGGAAGTTAGCTGCTTCTGCTTTGGCATTAGCAACTACAGCATTAAATAAAGTAGATTTTCCGACGTTGGGAAGTCCGACAATTCCGGCTCTTAGCATTTTGGATTTTAGATTTGAGATTTTGGATTACATTACCAAGTTAATCTAAACAGGTTCCGGTATGGTTTGGGGAATTGGCCCTGGAACTGTTTGAGGAATGGGAGCAGGTACTGGTTCTGGTACAGGCCCCGGTAACGGTTGAGGAATCGCTGGCCCCGGTACAGGTTCAGGACTAGGTAGCGGATTCGGCTCAGGATTGGGGCTAGGTAGCGGGTTCGGCCCAGGAGTAGGAATTTGTGGTTCTGGTATAGAAATCGCAGTAGGATTAAGCATGATAAATCTAAATTAAATTATTCAACCTCCCCACGCTAGATGACAACCTCGTGTGTTGACATCTCCCCAAATAGCTATACCCACGAACACATCCTTTAATAATTTACCGCTCTTCTCATTCTCTGCCTCCCTCTGCGCTTCCCTTTGCGCCCCTCTGCGTTTAAAATCCAATCCTCAATTCGCCACCATTTGCACAAAACTACTGCTGCTTCACCTTTTCTACCACCTCTGGCACTGGATCGTAACCACCTGGATGAAACGGATGACAGCGCAAAATCCGCCGAGTTGCCATCCAGCTACCATGTAACACTCCAAATCGTTCAATGGCTTGAATAGCATACATCGAACAAGTTGGTTGAAAGCGACAAGTCGGGAGAAACAACGGCGAGATAAACATTCGGTAGCCCCGAATCAGCCAAATCAATAATAATTTCATTGCAGCTACCCAAATCTTATAAATTAGTAACAGGGGTAAAAATTTTCATTTGTCGCATCTTTGTTAATTACATTTTCTGACTTCACCTCAATTCCGGTTTTATGGCTGCAAATTGCGTTGGCTGCAATTTGGGTGTTACTCATCCTTCTGATTGCAGGGGTGGTAAACCGCTTTGCCGACAAGCCAGAAATCGTGCGGAAGATAGTTCATATTGGCACTGGTAATGTGATTTTAATCGCTTGGTGGCTAGATATTCCCGCTAGCGTAGGGATTACAGCTTCTATTTTAGCGAGTGCAATCACCTTATTATCTTACCGATTACCAATTCTTCCTGGTATTAATAGCGTTGGACGGCAAAGTTTAGGGACATTTTTTTACTCTGTCAGTTTCGGTATTTTAGTTGCCTGGTTCTGGTACTTGCAACAACCTCAGTACGCAGCACTCGGAATTTTAGTAATGACTTGGGGAGATGGACTAGCAGCCTTAATTGGGCAGCGCTTTGGTAAACACAAATATAAAGTTTTTGGGACAGAAAAAAGTTGGGAAGGCTCCCTAACTATGATGCTCGTTAGCTATCTCGTCAGTAGTTTGATTTTAGTTGGAACTCAAGGAAACAATTGGCAAACTTGGGCAGTATCACTATTAGTAGCAGTTATAGCTACGGCTTTAGAAGCTGTTTCATTTTTAGGTATTGATAATTTGACAGTTCCCTTGGGCAGTGCAGCCCTTGCCTTCTTTTTAAGTCACTTAATTCTTAGTTACTAATTTTTTTGAGTGCTATTTCTAATTGATCAAATAAGAGATAGTGCCAAAAATTCATCGTTAGTTAATAATAGGACTGACGCAAAAACCCTCTTAAACTCTCATTCCTCCGTGTCGCGCCAGTTGCTTCAAGTCGGGGAACCCGCCCAACGCACTGGCTTCTTTGCGTCCTCTGCGGTTCGTTTTCCATTACCTGTACGTAAGTCCCAAAAAAATAGCCTGCAACGTTTCGGGGTTGAGTAAATCGGACTATATCTTGGTAGCACTATGTAACTGACTTGCACGGTTGTGGTTCTCACAACTATTGCTAGAGATGGCTTTCAGCAAATTCAATAATAAACAACGCGTGGCTCTTGTCAGGATAATTTAGACAAGTTATAGATGTGACTAGGATATTGGGCATCGTACCTCAATTCCTGTTTGGTTAATACCTTACTCACTTTCTCAACTATGAAACGATTCCCAATTTTAGAATCTCTCTTGCTCTTTCTTCTCCTTGCTTCCTGTTCCCAGTCGAACACAATAGTTATTGGTACTGAACTCTATAACAAAAATGACAACAGTTACTTCGGAAAAGTCTTGAGCATTGAAGAAAACCATAAATTCTCGAATGGGCTTACAGGCAAGGGAGTGAAAATTCAACGTCGGTCAAATCCGTTGCAGTCAGAGTGGATCTCATACGATGTTGCCCAGAACTCTTTCTCTACTAAATCTCCGGGTACTAAGTGAGCATCAGGTTTTTAGAAAAATAAATCGTTTTCTATATAGGCGATTATTATATTCAATATCACTTATTAGATGAAAATTCTGCCTCTATTACCGCGATCGCTCCAAAATCCAATTGAGTAAAATCGGATTGACTAACTCCGGCGCTTCATCCTGCGGACAATGCCCCACTCCCTCTAAAGGAATAAACTTTTCTACTTGGGGAAAGTTAGCTAATTCTCTCCCTAACTTAATTGGTTCCCACGGATCAGCCGTTCCCCACAAGATAATCACCGGACACGCTAACAATGGTAAAAGGTCTTCTGGTAGAGGCCCTGTAGAATAAGAAGTAAAAGCAAGAAACACAGCACCAGCCCCCACATCGCTTGCTGGTGAAGTCAGAATATCTACCAACTCATCTGTCACCATCTCAGCATTTGCATAAGCTTGCAGCAGAATTTTCCGCACCGTTTTCGGTTTGGCGAGTTGATTGAAAAAGAAATCACCAACTGGTTTGATAGATAACAGGCGTTGCAGTATAGGCGCTCCGTAACGACGAGATAAAGGTAAAGTTTCCCGTTTGCGATCGTGCAACAGCCGTAAAGAACAGTTGAGCAAAGCAACTCCTAAGGCAATATCTGGGTTGCTTACTGCTGCTTGCATAGCTACAATACAGCCTATAGAATTTCCGACTAAAAAAGCTGGCTCACCTACTACTTCGCGGCAAAAATCTGCTACTTGTTGTCCCCAAGTTTCTAGCGTATAGGCAATTTTTTCTCCAGGTTGAGGTTTTGCAGAAGCACCAAAACCAATTAAATCAATAGCATAAACACGGCAACTTTGTGCTAATACGGGAATATTTTTCCGCCAATGCCACCAAGAAGCGCCAAATCCATGCACGAGGACAACAGCTGGGCCAGTGGTTCCTTGGGTTTGATAGCAGATAGGGAAATCTTGCCAAATCCAGGTTTTTGTAGAGGTAAGTGCTGTTTTTGAACTTGAGGTTGTCATAAAAATTTGATGAATACAAGGGTAAAAGCCTTTCAGCAGCAAGACGCAAGTAAAATTGTTTTGGATTTGAATAAAATTTATCAGATTTTCAAAGTAGATACTTTGCTCTAGTGATAGCTTAGACAGACAGCACGAAAGCTTCTTGGCTGATAGTTTTATCCAGCATAGATTTCCGTCTTGTTGATAGAGATAATTTACTCATAACTTAGATTATGTCAGTATTAGAAATCATAACTTCTACAATAATGTGAGTAATATTTTCGCTATTTTTAGATGTGAGCGAATTAGCGTCACTGCTAGATTCAGTAGTTTCACAATTTACGATCGCAAATTTGGTATATAACATTGTCGAATATGAGGCATCGGCTAAGGGGTGGTTTGCAACTGGAAACTGACGCTGAATTTAACAATATTTTTCTTGTTCCTAGTTCTGCGAGCCAGAAATCATGAATCTACTAGAAACAATCGATACTCCCATTGGGAGCTATGCACCTGATTTTGAACTGCCAGGAATTGATGGTCAAGTACACCATCTCAGGCGTTATCTTGAGAAGTTCCGAGCAGTGGTCGTTATTTCCATGTGTAACCACTGTCCTTATGTAGAGTGGTATATAGACAGGTTAAAAAACATTCAAGCCGAATTTGCCCCCAAAGGCTTCACATTAATTGGTATGAATGGTAGTGATGGTAATCACGGCACTAGGCCAAGCTTTGAAAATATGAAAGCTTTTGCCCAGCGTCACGATTTGAATTTTCCTTACCTGTGGGACTCGACGCAAGATGTAACCCGCAGTTTTGGTGCTACAAAAACACCAATGGCATTTTTAATAGATACTAATGGTATAGTACGCTACAAAGGTAAAATTGATGATCATCCCCAAGACCCATTATCGGCGGGAGAGGATTATTTAAGAACTGCGATCGCTTCTCTGTTTCTTGGTGAAGAAATAGATATACCAGAAACAGAACCAATAGGTACTACATTGATTTGGCGTAACTAGACATAGATAGTCCCTGTAACTGCTATCTTAAATTGGAGGCAATTGCAACTTTTTTGATAAAGCGGAACTTCATGGGAACGAATTACCGACGGGTTTTACTCAAACTGAGCGGTGAAGCCTTAATGGGCAACATGGGCTATGGTATTGATCCCGAAGTGGTCAAAGGCATAGCACAAGAATTAGCAGAGGTAATAGCCACTGGCACTCAAATCGCCATAGTTGTTGGCGGCGGCAATATTTTTCGTGGCGTTAAAGCAGCGTCGGCGGGGATGGACAGGGCAACCGCTGACTATATTGGGATGATTGCCACGGTAATGAATGCCATGACGTTGCAAGATTCGCTAGAACGCATAGGAGTACAGACGCGGGTGCAAACTGCGATCGCTATGCAAGAATTAGCAGAACCGTATATCCGTCGTCGTGCCATCCGCCATCTTGAAAAAGGACGGGTGGTAATTTTTGGTGCTGGTTCTGGAAATCCCTTCTTTACTACGGATACTACTGCGGCATTAAGAGCCGCAGAAATTGATGCAGAAGTGATTTTTAAAGCCACCAAAGTAGACGGAGTGTATGATGCCGATCCTCACATTTATCCTGACGCCAAGCGTTACAATAGCCTTACCTACGCGCATGTTTTAGCCAAAGATTTGCGGGTGATGGATAGTACTGCGATCGCCTTGTGTAAAGAAAACAATATCCCAATTCTGGTATTTGATTTAACGGTGCGAGGTAACATCCACCGAGCCGTCTTGGGAGAATCCATCGGTACCCTTGTGGGAGGTTCTTGTGATATTAGCTGACGCGAAAAGTAAAATGCAAAGTTCTGTTGAGTCAACTCAACGAGCTTTTAACACGATTCGCACTGGTCGCGCCAATGCGAGTCTATTAGATAAGGTATTAGTGGACTATTACGGTTCGCCCACGCCCTTAAAATCACTGGCAAATATTAGCACGCCAGATGCCTCGACAATTCTGATTCAGCCCTACGAGCGTAATACCCTAAACATCGTTGAGAAGGCTATTTCCCTCTCAGATGTGGGTTTAACCCCCAGTAACGATGGTTCTGTAATTCGGCTGAATATTCCGCCTTTGACCAGCGATCGCCGTAAAGAATTTGTCAAAATGGCATCTAAATATGCTGAAGAAGGTCGTGTTGCTATTCGCAACATCCGCCGCGATGCCATAGACGCGATTCGCAAACAGGAGAAGGCCTCTGAAATCTCCAAAGATGAATCAAAAGACCAACAAGATAGCTTGCAAAAACTGACAAACGAATACACTGCCAAAATAGACTCACTCTTGGCAGAAAAAGAAAAAGACATCACGACTGTTTAAAGTTTCATGTCTGAAGCATAAAGGCTGAAGGATAATAGATAAATTCTTCAGCCTTTATCATTTGTTAGGTATTTAACGCGATGTGCAACTTATTCTTGGAACCCTGCTTCCATTCCTCTCCCCGAAAGGTCGAGAGGCTTTGATTTTTACTCCCCTTCTCTGTCAGGGAAGGGGCTGGGGGTTAGGTTTGAAAGAAAGTCGCACACGGCGCTATTTAACAAAAATTGATCGAGTATCCAATACAAAATCACTAATTCAGGAGCAAAAATTCAGCCTTATGTACGATTGCATCATCGTCGGCGCTGGCCCAGCTGGTGGAACAGCTGCATATCATTTAGCTAAACAGGGCCGCTCAGTATTAGTGTTAGAAAAAGAATCCCTACCAAGATATAAACCTTGTGGCGGTGGTGTATCTCCAGCGATCGCTCAATGGTTTGACTTTGATTTTAGCCCAGCAATTTCTGTAAAAGCCGACTCCTTTCGCTTTACCTGGAAATTGGGCGATCCAGTGGAAGCAAAAATCGCCACAGAAGAACCAGTCTGGATGGTGCGACGAGATATTTTTGACCATTTTCTAGTGCAGCAGGCACAGAAACAAGGAGCTGAACTCCGAGATAATACTGAAGTAACGAGTATTGAATTTAAAAGTGACTATTGGCAAATTAACACAACCAATGGGCCAGTTACAGGTCGCTACTTAATTGCGGCTGATGGTGCTAAAGGGCCAATGGCAAAATGGTTAGGCTTCAAAGACCGTAAACGCAGTTTAGCAGCAGCTTTAGAAGCAGAAGTTTCTGCAACTGTAAAAGACAAATCCACAATTCACCTTGAGTTGGGCTTGGTGAAAAATGGCTATATTTGGAACTTCCCGAAGGCAGATGGTTATTCTATTGGTATTGGTACATTTGTTGGTGGTCAACCCCAAGATTTTAAAAAGATTTTAGATGAGTACGCGCGATCGTTTGATCTAGATATCAAAACTAGCAAGCAGTATGGTTATCCCCTTTGCTTGTGGAATGGAAAGCAAAAGTTGCATACCCAAAATGCAGTTTTGGCTGGGGAAGCTGCTTGTGTAGTTTATCCTATGACAGCAGAAGGCATTCGTCCGTCAATTTTTAGCGGTTTGATTGCAGCAGGAGCTATTAATGACGCCCTTTCGGGTGATACCAACGCTTTAGAAAAATATACTGAAGCTATTAATGAAGAATGGGGTACTGAGATGGCTTGGGCACAAAAATTAGCTGGAGCATTCTATCGCTTTCCTGCTATTGGCTACAAAGTTGGTGTTAAGCATCCCTCCGGTGCCAAAATCATGGGTAAGATTCTCTGTGGAGAACTGCGGTATAGCGACGTTACCGATCGCGCCCTCAAGCGTTTAATTCCTGGCTTTGGAGGTTAAGTATTAGGGATTAGGTAACGAATCTCTAGTGGACAAGACACCCACCCCACGAAAATTAATCATCTCTTGTAGGGTGGGCGTCTCACCCGCCCTATTTTCACTTTATTTATGCCTATCTACTTAGCATTTCTCTAAACTAGGGTTTTAGACAAGGAACTCTCAAAGGTCTGCAATATAATTCCCAGAATCTTATCGACTGCATTAACATGATATTCTATTGAGTCAATGCAAACAGTATTCTGTTCTAAAGTTAAGAATTTCCAAGCGGTTCCACTTGTCACAACTCCATATATGACTTTAATATCATTTCCTGCTCTTTGATTGAATATCTGAGCAGCAATCATTGTGGCTGCACATTGCCCCAATCCGGCGATGATATTCTCATTTTTGGCCTCTATAACAGTGACTACTGGGGCACTGATAAAATACTGTTCAGGAGATGCACTGAGAATGAAGTCACAAAAACCTGAGAGTCCTTTAGCAGGATCAATATTGAACTCTGTACCAGAAAATAAGCTGATCTGATAATTTAACTGTCGCCTGACCTCAGACAGAATAGGAGCGATTAAGAACTCAGAACGAGCTTTTTCGCTGTTAATGGCAGTTGCTAAAATTAGGTTCTCATCCAGCAACCGCTTTAGCAAGTCAGAGGGCTACACCCCGCCTACAGTCAAAAACAGATTGCGTGTCTCTTCCAAAGTTAAGCTAAATACATCTCTAACTTTAACAAGACTAAAATCACTGTATGCCATAGACTTCTGCTCCAGTTCTATCTTAATAATGCATGGCTTGTCGGTCTTTGCAAGATATTATTTAAAAGGCGAGCTTGCTAACGAAGCTCGCCTTTTAAATATTGCAGCCTAAAGCGGAGTTAAAAATACCTAGAGGAAAGCCAGATAATCACTCCAGTTCCCAATACACAAAGAATTCCTGCCAAACCAGCTAAGGGTTTTTTATTCTTACCTGTGAACCAGTCAGAGACTTTACCTGTATAAGTAATTAGTTCTGCTGTATCTATGGTAGCGATCGCCCATATCCATCCCGCGTGCAATCCCCAAGCTAAACCCAAATTGTTGCAATCGGCAAAGCGTGCTAACACCAGCACCATTCCCATCAGCCACAATCCAGGGAGTTGGGGTGCGGTTTCGCGTTGCTCCCAAACCAAATGTAGCAAAGCAAATATCAAGCTAGAAATTGCTGCTGCTACCCAAACTGGATAATCCTGCGCTAATTCAGTAAACAGGAAACCGCGAAAAACTAACTCTTCTATCCCACCAACTAATAACGCTATCAAGAAAATCGGTAGCAAGATGGGTAGCGCTAACTTGAAATTCGTCTTTTCAAAAGAACACCACCCTAACCCAAATTGCCCACTAAATACAATAGCTAGGCTTACCACTCCCAAAGCAAAACCTAGTGCTAAAGAACCAAGAGTTGAAAGATTCCCAATAAAGCCGTAATCTGAAAAAGATTTGTTGGTAAGCCAACTAACTCCCCAGAGAATTAGGGGAGCTAATAGATAGAGTGATATCAATAACGGCATTTTTTGCTCTGGCTGTAAAGGTTTAGGGGGTTGCCAATTGAGCAATATTGCTGATATTGTTGCCACTGGCAACCAGCAAACTATCCAGAAAATAAAAAATGCCATCACTACAACTAGTGCTGGTGCATTTCCCATAAACGCCAATAAAGCGTTGATAGGAGACTCAAAATAAGTTACTAAACTAAACAAAAAAAACACGATAGACTTCTTGCACTATAGATTTCTTGGTGATTAATCAAGACTCTACTAAAATTGGTGACTTCTGCAAGGGGTCTAATCGTATTCTTTACTTGTGACAAAATTTTCTAAATAGAGCTACTAGTACCGTAAGGCGGAAGTCAAAAGTCAAAAAGTTTTAATTTAAGCTTTATGCCTGTAATGAAATAGTAGGTTTATTTCCGCCAACCTGTACTAATTTGCTGTCGGGGTAAGGACAAGTTATCATCACCTGAAACTTATCCCTACCATCAGCAAATTTACTCTTCGTCTTCCAAATCTTCGTCTGATTCGTCGGAGTCTATATCTTGTGAGCTTAGTTTTTTGTCACTTTCACCGAGTTGAATCAGGTGAATATGTTTGTATCCCAACCTAATTTCAAACTCATCTCCAGCCTTTAAGCCCATTGCTTTGGTATATGTGGCACCAATCACAATCTGACCATTTTGATGGACACTAACGCGATATGTCGGTTCACGACCACGACCATCTTTAGGTGCTTCTGGACTTAGAGGAATCCCTCTAGCCGATAGCAAAGCGTCATAAAAATCAGTGAGATTGACACGAACCTGGTTATTCTTAGTAACAGTGTAATAGCCGCACTGTTTAGCTCTTTCTCGGCGTGGTAAAGTGGAAAGTTCTTTTACTTTCGCAAGTAGTGCTTTTCCGGTTAATGGCGCGGTTGCAGTTTCAGTCATTATGCTCAAATTTTCCTTACTCTCTCCAAACTGAAAAACGATGTAGTCAAATGCTAGCATTTGGCTTTTTAGCATTTGCATAGAGCTACTTAGGACTCTAGTGTAACGGGTCAATTTCTGCCGATAGGAGCCAAAAGCACTTCTATATATGGTTGTCTACAACCAATTAGAGGTCATAGTTGCCATAGAAATTAATTTTGCTGATTTCACGGCACTTTTAACCATTATTCGCCATTAGAAATGAAATTCTTTTCTCTTTTGGCGCTACTGTAGCGGTGTAACTTTCAGCCACCTTTACAAATTGGATTAATTCTACTCCTAATAAGTCGTAGACCCCAAAAAATGCAGGTTTTCCACTTCTAGTGCTTGCCCCTATGCATAATGAGTAGGTAGAGTTTTTTCTACTCATCCTCTCAAGCTTAGGACAGCATAGTATTTCAATAGAGTCCTACGGGCTTATGCCCTTTTGTCCTGTCGGTAGAGACATGAGTTTTCTTGTCTCTACATTACGATTCAACAAAGCAGTAGTAGCCGCGCTGATACGGCTATTGATTCTGTTTTGTGTCTTCGTAATTTTATATTAAATACTAGCATGGACTAATAATAGCAAAATAGTTGTTTAATTTTGAATTAAAGTTGCTGGTAAATTTTTATTTAAATTCCTGGACTGAAAGCTTGGAAAAAGCACTGAGGATTTTCCTAACCCTTTATTGCAAGCGTAAGTATTGCTCTATGCCTTTTATAAAAATTTATCTAATTTAGACGAGCAGTTTTGACTAATGTGTTAAATTCAAGATTTTCTTGATTGAGAGGAAGCAAAAATCTAAAAGTCTCACGCATCCGGGATTCCCGGTACAATAACTTTTATTTTAAAGTGGTGAGGATTTTTCCTCGGTTTATTATTGTAAGCTCAAAAGTAGTCAGAGAATTTTGTACGTCTGTCTATGGGAAGAATAAATCTCTTAACATCTGCCATCGCTTGATTGGCAGTACTATATATTGAACATATTCTTTTACACTTACTTCTATATAATCAAAAAATTCCGTCAAGCGGTAGCTTATGCTGAATTTTCTAGTTAGTTGCTCTGACTCAAGTTGACATCAACAGGTGTCGCTAACCTGACATGCATTTAATTGGGATATGATCGCTAAGTCAGAGATGAAGGTAAATTGCTCTTTCCTTTACATTCCTAAACAGGTAAATTCAATGCAAAGCTATGATTACATTTTTGGCGTTTTATCTGAGAATTTGACACAAATCTTGCCTATAGCGCTGCTACAAGTAAAGTTTGAATGGTTATCGTTAAACTAGAATCATTCGCTCTTTCATGATCAGCCTATTAACACCAGGCTTTTAATGAAGAGCAAAAAAGTATCGCTCACTTTTCAGAAGTACCTGCCTTTACTCATGATTTTTGAGGCTGGTGAAGCAATTTTAAAATTTTGGTTAGTGGTCATGGAAGTTATTTTTAAAGTCATTCGACAGCAACAAAATTCCTCCCCTGTTGTGCAAACCTACCTTGTAGAGGCAGAACTAGGTAACACAATTCTGGATTGCCTCAATCATATTAAGTGGGAGCAAGATGGAACTTTGGCGTTTCGCAAAAATTGCCGTAATACAATTTGTGGTAGCTGTGCTATGCGAATTAATGGGCGTTCGGCTTTAGCTTGTAAGGAAAATGTTGGCAGTGAACTTGCCAGATTACAACAAATACCATCATCCCAAAGTAAAGTAAATCCCATTCCCGAAATCACGATCGCTCCTCTGGGGAATATGCCCGTGATTAAAGATTTGGTTGTAGATATGAGCAGCTTCTGGAATAATCTAGAAGCAGTTGCTCCTTATGTGAGTACGGCAGCACGACAAGTACCAGAAAGAGAGTTTTTGCAAACACCACAAGAGCGATCGCGCCTCGATAAAACTGGTAACTGTATTATGTGTGGTGCTTGTTACTCTGAATGCAACGCCCGTGAAGTTGATCCAAACTTTGTTGGCCCCCATGCTCTTGCCAAAGCTTACCGGATGGTAGCAGACTCCCGCGATAGCGACACTGAAAATCGTTTAGCAAGCTACAACGAAGGTACTAAAGGCGTATGGGGTTGTACCCGTTGTTTGTACTGCGATTCAGTTTGTCCAATGGAGGTTGCACCATTAGAACAAATTACCAAAATTAAACAAGAAATTCTCACCCACAAACAAGCCAGTGATAGTCGCTCAATTCGTCACCGAAAAGTATTGGTGGATTTAGTTAAAGAAGGTGGTTGGATTGATGAACGTCAATTTGGTTTACAAGTTGTCGGTAACTACTTTAAAGATTTAAAAGGATTACTCAGTCTTGCACCCCTCGGTTTGCGGATGATCCTCCGGGGTAAGTTTCCCTCGTCCTTTGAACCTTCTGAAGGGACAGAACAAGTGCGATCGCTCATTGAATCTGTGCAACAAGTAGAAGGGAATAGGGAATAGGGAATAGGGAATTTCTTTTACCACTTCCTACTCCCCACTCCCCACTCCCCATTTTTCAACGTGGTTCTTGAGGTATATTCAACGGCTGTCCATAACGGTCATATACTAAAACATCCCACTGCCCGTTGTTACTGGATTCAAAAGCAATCCTACTACCATCAGCGCTAATTGTAGGGTTGCGGACTTCAGATTGTAGGTTATTAGTCAAATTTCGTGATTGGCGTGTTTCCCTGTCGTAGATAAAAATAGCCGATCGCCCCTGACGGCTAGCACCAAACACAACATAACGGCCATCTTGGGAAACGCTAGGATGAGTTGCGATCGCATCAAAGGAATTTAAACCTGGCAAATCAACCAAATCACGAGTCACCGTATCAAACATATAAACATCTTGGCTACCGCGTCGGTCAGTAATAAAAACAATGTATCTCCCAGAAATTTGGGGGTTTAATTCCGACGCTAAACTATTAAAACTCCGCCCCCCCGGATCAAAGGGATAACTCAAAAGGCGAGGGTAGCCAAAACACCCAGTCAATAAACTTAAACATATAAATATAGGTATATAAAAAATACGTTTCATATATTGGGCATGGAGCATAGGGCATAGGGCATTGGACATTAATTATTCTCCCTCATCTCCCTGCTCCCTGCTCCCCTGCTCCCTGCCTTCTACGGAGGTGAACCTACGGTTGCACCATTAGGAATATCTAACTCAATATTTGGCCCTCGGTCTAGGACTTCAATATCCCACTGACCACGGCTGGCGGTTTCAAAGACAACATAACGTCCATCTGGGCTGATATTTGGTTTTCTGACCCAGCCACGATAGGTTGGTGTGACGATTTGCGACTGTTGTGTAGCGCGATCATAAAGCGCCACTACTGGTCTACCTTGGTCACTAGTAAGATAAGCAATATAACGCCCGGTATAGCTCAAGCTAGGACTTTCAGCAATTGTCTCCGCTCGGTTTATCCCTGGTGTACCAATAAACAGTTGCCTCTCCAAATCGAAAACCAGTAGCTGCTGATTACCATTCCGATTAGATACAAACGCTAAAAAGCGCCCATTTCCACTCAAAGCAGGTTGCTCCTCGGTGTAGCGACTGTTGAGGGAAGTAGGCCCTATGGGAATATCGTTATAACCACAAGATGCAAGCAAACTGGTTAAACCAAAAACCAGGCTCCAATGAATTGGTCTTTGGAGCCAAAATGTAGGCGTAAATTTTTCCACCTCAACTGTTTTCCGTCGCCTTTAAACCTACTTCCACATCACCTGTTTTAAACATCGTCATCAAAATCGGTCGAATTATCTGGCCCCTGATTTGGCATTTCAACCGGGTTGTATGGCACATAATCAGTTGGGATCGCCTCATCATCTTCGCGCGGTCTTCGAGGAGTTGAGTCAGCTGGTGGACGACGCCTTCTTGGTCTGGGAGCGACATCATCTTCACGATTTTCTGGACGCCCAGACCCGTTATTATTACGGCGAGAAGGTTTTCTAACTTCTTCTTTGGAACTTTCCCAATCCTCAACTTGCCTAGATGAAGAACCCCAATTTTCTTCTTCAGAGCTTTCAGAAGGGCGATTCACAGGACGCCCAGAAGTCCGCCGCCGCGTTTTATCTGCTGGAGCCTGTCTTTCGCTACTGCTGCTGTTACGGCGTTCTGAACGGCGGGGGGGTTGCTCCTCGTAGTAGTTATCACGAGTGGAAATCTCATCCCTGCTACCGCGAATCCGGGCACGCACGGGGCGTTCCTCCTCGTCTTCATAAGGCAATGGATCTAAGTCTGCATCCATTTCAGCTTGATACTTTCTGCGATCGTTGTACGAATAGCGATCGCTAACCGGTCGGTCTTCGTCCACAATCGGAGTGTTGCGCTTTGCTTGCTGGGTAGCTATACTCCGCAGACGAATACTTTCAACTGCAAAAAACACAGTTGTGCCAACTAAAAGCAGTTGACCAAATTGTAGAATCGGGTCTAAGCGCCATCCTTGAAACACGAGAATGAAACCGCAGAGCAAGCCGACTGCCGCAAAAAAGATATCTTGATCCCGTGACAATTCTGGACGCACAGTGCGGAGAAAATACAGTGCTGCCCCAGCCACAGCCAGGAAAATTCCTAGAATACTGGCTGAGTTTGCCCCAAAATTTACCTGAGCCAGAAAACTGGCTGAGTTCAGCCCAAAATTTATCATTGCTGTTTTCCCAATATCAAATCTATGTTAGCGAGTCACAATTAAAATCACTACTGTAATTAGTCACGATATATTAAAGCTTCAAAGCCTCTGGCAAAGAAGCTCTGAAGCTGTTTACCGAAAAATAAAAAAACCTATGTCTATTAGCTACAACTGCTTCTAGCGGCAAACACTGCTGCTTTTAGTGCAATTATAAATAGCTGACAGACAATCGGTTATGAGAGTTAATTCAACTCTCACAAGCATTATGAACGCTGGATTTTATCTTTTTGGCTAATGAAAATTAGACCAACTGTAGCGGGGATTACAACAATTGCAGTACCCCATAGCAGACTCCAAAGAAAATTTGCTAAAGAAGGCGTCATACTTCTAAACCTTTTTTTACACACTTCATCCTAATTTTAATAGTGTATTACTTTCTTGAGAAGCCTCTAACTCGGAACTGCCAAACTTGGTAACTGCTGTGAGCGAGTTTGCTTTTCTATTACACAAGGAAATGACAGTATTTGGTTAAAATGATGATGAGAGTGCTTTACAAAGCTTCAAATTTTGTAGCGTTAGCGAAGCGCGGCTTGCCGTTCGCCTAAGTTTTTCTTTCTTTACGATAGATAGTACCTTAAACCGATGACTGGTGTTGACCTGACTGCTTGGATTCTTGGCCCTGTGTTAGGGCTGATGACATTTTTATTTATATTTCGGATCATTCTCACTTGGTATCCGCAAGTGAATCTGAATCGTTTGCCCTTTAATTTAATAGCTTGGCCTACCGAACCATTTTTAATCCCGTTGCGAAAACTGGTACAACCTATAGGCGGCGTGGACATTACACCTATTATTTGGGTTGGTATCTTCAGTCTGGTGCGAGAAATATTACTAGGTCAGCAAGGATTACTGACGATGCTGGCTCGTGTAAATTAGGTATGGGGCATTGGGAAGAAACAGAGGTGCAGGGAGCAGAGGCGAAAGAGGTAATTTTTTATTCTTCTCCTGCCTCCCCTCTTCCCCCTACTCCCTACTCCCCACTCCCCACTCCCCTAGCCGTTCATCTCCTGGACAAAATTTGTATAGACATTACCTTGCAAAAATTGTGGAGTTTCCATAATTCTTTGATGAAACCCAATGGTGGTGGGTAGTCCAGTGATGGCACATTCCCGGAGTGCGCGTTTCATGCGGTTAATGGCAGTGGGTCGGTCTGGGGCCCAAACAATTAACTTGCCGATCAAAGAATCGTAGTAAGGCGGGATTTGGTAATCTGTGTAAACGTGGGAATCAATGCGAACACCAGGGCCTCCAGGGGGCAGATAGCCACTTATCCGTCCAGGAGAAGGGCGAAAGTCATGATCTGGGTCTTCAGCGTTGATCCGGCACTCAATCGAATGACCCCGCAAAACTACTTGCTCTTGCGTAAGCTTGAGTCTTTCCCCTTGGGCAATCCGAATTTGTTCGGCAACTAAATCTACCCCAGTAATCATCTCTGTTACAGGATGTTCTACTTGAATCCGGGTGTTCATTTCCATAAAGTAGAATTTACCGGATCTATCCAAGAGAAACTCAATAGTACCCGCCCCACTGTAATTGATGAATTGGGCAGCTTTGACAGCAGCTTGTCCCATTTTCTCACGCAGGTCTTGGTCGAGAGCCGGACTTGGTGCTTCTTCTAGTAGCTTTTGATTCCGGCGCTGAATTGAGCAATCCCGTTCGCCCAAGTGGATAACATTACCATAGTTATCCGCCAAAATTTGAAATTCGATGTGGCGGGGACGTTCAATAAATTTTTCTATATAAACGCCAGAATTACCAAAAGCTGCTCCTGCTTCGCCTTGGGCTGCCAGGAAAAGTTTCACAAATTCATCTTCAGAACGCACCAGGCGCATACCCCGTCCACCACCACCGGCTGTAGCTTTGATCATCACTGGATAACCGATATGCTTGGCGAATTTTAATCCTTCTTCCTCAGATTCTACCAATCCTTCACTACCTGGTACTGTTGGTACTCCAGCTTTTTGCATGGTTTCTTTGGCAGTGGATTTATCGCCCATCAGCTTTATAGCTTCTGGAGTTGGGCCGATAAAAGCAATATGATGGTCGGCACAGATTTCTGCAAACCGGGCATTTTCTGCCAAAAAGCCATAACCTGGATGAATAGCAGTCGCATTGCGTGTCAATGCGGCAGCAATAATATTGGGAATATTCAAATAACTTTTACCGCTAGCAGGTTCGCCAATGCAAACCGCTTCATCAGCAAGTTGGACGTGGAGAGCATTCCGGTCAACGGTGGAATGAACCGCGACAGTCGCAATTCCCATTTCTTCACAGGCGCGGAGAATGCGAAGGGCGATTTCTCCCCGATTGGCAATTAATATTTTGTCAAACTTCATTTTTTAGTTTCGATATCATTACCAGTAGATTGACATTTTCTCTGATCCAACTTGAAACGACGCTTTCGCATTATTTCAAATTATCACAGGAGATTCGCCACCCTGATTCTAAGCAAACTCGTATATTGCAGGCTTGCTGCCTGTACGAGTCTTACTAGACTAACAACATTGCTACTGTAAGTCTTAGCTAGCTTACTAAACTAAGTTTTAGCGTAGGCGTAGCACATCGTAGACATCGCCTAAATTGGGCGGGTACGCGATGATTGATCGCACCGCACCTCCCACAGTCGCTCTACCCTTTTTAATATCACTTGTGCAGATGCTAGATTTCTGTCAGTCTGATACAGCCTTGAGGAAATTTATATTTTTGAGAAATATAACTTTAGATATCACATTACTATAATTAGTTTCTTATGCTATAGTATATGTTTAGAGATTCCGTGCGGATGTGGCGGAATTGGTATACGCGCACGCTTGAGGTGCGTGTGGGCAATGCCCTTGCGAGTTCGAGTCTCGCCATCCGCATATTTTGTTGATTAGTCAAGGGTCAATAGTTAAGGGTCAATACACCTTAGACTATTGACCCTTAAATCTTGGTTAGCTCTAGTTTTTTATGCTTTTATAGAAATACGTGAAGTTTTGTAAAAAGCATTGAGTATTACTTTTACGCCGACAAACAACTTAACACTGCCAGCAGCTTGGCATCGCCTCACTCCGATTTGGCAAGGAGGAGAGGAAATAATTCAAAAAAGTTTACCTCATACTCAGCTAGCACCGGCTTGGCAGCTAATGCTTTTGGGTGACGGCTCTCCAACACGTCACCTAGAATTGCTTACAGGTGAGCCTGTAGAAGTAGATGTGATTGATATGTCATTGATTGGTATGGACTTAGATGGCGCTCCTGATTTAATCCAAGCTGTTCCAGGGCCGCGATTACGGCGACAAGTGTGGCTGCGGACTGCTTCTGGTCAGCGATTAGCCTATGCTACTTCGTGGTGGGAAGCTAGTCATGTAGATGAGTATTTGCAAAATCGTTCATTACCAATTTGGGCGAGTTTAGCTCGTCTTCGCACGGAACTGTATCGGGATGTGCGAGGAATTTACTATGGTGACTCATCGGCGCTAGAGTCTGGTTTTGATGTAACTGGGCCATTTTGGGGTCGCCATTACTTGTTTTGGCATCATGGACAGCCATTAACCTTAATTTATGAAGTTTTTTCGCCTTATTTAACTAAATATTTGGGAGCTATGCAATTAGATTCCAAATATCAGTAAAAAGGCATGATGTGGTGCGATGGCGTATCCCTACCGAGCAAAACCAAGTAGCTGAAATCCTACAATGAAATTATCAAAGGAACGTTGAATTATTGTGGCAGTGATCGCTTCTAGCAGTAGTGCCGTTAAACTAATGAGTTTTCGGTGATGGTTTGCCGTTTTAGGCGATCATATCCTCTCTAAAATAGAGTCATTCCCCCAGTTCAACCATGATTCCACTCAAAACCCAACTCACCCTCGAAGAATTTCTCGCACTTCCCGAAGGAGATATTACCTACGAACTCATTGATGGAGAAGCTGTTCCCAAATTCAAAAACGATGAGATCAGGACTAAATTTTTTCATAGTTCTATAACAGGTGCGTTATTTATACTATTGTCTGCATGGGCGCAAGGAAAGGGGCGGGTTGTAATTGAATGGGCAATTAAGCTAAAAAGAAATGAACAAGACTAAGTTCCTGTAGCAGATTTGACTTATGTTTCTTATAATCGTCTTTTTGCTGATTGGTTGCAAGATGAAGCTTGTCCTGTTGCACCCGAATTAGTCATTGAATTTATCTCCCCCGGTCAAACGTTCGGAGAAATGACAGAAAAAGCCACTGATTATCTAAAAGCTAAAGTTCAACGAGTTTGGATTATTGATTCTAGAGCAAAAACTATTACTATTTTTTATCCTGATATTCTCCCTCAAACCAAACGCGGTATCGATAGTTTAGAAGATTCCTTATTTCAAGGGTTGCAAATTACACCTCAAGAAATTTTCCAACAAGCAAGAATTTCCTACTAATGTTAGCAACAAAGACACAAGAAAGGTTTAATGAATACTGTTGTGCTAAATCTAGAACTGATTGCTCATTTAAGCGATGAGCAATTTTATCAATTGTGTATTGCCAATCGTGATCTAAGCCTAGAAATGAATGCAGTCGGAGAATTAATAATTGTGCCACCAGTGGGAGGAGAAAGCGGAAATCAAGAAGCTGGACTGATCGCTGATTTAGAAATTTGGAATCGGATTTGAGTTGCAAGTATAGGTAAATGTTAAGTTTAACGGTATAGCTTTGCTTACCGCATTCTCCCAAAAAATACTGCACTTTTGATGTGGCGCGATCGCGTACCCGCCTACCGTAGGCGATCGCATATCGCAACCGCGTAAAGCCAAGTCGCTGAAATTGAGTTGCAGTTTTGTCCAGTTAGTTATATTCTCAAATTGCTTGGAATAACAGATTTACTTGCGGAAACTTTCCGACTCAGGAATTAATCTCACGGAAACGTCCTACGAAATTCAACAAAGCGTGTTAAAAATGGTAACTGAGTCAAATACACAGCTTTTGAAAGAGTAGGGAAGGTTGATTACCGAAGTATCATCAACATCTAGAGTGGAAAAATTTAATATAATTAGCTGTTCTAAAGAATGGTTAAACCTGTTGGTGTACTTGACTAATCAAGCAAGTAATAAGTTTGCAAGTATAAGGTATAGGTTTCAATGGCACCGCCTCTTGTGTCTGTTCCAATGAAGAAAAATAAGAAACCGTCTCTGGTGCTGACGCTCTCGGCTGCTGGGCTATTGATTGGTGCGGGGAGTGCAGCATACTGGTTGTTAAGCCAGAGACAACGATCTTCGAGCGATTTGCTAGTAGGTGCAAATATTATTCCTGGTGATGCCCTGTTTGCGGTTTCTCTGACAACAGATACCCAGCAGTGGCAGAAATTGCGGGAGTTTGGCACGAAAGAAACCCAAGCAGAACTGGACAGAAATTTAGTTGAATTGCGCGATCGCTTTCTCACTAATAATGGTTACGACTTCCAGAAAGATATCGCTCCTTGGGTAGGCAATGACGTTACAATTGCAATTCTTGCCCCAGCAATAGCGAGTAAGACTGCACCCAAACCAGTTACCACCAATGAAGATGCTGCCAACGATCAGCAGTCGATGGTAATGGTATTACCAGTGAAAAACCCAGAAATCGCCAAAAATATTTTGGCACAACCCAAAACCCTTAAACAAGGCAAATGGATTGACCGTATTTATCAAGGGATCGCCATTAAACAAAGTGAGGGACAAGCAGGAGAAAACTTCTCAGCAGCATTACTAGATGGGCGTTTTTTAGTTATAACTGATAGTCCCAAAGCCACAGAACGAGCAATTGATGCTTACAAAAATCAAACATCTCTAGCGACAACAGGGGGCTTTGCTGAGAACTTCCCAAAAATTGCCGACTACCAACCCTTTGGCCAGTTTTACGTCAATGTGCCAACAGCAGCCAAAATAGCCGCAGCTTCTCCAAACCGCCCTTTACCTGCTCAAGTTTTGGCTCAGCTGCAAAATAACCAAGCTTTAGCGGGGACAATGACTTTAGAGGCAGAAGGAATCCGCTTCAAAGGCGTTTCTTGGTTAAACCCTAATAGTCAACGGGTGCTGGCGGTAGAAAACAAAGCTGGGCAAATGCAAAACCGCGTACCAGCAGAAACCTTAATGATGCTTTCGGGGGGAAACTTACAGAGATTGTGGGGAGATTACGTTTTAACATCTCAAGGAAATCCCCTCTCACCGATCGCACCAGAACAACTTAGAGGTGGTATAAAATCTCTTACCACTCTCGATTTAGATAAGGATTTGCTCAGTTGGATGAAAGGCGAGTTTTCCTTATCAGTGATTCCTACTACTCCAAAAGAAGGTTCACCAAATGATTTTCGTGCGGGTTTGGTGTTCATGGTACAGGGAACTGATCGCCAATCAGCTGAAACATCTATAAAACAGCTCGATGACGTGATGAGAGATCAATACCAGTTCCAAGTCCAACCTGCGAAAGTTGCAGGACAACCCGTTGTTAACTGGGTTTCACCCTATGGTACTTTAACTGCCACTCACGGATGGTTAGATGGAGATGTCGCCTTTCTAGTAGTGGGCGCTCCTGTTACTGATAAAATTCTTCCCAAACCTAACAATACACTAGCTAGCACGATCCCCTTCCAACAAACAGTTCCTACAGAACCAAATCCGACAAATGGTCAATTTTTTCTAGATGTGGAACGAACTGTAAAAAATTTCCTTTTACCAACTCTAATTCCCAATCAACAAGCTTTGCTTGATGCAACGCGCTCAATTGGGATGACATCCGCCGTCAGCGACAGTCGTAGTAACCTTTACGACATTTTTATAGCACTTAAAAAAGTTAGGAACACGACTCCTTTACCTAGTCCAGAAAGTAATAAGAGCAGTTCTGTTAGATAGGGGAGTGGGGAGTGGGGAGTGGTGAGATGAGGGGAACAAGGGAGAACTATTGAAAAAATTTTTTCTTTGTCTCTTCCCAATGTTCCATTCCCTATTTCCTATTTCCCCATTCCCATGACCCTCTAAGCATATAGGATCATAACAGTCAGAATCCATATTTTAAATCATCCACGGAGAGAAGACTTTATGAATTTGGTTGTACTCCAGAACTGGCTGGACAATGCCTCCTTTGCCATATTATTCCTAACAATGCTGGTGTATTGGGGAGGAGCGGCTTTCCCGAATCTGCCTTATCTAGCCGCTTTGGGGACAGCTGGGATGGCGATCGCTAATTTGTGCATGGCGACTCTACTAGGGGCACGATGGATAGAAGCTGGTTACTTTCCCTTAAGTAATCTCTATGAATCGCTGTTTTTCTTAACTTGGGGAATTACCACCATCCATCTAATTGCTGAAAGTAGTAGCCGTAGCCGCTTAGTAGGAGTTGTTACAGCTCCTGTGGCAATGTTGATTGCTGCTTTTGCTACTATGACACTACCATCTCAGATGCAAGCGTCAGAACCGCTTGTACCTGCCTTGAAGTCAAATTGGCTGATGATGCATGTCAGCGTGATGATGTTGAGTTATTCTGCTTTGATGGTAGGTTCGTTATTAGCGATCGCTTTTTTAGTTGTGACTCGCGGTCAAAACATCCAACTACAAGGTAGTTCTGTAGGTACTGGTGGCTATCGCAGCAACGGCTACCGCTTACACAAAGCAGCTGAACTAATTCCTCAATCAACAGCCCCTTCTGCCGAAAATAACGGCTTTGCTCGTTTTGAAACTACTAGCAACGGCAACGGTAACGGTAACACCGCAGTTTTGGGTTTAGTTACAACAACCCCAATCCAAAATCCACAATCCGAAATCCAAAATTCGGAACCCCTTTCACCCCAGCGCCTTAGCCTTGCCGAAACCCTCGACAATATCAGCTATCGCATCATCGGGCTAGGATTTCCCCTGCTGACAATTGGCATCATTGCCGGTGGCGTTTGGGCTAACGAAGCTTGGGGTTCTTACTGGAGTTGGGACCCCAAAGAAACTTGGGCACTAATCACCTGGTTAGTGTTCGCCGCCTATCTCCATGCCCGAATCACTCGCGGTTGGCAAGGGCGTCGTCCCGCAATTTTAGCCGCCACCGGCTTTGTTGTTGTTTGGGTTTGCTATCTCGGTGTGAATCTTTTGGGTAAAGGTTTGCATTCTTACGGTTGGTTTTTCTAAGAACAGAAAACTACCCCACCCGCGCTGCCGCGCACCCTCCCCGATGCTTTGGGGAGGGTTGGGGA
>NZ_CAXTNE010000106.1:0-2054 GCF_964245445.1 uncultured Nostoc sp.
TTGGGATTTTTGCACAGATACGGTAATCATAAGTGATTCACCGGACTTGATATGACTTCCCCGAATGCGAACAGCGTCTCCAAGAGTTGAGTCTGGCCCCTTTCTGCTGCCTCTTCGTTGAAACTAGACAATCACAGATGGATACGGATAAACACTGATATTTATCTGTATTCCTCTGTGTTTTCATTTTCAGAAAATTGACTTTTGCAAATCGATGCTTTTGAGCATCAACCCAATCTACAAGATTAGTGATCGCAGTACTAATTACCTGTAATATTTAAAACAAAAAAAGTGGCTCTGCAATCAGCAGAACCACTAAAGCTTTTGCAAACTTGTTATAACTTAACGAACTGCCCCTTGAGCAGAAACAGTATCAATCGGTTTTATCAGGTACAAGCGCAATAGCTGCCAGCCACTGGAGATGTAAAGCGGCAGTTTTTGGAAGAATTGCAGGAATTTGGGAGTGCTGGAGTTAGCGATCGCACTCAACTTCTCGTTATTGCTTATACAAATATCCAACCGTTGATAAAACTCTGGATTCTCTACATCCAGCATCAGGGGGAACACTCGACCTGCATTTTCGTTAGTCTTCTTAATTACATGAATGTCGTATTCTCGCGCATCCAATCCAAGGGTGGCATAAAAGTCCTTGCGTTGGATGTCATTGAGATACATTGTCGCAAACACCGACAACAGGAAGAACCGACTCCACAGCCGTGCTTTCCAATCATTCAATATTTGCGGCTGGGATTTCATAATCGCATCAAAGAAATCGCCGTGACGGTTTTCATCCTGACACCAGTTCTCAAAGAACCGGAAGATTGGATAAACCCGGTCTTCGGGATGTGCTTCTAAATGCCGATAAATGGTGATGTAGCGCCAATAACCGATCTTCTCAGAAAGATAAGTAGCGTAGAAGATGAATTTCGGTTTAAAGAAGGTATAACTGCGGCTCTTAGTCAAAAACCCTAAATCTAGGGACAAATTAAAGTCCGACAAAGCTTTGTTCAAAAAGCCAGCGTGACGTGCTTCATCCCGTGACATCAGGTTAAAACACTCTGCCAAGACGGGGCTTTTGCCTTTCAAGCGACGGCCAAGTTCTTTATACAGCAAAAAGCCGGAAAACTCTGCCGTACACGAGCGTTCTAGAAACTCAACGAACAATCGGCGAGTTTCCCCGTCAATATGATCCCAGGATTGGTCAAACTCGGCATCCCGAACAAAGTGATGGCGGTTGTAGTCGGTGCGGAACTCTTCGAGAATGGCTTGTAACTCGTCTTCATTGACGGAAATATCCATCCGCGCCATTTCATCAAAATCGGTAGTATAAAACCGAGGTGTTAACAGGGTTTCTTTTGCCGGGACTTTAATCCCTGGCCGGATTTCTTCAAAGCCTGGTTTTTTGAGGGAATCTACCATGTCTTGATTGCTCTTTCGTCTTTATTATCTTAAGTAGACCAGAAAGCCAAGGTTAAAGCTCTGGCAAGGCCTGACAGCCCACAATAATCCAATTGTATAAAGTTCAGTCTACCAAGGTGCGGGTTAGAAATTTGCAAGCAAAAGATTAAGAGTTGCAACAATCATTTAATGTTTGCAAAATCTCAAATCGGAGACAGGACTTACGCAACTGGCACGATGGGATTCATCATGTATTACTTTAACGAGTTATTGCCTACGTAAGCTAAAACCAATCAAAAATATTTTACACCAGCTTTACGGAATATTTCAGTAAGCTTTTGTAGCATATAAGCATAAGTATTTTGACTTAATTTTTCCGAGTAACAAATATTTGACTTTCAACCTTTGAAATTGCAAAGGCTGTCGGATTTGTTTTGCCAAAATACCTAACTTTGAATGGAGTAATCTATGTTCTCTAGCGAAAATAATCTTATCAATACAGATAGTATTCTCGGAAATAATCCAAATATCAATTTATATACCACCGATAATAGCTATGGGTTAAATGTAAATCACAACAGCTATACTCCTGGTTCCCAAGTCAATAATATTTTTGCCAGTGCTATTTCTCTGACGGCACTTGCACCAGACTTAAT
>NZ_CAXTNE010000106.1:2154-24322 GCF_964245445.1 uncultured Nostoc sp.
TTATGCTTACGTGGATGAAAGCAATGAAATTAATAATATTTTTGCCAGTGCTATTACAGTGCAAGGGACTAATAATGACTGGTATAGTCAAAATCTGAAAGACGCAGGATTGATTAATTTAACTCGCTCTCTGGCAGCAGACGGGAATTTAAGCAGAAATGAGATGATTTCTCTCTTTCGTGATGCTGAGGATAATAGTGCAATTGATGCTACTGAATTAGTTGATCTTCGCACCATTGTTACTAATGCCAGCCGCTTTACCATGCTAGATTATGTTCGTGTTCTCTCAAGCAATGTAGTGAATGGGAACACAGCAAACCAATGGTGGACGGGAGGTAGCACAAGTAAAACAACACTAGGAAACCTTTTTGCTGGTAGTAGTGCTGCACAAATGGAAAAATTGATTGGCAAGTGGTTTTTAGGAAGCGATCGCCCCACAGCATCCAGTAGTGCTAACTATCAAGCAATCAGTGGCTCTTTATTCCAAAATGGTATTAGTGCAGATGATATTAAGCAAGGTGCTGTGGGAGATTGTTATTATCTGGCTACCCTATCTGCCATAGCTCAGGAAAAGCCTAACTACATCCAAAATATGTTTATTAACAATGGTGATAATACTTTCACCGTTCGTTTCTTTAATAATGCTGTGGCAAACTACGTCACAGTTGATCAATATTTACCCACTGATGCTTACGGACAGTTAATCTACGCTAGTCCACGTAGTTCCTACAATAATTCTAGCAATGAATTATGGGTAGCACTAGCAGAAAAAGCCTATGCTCAATTGGGTGAGTTAGGTTGGAGTCGTCCTGACAATACCACAAATGCTTACAGTTCTATTGAGGGTGGCTGGATGGATTATGTAACCCGTCAAGTAACTGGCTTGGATGCCACTATGCAACAAGTTACTAAGATGACCAAAACTCAACTAATTGATTTAGTCAATTCCAATAAAGTATTAACTGCTGGGTTTGTTAATGGTGCAAATTACGGCGTAGTTAATAACCACGCCTATACTGTTACTAGTTACAATTCAGCAAATGGAACATTTAGCGTCAGAAATCCTTGGGGATATCAAGATGCGAACTTAACATGGGAGCAATTGCTCAATCTCAAGACATATTTTGCCTGGTCAAATGCTTAACTCTGATTAAGGGATGATATTTATTCTAATTTTCGGTGGGGATGAATAGCTTCATCCTTTCCGAATTTTCCCATACACCATTTTTTAGTATTTATGATTAAAATACCTTTGATAACTTGTATTGCTTTACTGGTTGTACTGGGATCAACTAACATTTATGGTATCCCTTCCACCCATGCTCAAAGTCAAATTCATTCTGCATCTAAACATAGAACAACTATGAAAAATAATAATAGTTTGATTAAAAAAGTAACTCTGATTGCTAGACAAGAAAATTTACCGCCTTTGGGTATTCCTCATGATCTACAACGCAATATTGGTCTTGCTTCTGTCTTTATCCTCTTGGAGAATCCTCAAACTAACAGTGTCACTGTAAAAATTTCTAAAGTTGAAATCCGCAATCTCTTAGATGGCAAATTACAAAATTTTCAGTCTCACCACAAAGAAATTGAGTTAAAACCTCTAGAAAATTCTGAGATTCTTGTGGAATTGACTAACAAAAGTGGCTACACAGGACACGATCGAGTCAAAGCAGTAGTTACCTATCATATAGAAAATCAAAGTAAGACTATAGAATCAGAAGCTGTTGTAGCTAATCTTTCAAATAATTGATTGGGTTAAAAGCAGGCTTGACGCTGGGCTATGCGCGGCATAGTCTCCCCTTGTCACATTGGGAGAGGCTAGCACCACAAGCCGGAAGTCACGCATTCACGCATTCAAAAGTATTATGGAATGCGCTTTTTAGAGATTTTAAATGGTTGCTCTATTTACTTCGTTCTGTACTAGCGCCTGCTGTAGGATGCCCGTTAGCGAATAGCGTCTCCTGTCTTGAGAAGGGCTGTAGGGAGAAGACCGCACTGGCTCCCCTCCCCGCGGGGGGGGGTGGGGTTCTCCAGCTTTAATAAGTAATCAAGCGGACATGATATTACTTACTATTTCCACGCACTCTAAAGCGTCCTTTGTCATTAGTTCTTTGTCAAAAACTAATGACTAATTTATACCTAACCACTTTTGACCGCCCAAGCGCTGAACTAGGCCATATACCAACAAATCGAGGGTAATTTTGCGCTCATCGATTAAGAATGACTCTAGAGTGCTAGGTTTTTTGCCTTCATTACAGGAAAATCCCTTTTTCCCTTGAATATCTTCTTCTGGGAAATACAGGTTAAACTGACGCAGACCAGTTTCTTTCCAACTACCGATAATTTGCCAGCATTCTTCAGCAGATTCAAAGCCAGTGATTGGCACTTTCTGCTTGGCAAAAGACACCTGTAAATCTTTCACGCCTTGTTGAGCGATCGCTTTTTGTAAAGCTGGCAAGTAGTCTTGCTCAATGAACTCTACAAATGGCTTATCTTCAACAGCTGGGGCTTTTTCCTTTTTAGCGGCTTTAGCTGCGGCTGCGGGTTTTTCTCCTGTTGGTGCGGGTTTTTCGCCTGCTGCGGCTTTAGCTGCGGCTGCGGGTTTTTCTCGCTTGGGTGATGCAGCAGCTGGTTTAGCAGCATTGGGGTTATCTTCGGGGTTTGCAGCTTTAGGATCTGGCGCGTTAGCAGTAGGAATATCTGTGGCTTCGGGTGAGTCTGTACTAGGAGCGTGTTCTTCAGCCACACTGGGAGCTTGCTTGTCAACAGTGCTGGGAGCTACTTCTCCCGCTTGATTGTGATTGGTTGGGTCTGCCATTGCTCAGGTCAATCCTTTAATCTAGCTTTTGGAGCGATCGCTCACCTTGATGTATCGGGTATTTTTATTTTGACATACTAATGCAGCAGGGTAAAAATAACCATGCAGTTAGAAATTTGCTCAAACCCTCTTTTGTCACTCTGGGAAAAGAAAAATAAGATCCAAATTTTGAACTGTAGATAGAACGCGCATTTGAGCGTTTATTTTCTAACAGAATGGCTGAAATCTATATTTTTGGTAAAAGTCTTATGTTGTAAGCCTTCCAGATTATTCTCTCTTGAAAGTGATAAAAGAGGGATAAAACCAGAGGAGCAATTTGATTGCATTTAGGTTGCGATGTCTGACAACAAGACCAAAGCAACGGAAACATCTCCAGCTTTGCGCTGTGCGTCTACGCCCTAGCAAAAGTCTGATTTAGTCCTCCACAATAGGCATTAAACTTCTTGCAGAATCAGGTTAAAGGTACTTTCAAGTGAACAGGACTAAGACTTACATACTGTACAAATTAGTCATAGTATGCATTTACTAAAATAGGTTTTTTCAGGCTGTTATTGATCATTTTTTGATGGTAAATACACCCACACTGTTGGGGTAATTCATAAATTAGCCCTAAGATAGATGTAGGTTTTTAAACCATACCTATTTGGTATTTACTGTCAATACGTAAGTTTTAAGACCAATAGCGATCGCCTGCGAAGATTAAATCGTTTAATAGCTATTAAAACAGTTGAGTGATGCTTGCATCAGTGAGTAAAAATAATCAGTAAATACTAAACTTTAACCAAGATATTATGAAATCTTAACATTACTCAAATACAGTGCTAATAAGATAATTCCAAATACAATTTTTAACCTTAAAGTTTGACTTGGAATCGGCAAATCATAGACCTTTTTCTCTTTGTTCATTGAGCAAATAGTAACTATAACAGCATTGAGTTAAGTTGTCTTAGCCTATTTACAGTCAAAGGTTTAGTAGTGTTTCAATTTTGCAAGCTTATAGGCTATATAAGCAAAGTTCAAATAATGCAGACTAGTTTTAACTTTTAGCCTGCAAAGGTTAGCTTTGTTAGTGTCCTTAAAGACTTTTAGTCAGATAGCAATTTGCACATTTGGAATGCTGCATATTTGGAATATTCTCAAAAGTTTAACAGGTTTCAATAAGGAGAAAATTCTCATGGCTCTTTACGGCTATACCATTGGAGAGGATCGTGACGGCAACGCTAGTAATGGAAAGCAACTTGACGTTTACCGCTTTTTGATACCTTCTGGGCCTGGAGGTACTATTACTCCCACACGAGTCGGTACAGTCAATCTTCCAAGTACTGCTACTACCGCAGATCTAGAAGGTTTGGGAACTAACCCCATTACCGGAAGGGTAGGTGCGGTTAACGAAGCACGGGTCACTGGTCCTACAACACCAATTGATCCAACTGTTACTGTCGTTAATAATGTAGATCAGCCTTTTGCTTCAGCCACGACCTCACCAACCCGTACACCATCTGACCTACGTCGTTTTGGATTTGAGTCAGGTGCTGACTTTAATAGTAGTGCTCTATACAACATTTCAGGGAATCCGAATCCCGCAAATGGCCCAGTAGGAAGCTCTCTTTATAGAATTACTACAGCTACCCCTGGAGTTATTAGCCTTGTAGACAACTTTGGCCCAGCTACTACTGCTGCACAAAGACAAGGAACTCAACCTACCAACTCTCAATTTGCCGATGGATTAGCTATCGACAATCTCAATCCTGGTAATACTCGCGCTCTTGCTAGCGATTTCAGGACTAATGATGGAGATGGGAACCAGCTTTACAAAGTAGATTTGCTCACTGGTCAGCTGTCTGCGCCGATTGCTCTGAGAACTCCTTCAGGGCAAGCTTTGAATCTCAACTTAGATTCTGGGTTGTCATTTACTAACAGTGGATCTCAAAGATTGATCGGTTGGGTGGAAACTGGCGCTGTGTATGAGATCACAGGCTACCAAGATGAATTTGCTGCATCAGGTCTAGGTTTAGGTAGTGCTGGTGGTGCTAATGGTGCTGGTTTTGCAACCGCCACCTTGCTTGGTAACGTTAATTTACCAAATGCTGTGAGTGGAGTCGTTGATTATGAAGGCTTTACGATTGTTAATGAATAACAGTCGTTAGGATACTCTTTGTTCAACTCTTGTAAAAACTACTTTTACAAGAGTTGAAGAACGGAGCTAAAGATAAAAAAGTTTTATTTGCCAAACTCGCTCTACTTTTTGTAGAGACTAACTGGATTTTCTTTTTAAATTTCTTCAATTCTCTAACCCTTTTTTTATTCTTTTTATTAAAGGCATTTTTAAGTGAACAAATCAATAGCGATCGCCTGCGAAGAAATCGTTTTATAGCTATTAAAAAACTCGAGTTATGCTTCCTTGATTGAAACGATGGAAGTAGCTTATCAACGAGTTAAAACACTCAGTAAATATTAAAATTTAACCTAAGTTTATTAAAAATTAATAATAGAAAAACATTTTTTAATATTAGTAAAATATAGTCTTATTAAGATAATTCCAAATACAGTTATTAACCTTAAAATCTGACTTTTAATGGGTAAATCAGAAAAACTTAATTCTCTGTTAATTTAATCCGGCTTGGAAATAATGGGTTTCCAAAAAATGTCTTTAAATGTAACTAGATGTAGTTTTGAGATTTGCACCCCCAACATAGTTAGATAGCAATTTGCACATTTGGAATGCTGCATATTTGGAATGTTCCCAAAAGTTAAACAGTTTGAATTAAGGAGAAAATTCTCATGGTTCTTTACGGCTATACCATTGGAGATCAGGATATCAATCCTAGCCAAGCTGGAGAACAATTCGCAGTTTACCGCTTCCCCATAAGCCCCCTTGCTACTACTCCCCAAAAAGTAGGCGAAATCACTGCTGCGAATATTCCTAACGCAGACCTAGAAGGTTTAGGAACTAACCCCATTACCGGAAGGGCAAGTACCGTTAACGAAGCGCGTGGCTCTAGTTCAACACCTGGTCCTGTTATTCGGGTAAATAATGTAGATCAGCCTTTTGCTCCAGCTAGTGCGTCACCAACACCTACACCATCTGACCTACGTCGTTTTGGGTTTGACTCAGGTGCTGACTTTGGCCGTGACTATTCAGTAGCTGGTCAACCAATTGTTCTATACAACATTTCAGGGGATGCTGAGACGCCAGTAGGAAGCTCTCTTTATAAAATTACTACAGCTAACCCTGGAACTATTAGTCTTGTAGACGGCTTTGGCGCACCTACTACTGCTGCACAAAGACAAGGAACTCAACCTACCAACCCTGGAAAACTTGCCGATGGATTAGCTATTGACAATCTCAATCCTGGTAGAACTCGCGCTCTTGCTAGCGATTTCACCAGTGGTGATGGAGATGGGAACCAGCTTTACAAAGTCGATTTGCTCACTGGTGAGCTATCTGCGCCGATTACTTTGAGAACTCCTTCAGGGCAAGCTCTGAATGTTGACTTAGATTCTGGACTAGCATTTACTAACTTCGGTTCTCAAAGATTGTTGGCTTTGTTGGAAAATGGTGCTGTCTATGAGATCACAGGCTACCAAGATGAACTTGCTGCATCAGGTCTAGGTTTAGGTAGTGCCACAGGTACTAATGGCGCTGGCTTTGCAACCGCCACCTTACTTGGTAACGTTAATTTACCAAGTGCTTCGACTGGAGTTATTGATTATGAAGGCTTTACGATTGTTAATGAATAACAGTCGTTAGAATACTCTTTCTTCAACTTTTGTAAAAACTGCTTTTACAAGAGTTGAAGAACGGAGCTAAACGCGATTATGACAGGTTAACGGAGTTTGTAGTAAGCACTCTAGTCCTTAAATAAGGGCTACCACCATTTAAAGTTTTATTTGATGAGCCATTAGAGCCTAAAGTTAACGTTTCTCTCAAAATTAATTTATTGTTGTCACTCGATAGACAAATATCTGTTCCTTCAATGACTGTCTTTAAAAAAATGTTCAACAACCTATAACCATGTTTTTCTCTTCTTTGGTCAAAACTTGGGATATTATCTTTCAATATTGTGTGAATTTTAGGCAGATGAATCCCACCTTCTTTAAGCTGATTTAATTGATCACAATTCTTCTTTAAATCCTGCAAAACTTTATTAGTTACTACTAAAATATCATCATTTAATGGACTCTCGCTAGTTACTTCATTAATTGGAATCTCCTCTATTTTTACTTTGGGATCAGGTATAGGTATAAAGTAATCACAAACAGACTTGAGAATACGATTAATTTGTCCTTCATAAGCACATCCAATTACAGTCTTTCCATATTCATGAAGCTTTTTAGCTAAAGCGGCAAATGCACCATCACCTGATACAATAACGAAAACTTGCAGTGTAGGACGACTTTGGGCTAATTCCATGATATCAATGGCTAGTTGCATATCTGCTGCATTCCGTTTGTGACTATAATCAAAAATTTGAACTGCTTCGATGCCAAGTTCTTGAATCTCATTTTTGAGTGGTCTTAATCGAGAATCACTCCAGTCAGCATAAGCGCATTGGATAGCTATTTTATTAACTAGGGTAGTGTTTTCCAAATTTGTTTGAATTTCTTTTAGAGAAAAATTTAAGTTAGGGTTGTTTCTACCCATTGTTAAGTTTTCAATATCATAAAAAATAGCTGTATTGAACTGCTCATTTTTAGGTGAAATGTTAGCTGTAGTAAACTGCTCTACACGACTCTGACGTTGCTTTAACTCTTTAAACTCAGCTATTAAAGATGTTATATCTATTTTTGATTCAGAATTACCTTCTTCTTGTTTTAACTGTGTAATTGTTGTTTTTAAGTCATTGACTTGCAGCTTTGCTTGTTGTAATTCTTCTTGTAATTGCTCAGTTAATGTGTTGATTTGAGTCTGGGTTTGAATCGTCTGCTCTCGAAGTTCCCCAATGCTTATGGAGAGAATTAGCTGGCGTTGCTGATAAGCTGTTACCAAAGCTTGCTGGACGACATCCCATTCTTTAGGGAAAGCCTCACGGGTACACACTTGCAAAACTGTTTCATAACCTGCGATCGCAATTTCTAAATTACTTGCAAAATTCCCTTGTTCAAACCCTTGAATAATTTTACTTAGTTGGATAATAACTCTAGCTATATTAATAGCATTGGCAGGTTCTTTAGCAAAGCGATCGCTTACCCATTTCCGCAATATGAAAGCTAAGTTATCATTGAGTTTACTTAAGTTCTGTTGCAGAATTGGATAGACTTCCTGATTTTGATAAGTTGCTCTTAATAATTCGATCAGGAAGGCTTGCTCTTGGTTAGCAGCTTCGTTTCGCATAGCTAAATCCCTAACAATACACATTTAAGTTTAGTATTCCCAAGTTTTTATACTATCTAACAATTATAGTGGCGTAATCCAATAAGTAATGCCCTGCACAACTTGTTTGTTAAAACCAAATAGAGTTAAATTCTCTTCACTTAAACCCACATAAGTCCAATGTGGAAGATCGTTTTGTACAGTTTGAAACCAACCATTTTGATTAAGAGCTTTTCTTTGTTCTTTACTACTTACGCGTAAATCAATTGCTAATCCCCAAAGATGCTGTGAAGTTCCAGGAGGTGCAACTAAACCGAGAACTTTTGTTTCTTTGCCCTGTTGAACTTTTGCCAAAACTTGATTGTTAGCATATTTGTGCCAAAATCTTAAATTCGTGTTGAAAGTGCGAGTACAATCACCAGAACCATAACCAGATTTTAGTGGTATCTGTTGCTGGATTCGCGCTTTATTTAAAGCATCAGCCGCCGATTTTTGTAAGTAACAGTCTTTAGTGCCATCAACATAACCCATTGTTAAACTACCTTGAAACTCTTGGGTTTCTTGTTCATTAGCAAAGATATCTTTTTGCGGTAGTTTAATTCCGACATCTTGATTTACAAAGACTGCACCGTATGCTTTTAGCAAAATATATTCATAAGTACCAGCTTGGGGAATTGTGGGTAACTTCCTAGCGATCGCAGATAAGAAACGCTGTTGAGCATTTAATTTTGGATCGGGAACAAATGGTTCTGATGTTGTCTTTTTAGAGATATTTGTACAAGGTAACGAATCAGTACTCAAGCATCCGTTTAATGGTTGGGCGGTTATAGCAACTTTGTGATGGGTAATCTCATTACTAGCTACTAATACAAAAATTATCAAAATAACTATACTGATGAAAGTTGCTTTTCTGATATCTCTAGTAATATTTTTTCTTTTTGTAATATTAAGCTTCATTTGTAACTAATGCTGAGTTGAACTAAAAATAAAATTCTGTTATATCTAATATTGTTAATGATTTAAAAACAAATCTTATTCATTGGTATTAAACTATAGGTTCAGAAATATTTAATATCTACTAGTAATGAACTAAACGGATGCTAATGGCTAAATATGTGAACAATAGTTGTGGTAAACAACCCGGAAAGTTGTCACAAATTTTAAAAACATTATATTTTTGACTTCTTGCTCAAGTAAAAAAAAGAAACTTGTCTTAATTTAGTACTAGTAAATTTGATAACTTTTTTATCAGAAAGTTACATCCATGAAACCACTGGAACAGTTAAAATTGAAAAGAACTCTAAGCTTGCTGATCCTGTAAGTATGACCATGCACAATTCCGTTGAATTCCAAGACGCTTTTGATGTCATAGTCGTCGGTGCAGGTCACTCCGGTTGCGAAGCAGCTCTCGCCTCTGCACGCCTCGGTTGTCGTACCCTGCTATTGACGCTCAACTTGGATAAAATCGCTTGGCAACCTTGTAATCCAGCAGTGGGTGGCCCGGCTAAATCTCAGTTGACTCATGAGGTAGATGCACTCGGCGGAGAAATTGGTAAAGTAGCAGACCGCACTTACCTACAAAAACGTATTCTCAACTCTTCACGGGGGCCTGCTGTTTGGGCATTACGCGCTCAGACAGACAAGCGCGAATATGCAGCAGTGATGAAGAATATTGTCGAGAACCAAGAAAACTTGACAATCCGCGAGAGTATGGTAACAGATTTAGTACTGGGTGCTAACGGTGAAGTTATCGGCGTTGAAACTTATTTTGGTGTCGGGTTCCAATGTAAAGCAGTCATCTTGACAACTGGCACCTTCCTGGGGGGCAAAATTTGGGTTGGTAACAAATCAATGCCAGCCGGACGCGCTGGGGAATTTGCGGCTGAAGGATTGACACAAACCCTAAATCGCCTGGGATTTGAAACTGGAAGACTCAAAACTGGAACTCCAGCCCGGGTAGATAAGCGATCGGTGGATTATAGTAAAATGCTGATCCAGCCAGGGGATGAAGATGTACGCTGGTTTAGCTTTGACCCAGAGGCGTGGGTAGAACGGGAACAGATGCCTTGCTACATCACCCGCACAACTGCCGAAACCCATCGCCTAATTCAGGAAAATTTGCACCTGTCGCCAGTTTATGGTGGTTGGGTGGAAGCAAAAGGGCCGCGTTATTGTCCCAGTATTGAAGATAAAATTGTGCGCTTTGCCGATAAGGAAAGCCATCAAATATTTATTGAACCAGAAGGACGGGATATACCCGAACTTTATATCCAAGGGTTTTCTACAGGGTTGCCAGAAAATTTGCAACTGCAAATGTTGCGGACTCTCCCTGGTTTAGAAAAATGTGTGATGCTTCGTCCAGCGTATGCTGTGGAATATGACTATTTACCAGCAACTCAGTGTTACCCCACACTAATGACTAAGAAGATTGCTGGATTGTTTTGTGCTGGGCAGATTAACGGCACCACAGGTTATGAAGAAGCCGCAGCTCAAGGGCTTGTGGCGGGAATTAACGCCGCTCGATTTGTTCGCTCTCAAGAAATGATTGTCTTTGCCCGCGAGCAAAGTTACATTGGGACGCTAGTTGATGACTTGTGTACAAAAGACCTGCGTGAACCTTACCGGATGCTTACCAGTAGGTCTGAGTACCGATTGATATTACGTTCTGACAATGCCGACCAACGCTTGACACCCTTGGGACGGGAAATCGGTTTAATTGACGATCGCCGTTGGGATCTATTTACCCAAAAGCAAGCAAATATTACCACAGAAAAGCAAAGATTGCAAGCTACACGAGTCAAAGAACATGATGAAATAGGAATAGCGATCGCATCTAATACCCAGCAATTAATTAAAGGTTCAATTACCCTCAATGACTTGCTGCGGCGTCCCGGATTCCATTACGTTGACCTCGACAGGTTCGGACTAGGAAACCCCAACCTCAACCGCGCCCAGAAAGAAGGCGCAGAAATTGACATCAAGTATTCTGGCTATCTTGCTAGGCAACAAAATCAGATAGACCAAATTGCCCGCCAAGCGCACCGCCAGTTACCTGCGGATTTGGACTATACAACAATTGATACTCTTTCCAAAGAAGCACGGGAAAAGCTAACTCACGTAAAACCACTCACTCTTGGTCAAGCTGCACGTATTGGTGGTGTAAACCCAGCAGACGTTAACGCTTTACTATTATATTTAGAATTGCGTAGAACCAAGAGCCAGTCAGAATTTCCAGCGTTAGCTTAACACAAGCTTGATAAAGACTGAGTATAGTAGTAGGGAGGGAGATTGGTATGATAGATGACATAAATATTAGTAGTGGCATCAACAACAATCTCCAGATTAAAGTTGACTTTAATACCAACGCTCAACCAACTCGTCTCAATCAGACGGCAGATTGGATATTTTATCTGTAATCCTAATTTCCAGGCAGTAGGCGCGGCGTTTCCTCGTCCTAGCAACAAAGATAGAAAGTCTATGTTACAAGAAGCCAGCACCCGTCTCATAGTACCGGAACCATCAGAAGACTTAATCGCCAACGAGCCTTGGTCGATAGAAAACTATGCTGATGGTTTAATGGATGAACTCTTTGCCGATATCGACTCCATTCTGGATGTTAGTGGTAATCTGCTTTCTCAAACCGTTAGGCACAGTAAGCAGAACAAATCGAACCAGTCTGTTGCAGGAGTTTCTCCCCAACCTCAACGCCAGTCACCTCCAGAAAATGTGGTGCAAACTGTTATGACGATGCCGCAGATTATCTTACCAAACACAGTAAACCAACCAGTGCAGTCAGTTGCTCAAGATAACCACAAACACTTGAGTACCTTTGTATTTGACAGCGCCACCGTAAAAAGAGTTAGTAAAAAGCGTCAGAAAAGTAGTCATAATTTGGGCAAACTGCTGATGGTGGGAACAACTTTAGGCGTGGCGATCACTGGTATTATCTACCTGGTACAGTCTGGAGTCGTATATCTTCTAAATACTAACTTGACCCAGCCAGCTTTTATAGTGCCGCAACCGCAGTCACAGTTGCCAACAAAAGTAGAAATAGAGGCAGATTTAGTTGACTACATGCTCCAATCGCTGGCAGTTATAGATAAGCAAGAAACAATGCCTAATCAAAAATCTACCATACGTGGATTTTCCAATCAGGCAAATACTAACCAAATAGCCTTTGGTAACAGGCAAACAACTGGTAATTTACCATCACTTCCACTTCTAGCTAACAACACACCACCAGCCCCCAACCGTTCTGGAAGCGTTGTTGAGCGCATCTATGTTCCCGTTTATCAAGCGCCGTCGCCAATGCGCTACGCACTGCCGGCTATTCCTGGTAGTCCTACACTTTTACCACAAGTTGCGAGTGCGTTACAAGGATCTCAACCGAATGTTGTGAAAAGTGCCCTGAATACAGTGCGACAAGCTGCCAAACCTGTAACTGTCAACATGTTAGCTGCGGCTGTAAGAGCCGAACTTAAACCTGTAGCTGCGAAAACTGTACCGATTACTGTGCGGCAAACACCCAGTCCTCTGCCTGCATTACCAGTAGTTCCATTACGCGCAGCACTTGCCCCAGAGTCAGAACCAACTATTACCCAAGAACAAGTATATCCGGCAGTTGCGATCGCAGATGCTCCGAGTAATACCTTAGAAGGATTACTCGAGTTAGGCAATAAATCTGCCGCTTTATTTAAAATTGATGGTGTAACTCGCCGCATCAATATGGGTGAAAGTATCGGCTCAAGCGGTTGGACATTAGTAGATGTGAGTAATGGTGAAGCCGTTATCCGCCGTAACGGTGAAGTGCGATCAATTTACGCAGGGCAGAAATTATAATGATAAGCTATTTAAACCTTTCTCTAGTAGCCCATTAAATCAACTTTGCTTCGTAAATCAACTTTTTTGTTTCTCTCTTTTCCCTCTTCCTTCTCTGCGAGACGCGCTCGCGTTCGCGGTTCGTTCCTTTACCCTTCAAACTTCGCTTGATAGACTACTAGTGGTCTGTATCATTAGTTCTGAGGGAGCAAGTCTTTACTTCCCTTTTATATCAAGTCCGGTTAATCACTTATGATTACCCCATCTGTGCAAAAATCAGAAAAGCCTCTTTCCCCCTGCTCCCAGCAAGAACTGCCCCCTTGCAGTCTCAATGATAAGTCTTTAGCCGGACACGATATTACCGCCGACTGCGAAAACCTTGTCTTCCATTAACTTGGTCAAAGAGGACATCGTACTTATCAAAAAATGCGATGCCAGTATTTACAAATATAGAAAGTTCTGCCTGTGGCGAGATACTTAAATTCCAGCGATTAAATCCGTCGCGGGTTCCTGGTGTCAGGCTGTAATCAAAAATGCCATTAATTGCTACTTTCAAAGCATTTGTTGAGCGCAATACTCCTGGTTTGAGTTTACCTGCTGTGGAAGCTGACTTGAATTCAGTCAAACCATTAATAGTTCCAGTATCAGTGATCATTGTGCCATTACAAGAATTTTTAGCAGAACTCCCAGCAAGAGTTAAACAAACTTTGCTCAGTCGAGAGTCCCATCTATTACCGGGTACACCATTAATTTCGCTTTGTTTACTCCAAGCAGCCATTTTGAAACCTGCTTGATTGTCAGCAGTTAAACCGAGAATTAGGCTGCCATTGTTGTTACTACCACCATTTCCAATTACGATAAATCCATTACTCAGATTGCCTGGTAATTTTCTCAACGGATTATAGGGAAGTGACTTTTCAAAATAGTTAACACCGATAATACCGGAAAATGGCACACCACTCTTTGCTGAACAATTAGGCATTTGGGCAGTACATTGGCGACTAGTAACAATCTGTACCGGAACGGGTTCTGCGGCAGGAAGCAAACCAAATCGGATATTAGTATAAACTAATTCTCCCTCCAGGATAGTACCATCACTTAATACCTCCTTGATATTTTGTCCCGTTCTGCGAATAGGGGCATTGCCTAAAAACTCTTTGGGAACTCGCAGCCCTGCTGACCCTGTATCTAATAAGATACGCCTTGGCTGACCACCTGCGATCGCCATTTCTAAAAAATAGCCGCGAACACGTTGACCGAGGGAAGGTTTTGTGTATAGAGGTAGGGATATGGTATCAAAAGTTGGCTTGCGGGGTGTATTTTGAGAGATATCGCGCAACGCTGGGTTTGGGAAAAGAGCCGCAAATGCTGATTGTCGTTGCGCTACTGGTTCAGGCGCGATATCCCAAAGACTTTCGTAGTAGAAAAAGCCGATACCCAAACCGCGTTGTTGCGCTGCTTCTACCTGGGATTGGATTTGTGGTATAGCAACTGGGCGATTTCGTAACCCCGCCATAATACCGATACCAGTTGGGATAACTTGTTTTGCTTCTAAAATTTCTGGGCGGGTAATTTGAGCGATAAAACTTTCTAAATCATTACGGTATACTTGCATAACCAACTCATCAACAATACCCAACCTTACCCAGTTGAGCCAGTCTTGCAATTGCAGCTTGTAGGCGAAATCATAATAATTAGGAGCAACTGAGAAAATAGCATTCGGTTTTCTAGCTTTCACAGTTTGGTAGAGGTCTACCATGAATGTGCTGATTTTATCTGCCCGCCATTTTATCCATGCTTGGGCTTGGGGATTGGGTGGGGGAGGATTGCCAGTTTCTTGAGTGTATAGACTTATTGTGTATTTATCGTAACCAAAATCCACAGGTAAACTCGCATGATCGTCAAATTGAACGCCATCAGCATCGTATTGAGTAATGACTTCCATCACCAGTTCGGTGATAAACTTTTGCACTTCCGGGTGAAACGGATTCAACCACGCTACTTCACCCGCAGCACTAATTGAAGTTTGAGTCCCATCCCGCTTTTGTGTCAGCCAATCTGGATGCTGGGATGCAAGTTCCGAAGTTAGGGGAACCATGAAACCAAATTCAAACCAGGGTATTGCTAGTAGCCCTTCTCTGTGGGCTTGGCTGATAATGTCTGCAATCACATCTTGTCCATCTGTTCCCTTGAAGAAAAAGGGGATACCCATTTTTTGCATGATTGCACTGGGATATTGTGTATAACCATCGTTCCACACTATCGGATAAACAGTGTTAAAGTTTAACTGCCGCAGTTGGCTCATAGCTGCTTGCACCTTTGAGCGATTTCGGAAAACGCTAAAATCATTACCACTCAGCCACACCCCCCGAATTTCCTGACGAGGTTGAGGAGGTAGTTGGGCAACGGTAGGGGCAAAAGTGTTGAGTAGCAATACCGCAACGAATGATATCAGACATAATAATGGCAGCAGACGCTTCCTTAAAAGCCACCAACCTTGATAAATGAGGCGACTAGGCGCAACTCTAATAGACGCTTTGCGTAGCTTGCTGCGACATAGGAGTAAGCCTCTACACACAAGCTTAAATAGTAAGTTAGTTAAAGTAGCATTAATTTCTATGCTTTTTTCCCAGAACTGAGTTGCCATTACTTCTGCTTACTAAATGAGGTTAATTGGTTATATTTCATTCCATATCAACATTAAATTGCTGCACCAGGAAAACTGATACAGTAATTTAGCTGCAAGAAAGTTGACGCAGTTATCGGGTTAGTAGTGCCAAAGTATAAATGTTTTAAATGTAACCTGTAATATATTGTCGCTGCTCTCACGCCTATGCCTGGTAAATTTTTTGCATAGCACCATTCCTCTTATTGGAATTAAGTCACAATAATAATACGCAATCATAGAGGGTGCTGTTATGTTTCGTCTAACTCAAACTGTTCGGAACTTGTTCCTTCGTCTTCAAGGCTTGTTTGATGTTCTATTGAAAAGTGTTGCTAATTTTTTCGGAAATTTATTTGGTTTTTTTACCAACCTGTTTGGATTGACTAGCTCTGATTATTTCTTGGAATCTGATCAGCAGCAAAGTATAAAACAAGCTTCTGCAAAAGAGCAAATTGAAACGAATCAGGATAACATTCCTAAAATTTCCGCCACTACCCGCCGTCGTCCTAATGCCAAAATTGACGACTACTTTCTCAATATGGCTCGTGATGTGAAAAAGAATTAATAAAAGCCATCAATTGAATGGTGATCTTAGTAATGCGTTAGCGTTCGCAAAGCGTCTCGTGAAGCTCGCCGTAGGCATCGCTTTGCCAAGATAAGATTATCTCAATTAGGCTTGACATAAGGACTCAGAAGACTTTTAGCCCGCACTCCGGCAAGCTCAGTGACCATCGTAGACATCGCTCTTAAATCGAAAAAATAGCCTAAGCTTTCTGTTGCTTATCGCCGCAATGCTCAAGCGATAAGCAACAGAATTTTTATTTGACTTTTTTTATTTTTTGTGGTATTTGATTTTTAGGTAGGGATGTCTACGATGGGCTACGTCTACGCACTGCAAGGAAAAGGTAGAGTCTACCAATTAATTACTGTTAAAATTGTTACCTTCGCAAACTATTGATCGGCAGTGACCAAACTTGCTGAATTTTGGATCGCCATCGCTGCAATAATTGCATCTGGTAGTTTCAACCGATATTGCTGGCGAATTTCAATGATTTTTTTAATCAAAACAGCATCACTTGCCACTAAATTGACAACCTCAACTCGTTGCAAAAACTGCTCAAAAAGCTGACGTTCCTCTTGACTCAGCCCAGAAAACGCGAGAAATTCAATTTTGCTAATAACTGAAACTCCAATCCAATCAGCATCTTGGAGTAATTAAATAAGTTGAGAGTTTCCTTGAAGCAGAGCTACTATCGCATTCGTATCCAACACGTAGCGATTACCACTCATCGCGTAGATTCCTCTGCATTGCTACCGCATCTCCCCGCCAAGTTAATCGCCCCACCAAATTAGAGAAATTATAACTAGGTTGCTGCTTTTCCTCTGACGAAACTGGATTCAAAACAACTACAATGTCCACTTCAACCGCCGCTAACTGCGTTGGAATATTAAGATTTAAATATCCTGATTCATCGATTTTAGTTGTAAGTTTTAAAACTTCCATTGCCAAATAATTAGTAAACCTCATCTTATTCTAAATTTTGTAGAGCGAACGTAGCGTTCCAAAGGAAAGGCGCTAGCCTCTCCCTTTGGGAGAAGACCGCGCTAACTCACTACGAACTTGCTTATTATCAATTAAAATTTGACACGCCCTAGAAACTAAGCACAATTATAATTGCTTTGTGCCTAGTTCTCTCATTTCTTGGTGGCGCATGAGCATAGTATCAGTTTTCTCAAAAACCTCCGCCTGCACAGCTTAATAGTGTGAGGACGTTTTTCTGGAAAATCATCCAGCCACAATTAACAGATTTGTATGTGCGTAGGCGTAGCCCAAACCACCCCTAGGCATCGCACCTTTAATAATAACTATATCCAGCTTGAGGCTGGACAATAGCTAGAGATATTTTTGAGATTGAATGTTTACTTGGTTTTTAACTTACTAAATCAACTAAGGCGTTGCTCTGAAAGCGGACTATAGATGAAACTGAGCAACCGCGATAATTCTCAGATGTGAATACTGATAGTGTGATATTAGCTTGACCGGGATCTAAAATGCGTTTTACCTTGCAGATTTGCATTTTATTGTTGCAGTAAGCAACAATGCGATCGCCAGCCTTGACTTCCAACGCTTGAATTTTCAATTAATACCAACCTTGCCAGGAATTTGCTTCGTTAAAGGAAAAATATATTGTTATATTTTACTTCCTCAACAATAGCAATGTTTATTTAAGTATAACACAAAAATTAAAGTATTTAATAGTATCAATTTAATCTTGATAATGTCAAGTTTATTTATGCTTAAAACACTATTAAATGCTGGATTTTCAGAAAATAAGGATAAAATCCCGACTTTCGCACAGCCTCTAGGCCAGAAGCCTCATCTGAAAAATTCAGATGGTGGGAAACCTCCGCTCCAATTCTTTGGAGCTAAATTTTTTCGAGTCCAGATTTTTTCCTTCTATGTTTTTGTTACAATTAATAAAATTTTTACATAAAAATACCACTATGGCTTTATATGCTGAATTACATAGACATCTGGGCGGTTCGGTCGTACCACGAGTTTTATGGCGATATTTTGAGCGACATTCTTCGGAGTTGATTTCCCGATTTGCTGACTATTCACAATTTGAAGATTTTTACACCCGTCCACGCAACACCCTGGATGAGTATCTAGAATTACACACCCTGGTAGAAAGTGTGCAAACTGTAGAGACTTTGCCTTACTTTATCTATCGCTTGGTGCGGGGTGCTTACATTTTTGAAAATTTGGCTTATCTGGAGCTGCGCTACACTCCCTATTTGCGGACACCTGAGCATCTGAGTCAATCAGAAAGAATTGACAAGATGGCAGAAATCGTGCAAGTGGTAGGGCTTGCCAGCCACCAGCCAGAATATCCGATTGTTACTAGCCAAATTCTCTGTATGCACACGCGTTTACCTTATGAGGTGAACAAAGCGATTGTTGATTTGGCGGCGCAAAATAAGCAGTATGTCTGTGCAGTAGATGTAGCGGGGGGTGATAGCTATTATGCCGATCGCTTAGAAGAATGGATTAGCTTATATGATTATGCGCGATCGCAGGGCGTTAAGACCACTGGACATCTATATGAAACCACTGCTGGCTGTTACCCTGAACTGTTACCCTATCTCATGCGAATCGGTCACGGCATCCAAATTCCCCTACTGTATCCAGAGTTACTTAATGATGTGGCTAAACGCGGACAGTGTTTAGAGGTTTGCCCCACAACTTATCTAAAAACTGGTACTTTGCAGGATATCCGTCAACTCAAATTAGTTTTTGACCGTTGTTTTGAAGCTGGGGTAGATATTGCTATCTGTACTGATAATGCCGGATTGCACAATGTGCGTCTACCGTTTGAGTATGAGAATCTCTTGACTTACAACATTATCAGTTTTGCACAATTACAAGCTTGTCAAGATGCAGCTTTCCGTCATGCTTTTGCTTGGCCTTACAGTCAACGTCCCGCATCCCTGTTGAATGGGTTACTGAAACCTGAACTACCTAAAGTTTTGGCAACCAGTGATAGTAATTAACTACCAACTAGAGGTAAGTAGAAAGTAAGATGATTTAATGTTAATTAATGTTGCAATCAGTGTATTTTTTTTGATGCTGTAGAGAAAGCTGTAATGCACAGTAAATATCTTGCAAAAGTCAATTTTTCAGGGATTAAACCACAGATATACGCAGAGAATTTATCGGTGTTTATCTGTAGTTTCCTTTTTACTAATTCAGATTTTTCCTAGAAGTCTAATGTGCAGTACAAAAAACTAGCAATTATACAATAAATAGGCTTGGATTGATATACCTGGGTTAAGTTTAAGCGGCAACAGCTTCTGTAGCACCACCGACTGAAATCCAAGCTGCAAGACCACCTTGGATTTCCACTACCTCAACAAACCCTTCTCCTCTCAGAATTTGTGCAGCCTGGGTTGATTGTTCGTCACTGTCGCCATAAATATAAATATGGCATTCTTTATGTAGAGCAGATTTGGCTTTAGATGCCAAATCATCTAATGGGATGGGTATTGCTCCACTGATCCGACCGTTATTGTAGATGTGGCGATGCCTAACGGCGGGCTGCGCCTACGCGCACATTAACAATTGTAAAACCTGGTTGACCCCGTTGCAAACGGGTCTTTAGCTCATGGACATTAGCAACTGAATTATTACTGATAAATTTTTTGGCTTATCACCTCACAAGCAATTTATCAAAAATCTCCGTTTAATTGGATTTTATTTACAATTAAGAAAAATTTCTGGTTAATTTGCTTCCTAATTTCCCCAGCCTACGGAAAGCTAAAGCTACATCTCCCCCAGTCTTTTTTTCTCTACAAAACGCTGGGCGTAGCAAGATCCCTGTAAGGGTACAATTTTGAATTTTGTTAGCGCAGCGTTAGCGAGTCCGCGAGCGTCATTTTGAATTGATTTCTTCTCCACTTACCTTGTACCCAGAAGCTATAAACTATAATTTATGGCATCTACTATTCAAGCTCTACCAACAGAAGTCGTATATCTCATTACAGCTGGTGAGGTAATCGACTGTTTCGCTTCTGTGGTGCGGGAATTAGTAGAAAATTCCCTAGACGCAGGTGCAACGCGAATTGTGGTTTCTTTATGGCCACAGCAATGGCGAATTCGTGTTGCAGATAATGGTTGTGGAATGAACCTAGATGATTTGCAACAAGCAGCCACAGCCCACAGCACCAGTAAAATTCGCTCTAGTGCCGATTTATGGAAAATTAACAGTTTAGGATTTCGTGGTGAGGCGTTACACAGTTTAACGACTCTGGCAGATTTAGAAATTTTGAGTCGTCCTGTGGGTGGAAAATTAGGATGGCGAATTAGCTATGGCGATGGCGGAGAAGTTGTGCAAGTTGAAGTAACTGCGATCGCACCTGGTACAGTAGTGACAGTTTCTCATCTTTTCGGTAATTGCTCATCTCGTCGTCAGGGATTGCCCACAGCAGCACAGCAAATGAAAACCGTGCAAGCCACAATTCACCAAATCGCTATGTGTCATCCTCACGTCACCTGGCAGATTTGGCAAAATGATCGTCAATGGTTCACTATCTCTCCAGCCGCGACAACTGGGCAATTGCTACCGCAGATTTTACCGCAAGTGCGACAAGGTGATTTGCAAGAAGTCAAACTCGAAATACCCAACCCTCCCAACTCCTGTACAGACGGGATTAATCGCGTCTCTCCTCACTCCGCACTAAACTTAGTGGTAGGATTACCTGATCGCTGTCATCGTCATCGTCCAGATTGGGTACGTGTAGCCATTAACGGACGAATGGTTAAGACACCGGAACTAGAGCAAACAATATTATCAGCATTTCATAGAACATTACCACGCGATCGCTATCCAATTTGTTTCTTACATCTTGCCATTTCCCCCGATCAAATTAACTGGAATCGCAATCCAGCAAAAACAGAAATTTACCTCAACGAAATCATTTATTGGCAAGAACAAATTACCCAAGCAATTAACCAAGCACTCAGCATTTCTTCTAACAATCTTAAAGAAGCTGTTCACACGACACGAGTTAGTAAATTACTCAAAGCCGCAGAAGCCAAAGGCAGCTACAATTTCAATCCTCAAAATCCCAACCCTTCTACAGACGCGATTAATCGCGTCTCTCCTAATTCCTTAAAAGCTGTGGCTCAAGTTAGCAATACCTATATTGTGGCGGAACATCCAGGTGGTATGTGGTTAGTGGAACAGCACATTGCCCATGAGCGAGTTTTGTATGAGCAATTGTTTGATAATTGGCAACTTGTCCCCGTCGAACCGCCAATCATTCTTTATCAATTGTCACCAGCGCAAGTATCGCAACTGCAACGCATCAGTTTAGAAATAGAACCCTTTGGCGAACAACTTTGGGCAGTGCGAAACATCCCTGCACCTTTGCAGCAGCGAGACGATTGTGCAGAAGCAATTTTAGAACTTAGTTGGGGAGGTGATTTACAAACAGCCCAAGTAGCTGTCGCCTGTCGCAGTGCCATTCGTAATGGTACACCTATGAATCAACAAGAAATGCAGACACTTTTAGATAATTGGCAACGCACTCGCAACCCTCGCACCTGTCCCCACGGACGACCAATTTATCTATCCTTAGAAGAATCAGCTTTAGCCCGATTTTTCCGGCGGAATTGGGTAATTGGTAAAAGTCATGGAATTTGATGTTTTTGGTAAGACATCTTCAATCTAATTACTGTTTATGTACATTAACTAATTATTTGTCACCGTTAACAGATTGATGTCATTTTTAACAAATTAATGTCCATTAAACAATCTGGATAAGGCATATCAAAAATGAACTGCTATGATCACAATACCAGTTTAACATTGGCTGTTTTGACTCCTCTATAACAATTCCAGCTTTAACAGCTGACGAGTGAATATTTGCCATCAATCTGCCATAACTCCATTGATGAACGCTAACTCGGTACTGTTTGGCATACTTTTGTTGAACTTCTATTAAGTCTGATTTTTGTTCAGCTTTGGCTTGAACCTCACTTTGA
>NZ_CAXTNE010000107.1:0-23770 GCF_964245445.1 uncultured Nostoc sp.
CAGGGGAGGCAGGGGAAGAATAATTAATGACTAATGACTAACCCCTTGACTTTTAACTCTTGACTCTTGACTATTAACTATTGACTGTCTTCTTATTTTGTGTGATGAAATATTTCTATCGTCTTTTAATAAGCCTATCTGGATGCTTAATATTTTTACTGTTGCACAGTGGACTTGGTTCGTTGCCTAGTTTGGCGGCTGAGAAAGTTACTATCAGATACGGATTGTTTGAGCGATCGATCCCTGTGGCAGATATACGCAACTATGCCGACAACCAAAAGGTTTCTGCCGATCTGCAATCTTTCTTACATTACCTCAGCCCTGAGGAGAAACAGAAGTTCCAAGATGCTCTTCAGGTAAAAATGTCTCTTGATATTGTGGCTTTAGATAAGCTGATAAATACAGGAATGGGCAAGCAAATTTTATCTTTTGCATCCGTTGCGATCGCCCGTCGCGATCAAGCCAGTATACAAGCCCTACGATCTGCGATTATCATAGGAGCAAAATCACCAGAAGGTCTAGGATTAGTCAGCTTTCTAGCAGCCTATCCCAGTAATCAACTAGTTGTTGATGTGTCAAAAATTTCTAAGCTAGTCGGCATGGCAAATTCCTCTTCTGGTTCTGCTGATGCACCTCCAAAGGACAATGTAAGTTCTTCACCTTTAGGAAAAATTGCACTGCAATATCAAATACTTGCCGCCCAAAATAAACAGTTTTCAGGTTGCTTATTTGGTGATTCTGTTTCGGCTGAACTTGGTAATACCCTTGGGAATGGTACTTTTAATTTTGGGTTAAATGGCTTGAGTACAATCTCATTAGTGGAACAACTAAAAAGTTTAATTCCTACTAAAGTTAAATGCGAAAAAGCTATTATTGCCGTTGGTGGAAATGATGCTTGGTATGGAATTAGTAATGAGTTGTTTAGCAAAAATCTGCAAGAAGCGATCGCACTTGTCCGCACAATGGGAAATAAAGAGATTTTTCTCATTCCGGCTTTTTATTCAACAGTTGCAGCAAGCTCAGATCCAACTATATCAGCCCCAAATTCTAGAGTTGAACAAATTAATGCTTTGATTAATAAAGTTGCTGAAATAGAAAAAGTGCCAGTTGCAGCAGCAGGAGTAGCACCATTGTATGAAAATAATGTTCTTAAAGAGAATTTGTCAAGCGATGGCGATCATCTGAACGCAGAGGGTCTAAAAATTTACCGACAAGCATTATTACAAATCCTGGAGAAGTAAAAGCACCCGATGGTGGGGGCGCAGTGCGTCCCTACAAATTTACAAATAATTTGGGATAATTTATTTTTTGGAAGTCCCTAATTCGTAGTTTGTAACTCAAAATTACGAATTACGAATTATTACTTTTAGGATTTCCAATTCAAAAACCGCGCATAAATATAAGCTATGCCTTCATCAATAATTGTCCGTACACCTTGGCTATAATCCCACCATTTGTTTGGATCATAATCTTGTGTTTTGGCAGCGATCGCACCAACTTTGATGTTATTAGGGCTAAGTAGTTTTTTGAACAGCAACCAACTTCTACGGGTGTGAACGTCCAAAGAAAAAACATTAATTGATTGTAGCTTTAAATTGGAATCGGATAGCCAGCGATTAAATTCGGCAGCAGATGCATAACTACGATCCTTGATTACCACAGGTGTCGGCACAGCTACCACCTTCTCTGATTCTAAACCGAGTTTCTTGAAGGTGGCGGCTGACACTTCTGCAAAGTTCTTGTATTCGCTAAGATAAATTCCTTTTTCTATTGAGCCTCCCGTGGTAATTACTAGACTATAAGAACCGTTTTTAAATTCAGTCAAAGCTTGTTGTATGGCATAATCTGGTAGCCATCCTTCAACAACTAATACTTCTGCTGATTTGATCGGGGAAGTCACGGCGAGAAATGAGTGCACATGAGTAATAGTGAAAAATATTAAATAAGCAATCAAAGCGATTGCAATCGCCCACCCCTGAGCCGTAAGTGTCCACATTTCTTGGCGTTTTATTAGTTTGATTTTTGGAAATTTTCGACACCGACGATTTTTTTTCTGCACTAAACCTTAGCTAAACGTTGTTCTTTCAAGTAAGTAAATACAGATTTGTCTCCGATATCAGCAGGAATTGCTTGCACTGTTTTTCGCAGGGCAAATACCAAAAACAACGTTGCCCAAATTCCTAATAAAACACTTTCCCCCTGAGTTGGTAAAATTCCCACCAAATGTCCTAACAATAGTAGCGGTACTATTAGAGTTAATAGCTTGGTTTCCAGGCGATTGAAGCAAAAGGCCTCTTTAAAATAAATACCTGTCAAAGCAACGAAGATAAATCCAACTCCAAATAAGGTAAGAGGGTGATTGTAAACAGTAAGAGCTAAAGGTTCACTACTAGAGATTGCCAGAATCACTGATGCTATACTACCGATCGCCCAAAAAATTTGCAATATTCGGTGCAGTGATGCCATATAGATATGAATGGTAAATAAACTTACACCAAGAGCGACACTAAAACAAGTATATAGAGGTGTAAGTGCGGTAAAAATAGTCGGGTTATTGTTGAGCAAAACCAAAGCACTGCCTATGGCAAAGCTCAGTGCTGCTACCATTAACCCAGCGCGGTAGATAATTACGCCAGTGCGATCGCTCTGAGTAATTGTAAATTCCCCAAACTGACCTTGATAAACTTCTGGTGGAGGTAGTGTTTGCGTAGTCATAGTTAAAAATATAGTTATGATTTACTAATAGAGTACAACAGTAAATTGCTGAAGTGTTACTTTTATTATTATGAGCAATTAGACGAACTAAGTGTCACAATCCCTAAACTATTAAGCCATTTTTGTAGTATTAGTTGACTTGACAGACGCGTTAGCTGACAAATTATCTCTACCATTTGACCAGATTTCCTTCAAGATCGAAAGACATAGCAACTAGTAAAGCGGGCGTGTAAATCCACCTACCATCTCAATTAACCAGACTAACAAGGGGATTTTGCCCCTTGTTAAAGGTAGGCAAACTTCCGCCACAGTGTAAATAAGTCGGCACAATAAAAGCAAACTGTGTAAAGAAAAGTAAACAAGGCTCAAACCCATTTTCCCCCTGCTCTCTGGCCTCTGCCCCCTGTCTTATCCCAACGATAATGATTTACGCCGACCTAGTTAGTCTCTAGTTTAGCTAAGGACTTGATTCTAAGATTAAATTTTAGCTGTAGACAGTAGATATTGACAAATTTAAGATTTAGTGGATAAAAAATATTGGCAATCAGATAACCCCATAATTAATTGATATAAAAAGGTGAGATGAGCGATGCCTGCGGCGGGCTACGCCAACGCATTTATTTATCTAAAGAATTGCAAAACTGTAGACACTTCCTCGATTTGTCGTCAGATATTGCTGTTTGTCGAGGATGTGCGATCGCTTAAAATAATTTCCACTCAAATCAATAGCGATCGCCTATGGCACGCTACACAAACGCAATTAGGCAAATTGTATGATGCGTGTTAGCAATATGCCTTAGTTTAGCGTCTACGCATAGTTCAGCACCAGAAAGCAGGGATATGCACTCAACAATGTCAGAAATGGTTGATATAACCTTGAGCAGCGCAGTTGGAAATTTTTTCAACTTGCTTCGGAGCTTTTATTTCAGTGAATAGTTGAATCGCTCGATTAAAATTCATTCGGCTCTTATCAGGCTTTGCCATCTTTTGATAAGTTAAACCTAATTGGAAATAAGTTTCAGCCAGGTCACACTTAGCACCTATTTTATCTAAAAGTTCGATTGCTTCTGTATGATGAGTAAGGGCTAATGCAAATGTTTGTTGTCGATGGATTTCTGCTAAACCATTTAGTATTTTTGCTTTTACCTGCATATAGTGGCTTTCTTCAGCAAAAGTCAAAGCTTGCTGGAGTATTTGATTTGCTTTATAAAAATCTCCTAAATTTACATAGGTTTGACCTAAAATTTGCATGAAATAGACAAATCTTCCAGTTTGTTCTACCAATTTTGCATTCGTAATATTTTGATAAGCTACATCTGCTAATCCAGATGAGGCATCACGCAAACCTAAATAAGAATATACCAAAGCTAAACACACTGAAGCTTTCTCTGCCCAGCGATGATGCTCGGTATTTTGAGCCAAATAAATTACTTGTTGAAATAACTTTGCGGCTGCCTTTAGTTCCCACAAATCTATTTTGTAAAGACCAATACTTAATAAAGAATCTACCTCTAGCATTCTCAGATAGTAAACTGTATGTTTATTTTCTGGCTGAGGTACAAGTGATTTGAGTGCTTGGGTTGCCAGAGCAATAGTCTTTTGTTGACAAGTGATCGCTTGACTAATATTACCTGTTATCCAATATAAATCACCCAATATATTGTAAAGCTCACTGAGATTTTGGTCATTTTCCAGATTATTAACAACTTGATTAATCGCCGCAAGTATCGGCTGAATCAAACCCATCCGATACAACGTACTACCAAGAGGTAAAAACTGTTGCCATTGATTATTTCGGCTTTTTAAAATGACCTTACCCGCCAATTCAAATTCATTAATATCTATGTAGTGATAATATGCTTCTAAAGCTTGCAAAGCATCCTTAAAGGTTTCAATTTGTTTAACATTAGTTGTCCAAAATTCTGCGGCTTTGTGGTTGGCAATTTCCCATTCATTACTGGGGCGTAAACGCGCGATCGCTTCTTTCCGAATCACCGGATGCAACCAATATTCACCTTTATCGCACTCCACCAAAGACCGATTTCTCAAAGAGGCGATAATTTGGCGATGTTGATCGGGTGGGACATCCCAAAGTAAACAAAACAATCCTTGAGATGGAATGGTGGGTATATCTTGGTAACGATAACATCCCAAACGACAAAGCAGACGATATGCTTGAGGATCGAGGGCTTGTAGGCGATTGATTTGACTAACCACTAAATTTTTTAAGTCAGTTGCTGCTAACGGATCGGCATGATTTTCTTGCCAATAAAGAACCATGTCACCATCAAAATCCTCCTGAATTGAACCACAGAGAATTCCCATAGCTTTAGCATTACCGCCATAAGTGCGATGCATGATTTGCAAAGTTGGCGAGTCGATGCCTAACCCACGGTTGCTAAAAAACTGTTGCCATGCGCTTTGATCCAAACCAGGAAGCCGATAGTGATTTACATTTAGCCCAGGTTCACAAAGGCGATCGCGGCTGGTAATCAAAGTAACAGACTGCACCCTAGCATCAGCCAACACCCGTAAGAGTTCTACATAGTTGCGGTGAGAAGCAATCAACCCACCTTGTTGATCCAATGCAGGTTCGAGATTGTCAATTAACACCCCAATCCGCCGATTGTGGAGTTGGCGCTTGAGTCGTCCCAATGTCACCCCAAATTCTACCCCAGGTTCTTGATCAAAGTCTTGTTTGAGCCATTCCTCTACTACTCGTTCGGCGGGGGTGATATTCTGCGTTTCCTTCGCCATCAGCAGTTCCAAAACCAACTCAAACCCCTGATGGAGATATTGCTGCGCTAGAGTGGTTTTGCCTAAACCGCCTTCACCTTGGATCACAATCACTTTCGATCCCTGATTTACCAAAGTATTCAGGTGAGCGATCGCTTCTGTTCGTCCAATAAAGTTGGTATCCTCTAATTTTGGGGTGGGATGGGGCGATCGTGAGTAATCAATCAGACTGGATGATATAGCAGTAGTTTTTCTCAGAACTCGCTCTAAAGTAGCGCGACAATTACTTTTGGTTATCTTTTCTCGCAATACTTTAGAAAGCAGCTTCCATAACTGAGAACCAGCATCCTTAGCGTGTCCTTCCGTACAACCGTAAGAATGAGCGATATCCAAGTATTTTCTACCCAACCAAACTTGCACAAGAATCACTTTTTGCAAATCGCTCAACCGTTCCCCAGTCTGAGGGGGAATTATGGCGTCTAACCATGCTAATGCTGCTTCAGCGTCCATTGTGTAACGACAAGGGTAGTTCAGATTTTAAGGACAACTATAAATGACCTACAGTTATATTGCTGGAGTTTTCGGATAAGATTCTGTAAATCCGACTTTTTTCCCGACTTTTCCGAATAAAGCCTTCTCGTCTAATAAAATAAAAATCATTAGGTAACATTAGCACCATCATTACTTATGGTGAAATCAGACCCCTGTAAATTGCCTAATAGTGCTGAACTTCCTTGTTCAGACGATACCCCTGTGGATAACGAAGACCAGAACTTTATTCCCAATTTGCTTCTCTTCTTGCTGCAATATATTTGGGCAAACCGTAATGACTGGTTTTTCAGTGTGGATATGGGCGTTTACCATACCACAGGCGTTAGTCCATTTGTGCCGATTGTACCAGACGGATTTTTGAGCTTGGGTGTAGAACGCCGCAAGGCAGATAAATCCCGTAAAAGCTATGTTGTTTGGGAAGAAAATAACATAGTGCCTATCCTGGCTTTAGAAATTGTCTCCTTAACTCCGGGTGGAGAATACGACAAAAAATTAGACATTTATGCCAAGTTAGGGGTACTGTACTACATTATTTATAATCCAGAGTATTGGCAAAGAGAACGCCATCAACCTTTTGAAGTTTATCGCTTAGTAGATGGTAGCTATCAATTGCAAATTGGTGAACCCTTTTGGATGCCAGAAATTGGTTTGGGAATTGGTAGAGGGCAATACGTATCTGGTAATATCCAACGTCAGGTTTTGTATTGGTACGATCAACAAGGAAAGCGCTATCAAACTCCAGAAGAACAGCTTGAATTAGCGCAAAAACAACTTGAGCGTTATCGTCAGCAATTTGGGGAACTGCCAGAAGCGTAAGGGAGCGATTGCTCATATTTGTTATTAACAATAGATTAGCCCTCATCCTAAATTTATAGGTGAGGGCTAACATAGTTGACATAAAGGTGGCTAGTTAAATTTTAGGCATTCCTTTAATATACGGCGAGTTGTCCTGTGGGGAGGTCAGCGATTTGGAGGTCAATGTTGAAGGTGGGGTCGAAGAGGGTAGACCAGAGGTTGAGTGGGTTATCTTTGTATATGTTGTCTAATGCGAGGGTTGAGTTATGGATGTTGAAGAATTTTTCCGGCGTTATGAAGCTGGAGAGCGAGACTTTAGTGGGGTTGATTTGAGTGGAGCAAATTTGGAAGGAGTTGTTTTGGAAGATGTTAACTTCGTTGGAGCTGACCTGAGTGGGGCTAGTTTGTGTGAAGCTAGTTTGAATAGAGTGGATTTGAGCAAAGCTGAATTGAGCGGAGCTAGTTTCAGCGAGGCTGGTTTGGTCGAAGTAAATTTGACGGGGGCTATTCTCACTAATACATTTTTTGGAGAACCCTGTATGAGACGAGTCAATTTGACTAGGGTTGACTTGAGTGAGGTTAATATTTTGTGGATTGAAAATGAACGCAGAATCAAAGGAATTATTTTGTGCGATACTACGATGCCGGATGGCACTATTAGAAATGACCACTGCATTTGAATCTTGTGTAAATTCTGCTGCTAGAAGGTTAGATGCTAAAGTATTACCTGCTAATGGAAAATCATTTATTGTTGTTGAACCACTATAAATACGAGCTTCTATTACTTTCTCAATATCGTCTGGTAAATTAACGTGAGTTCGATGAAACTAAAAAAGGGCAGAAGGTAGTGCAGGCAAGTCTTTGGGATAAATATCAACCGAAAACCACCTCAGCAAAAATTCTAGTTTTTATAGATAACTCGTAAAGACAATATGAAGATGTGTTAAAAGCTTAAAAAGCACATCATTCTTTTTTATAGTTAAAATCTTTGTTTTGCTCTGATTAGCTCATCATTAATATCAAATCAGCACAATTAAAATCTTTCATTCTCCCCGTCTATAAGCTTCAATTTCTGCTGCTATTTCTTCATCAGTCAAGGGATTATCTGCGTGTATCGCTTGTATTTCTTTAAATAAATTTTTTAATTCTTCTGCTAAAGTAACCCTTTGATTATCATCTGTCAAAATAATCACCTCAACTCTCTGTCCTGCTTTAAATGGTAAATCAGATAATACTAACTGCTTTGGATCTGCAATAGTAATATATGTTTTATAAGCGTTCATGATTTATTCTGTTACTCAACTTTTATCTACCCTTGTTCTAACAATTTCGTCACATTCTCTGCAATTCTCTCTTCTAACTTTGTAAAGTCGTCTTAGAAAGGCGAGGTTTGAAACCCAAATTTTCTATAACCAACTTTTTCCCCGACTTTTGCAACCCTATCACATAAAACTGCCGACTTCAGCCGACTGACAAAAGCAAGTGCGATCGCTTAGGCTATTGGGCATAAAGATAAAAGCTTAAGTATAAAAATATGCTTAATAACCTCAGCCTAATCACAGAAGACCTAGCAGGTAAAAGCTATCCTAGTCCTCATTACTTGCAAACACAGCGCCGCATTCATTCCCTCATAGATAAATATATTGCAGTCGAAAAACTACACGAGCGTCTGCAAGATTTACCGTTACAGTTTGCCAATCCCCAACCACGTCTTTGGAAACCCATCGACTGGCAAACAATTAACCGTAATCAAATTATCGGCTTAGACGCAGAGGTATTTCTATCTATATTGATCGGTGTGATGGATACAGAAGCTCCCATTCGCGGTTATACCCAAACCAGTCGGCAGTATTTGGAAAAATTGCATCCTCAGATGGCTCGGTTTGTTGGTGGAACTGTCGGTAAAGATGGCAAATTGCTGGAACTTGGTTTATGGGAAAAGGAAGAACGTCAGCACACACCTGCATTAATCAAAATCTACACCCAATTAACAGGCGAGAAAATTACCCCAAAACTTCGGACAGTTAGAAGCTATCTCCCCACAGATGACGCCAAAGAAGACTTATATCGCCACGGCTTACACCGCATTGCCACAGAATACGGTGCTACCTGTCTTTATATTTGGTTGATGGCTCACACTACTGGCGCACTCCAGGATGTTTTAGAAGAAATAGCACAAGACGAAATCAACCACATGACCAAATTCTGGGGGTTTGGGGTCTGGGCTTTCCCTGATACTGGGTTGATGCGAATTGGACGCACGCTAATCAAAACGCGATCGCCAAACTATCAACGCAACAACCTCATGCGTACTCTTCGGCGGATGATGGGTATCCTCAACTGGAATGCTTGGTCATTAACCAACAAAATAACTCTCCTCTTCACCTTCACTTACACAATGCATCGCTTGTGGAGTTGGAACAATAGCCTCACACCAGACTATCTGCAAAATTTATTTGAAACTAATTAGTCAAAACAAAGGACAAATGACAAATGACAAATGACAAATCAAAATTACCCACCGATTTAAATCCCCAAAAAATCCCCCAACATATCGCTGTCATCATGGATGGTAACGGACGATGGGCAAGCAGTCGAGGATTACCGCGCATCGCTGGACATCGCCAAGGAGCAAAGACACTCAAAGAACTATTGCGTTGCTGCAAAGATTGGGGAATTAAAGCGTTGACAGCCTACGCTTTCTCAACAGAAAATTGGCAGCGTCCCGTTGAAGAAGTAGATTTTCTAATGCATTTGTTTGAGCGATTACTACGCCGCGAGTTAGCTCAAATGCATCAAGAAGAAGTACGAATCTCGTTTATTGGAGATTTATCGGCTTTACCAAAGTCTCTACAGACAGAAATGGAACGTTCAATGACAGAGACATTGAACAATCAAGCAATCCACTTTACGATTGCAGTCAATTACGGTAGCCGCAACGAAATTACCAGAGTTTGTCGTCAAGTAGCTCAACTCGTGGAACAAGGCGAACTCAGCGCCCAAGAAGTGAATGAAAGTCTTATAGAACAAAACCTCTACACAGCAGATGCTCCAGAACCCGATTTACTGATTCGTACCAGTGGTGAGATGCGATTGAGTAATTTCCTCTTGTGGCAAATGGCGTATACAGAGATGTATTTCACCGATATTCTTTGGCCAGATTTTAATCGAGAAGCATTTCATCAAGCTTTGTTGAGCTACCAAAATCGCGATCGCCGTTTTGGTCAAGTCAAAGCTTCATTATCAGCTTAGTGTACCAAACACCAATCGCGTGAAGAAGGCAGGAGGCAGAGGGCAATATTCCTTCTGCCTTCTGCCTTTCTTGATAAAGTAAAAGCACCCACACTACCACGATGGTATATGAGCGCTTACAAATAAAACATTATCGAGGATAATCTATCTGCTATGACAGACCGAAGTAACTATAAGAATAGCAGGCACTGGGTAAATAAACTGCAAGGGTAGTTACAAATGTTTTGTTAAAAATATTACTTACCGTCAACATGATGCTTGATTTAGGCAAAATCCAATCGATTGCGAAATCATATTCTCCCCAAGAACTCTTCGCTGCCTTGGTTTGGCAGCGTCAGTTCAATGAGTTTGATGGCGAAGAAGTGATTACTGACCTTTCCAACCACAGAAATTTATGGGCAAGCTTTCTGTTCACAAAACCAATCTTTGCACCAGATGAAAACGGTTTAAGCTTTGGTGGTATGGTCGATACCCTACTTGCAATGGCAAACTATCGTCCCATGCCTGAAACCAGCATCATCCATTTCATTGCCTATCCTGCCGATACACTATACATCCTTGCAGAGAACCAAGATACAAAAGTGTCAGAGCTTTTAGACTTGGGCAAAAAATGGCGAGCTGATTCAGTTGAGGTAAGTGATGGCACGAATGAAGATTATGGTTTGCGCCTGAAGCGCCGACTGAGAACTAGATTGGAAGGAGCGCTATGGGGTGAGGATGTTCAGCAGGATTGTGATGCGGTGGTTGTTGCCTATTGGTGGGATTGAATACTTGAAGTATCTCAATTAGAGAAATCGTGGACTACAATATGCTGTTTTCTTCCCGATCTTAGGCTACACCCAAATTGAGCAGCGATCGCAGTCTCTTAATTTTTTTGAGTAAATTATTCTTTGTTAAGTATTGAGCCGAGGATTTCGGTTCAATACCTGTATTCCTTATCACAAAATCAGACTTATGTAAATTATTATTTTGTCAATATAGCAATCCTATTTTATATTTGAACAGAGAAAATTTGGAAGGCTTATGAATTAAGCATTTTACGTAATGTATTGTTCAAAAACCATTTAGGATTGCTATCGTAATTATAGAAACTATCAATATGATGTATTGTTAATTCTTTCCCAAAATAGTATTTACTAGAATTTAATACTTGCGATATAAGCTGATGTTTTGGTAAGTTAATTCAGAAAAAATCCTGATATCCAAAATTTAAAGTTAACAAGACTCTCTTGCTAAATCTACTTTAAATTTACTTATCAATTCATTTTAAAATCGCAATAAATTTTTCCACTATTTTATAGGTGTTGGGAGTGATCATGGCAAAATATCTACTAGCTTCTGCTAGTGGGATGGGATTTTTATGTTTAATTGTCGGGTTATCACCTGTGCAAGCCCTTCCTAGTTTAGAAATTGCAGATAAAAACGTAGCTGTTAATCAAGATGACGGCAGCTATGAAAAGAGTTATTCTGATCAAAGCAATTTAACAAATAATATCTCCAGTAAATTGCTGATAGCTAATGAAACTCAAAAAAATTTACCCTCAGTCAATCAACAGCAAAAAATTCAAGATATAAAAGTAGATTCTGCTGTTAACTTGTGGCAGCCAATCATACCACAACCTGCAAGTTCATCTCCAACCTCATACAAACTTGCACAAGTAACATCCGTATCCCAATTGTCTGATGTACAGCCGAATGATTGGGCTTTTCAGGCACTCCAATCATTAGTCGAGCGCTATGGTTGTATCGCAGGTTATCCCAATCAAACCTATCGCGGTAATCGGGCGATGACTCGCTATGAATTTGCTGCTGGCTTAAATGCTTGTTTAGACCGAATCAACGAACTGATTGCGACTGCAACTGGTGATTTGGTCAAGAAAGAAGATTTAGCCACGTTGCAGAAACTACAAGAACAATTTGCCGCAGAATTGGCAACATTGCGAGGTCGAGTAGATGCTGTAGAAGCTCGCACAGCAGAACTAGAAGCAAATCAGTTTTCTACTACGACCAAACTTAATGGTGAGGTAATTATTGCTGGTGTTGGTGCTAGCGGTGGCGCTCCTAATGACAGTGACCCGAACATCATCCTAGTCAATAGAGTGCGGTTAAATCTCACCACTAGCTTTACTGGTAAAGATTCATTAATTACTGGATTGCAAGCCTATAACTTTTTGGGTGGAGCCGATGGACAGGGTAGCCTGCAACAAAGTTTAGGATTAGCTGCGCCGCTTTTAAGTGCAAGTAGCGCTCGTACCAGTTTTGAGCCGCAATTTCCGGGGTTAAATGTCAATACTTTGTCGGGTGTAGGCGCAAACAGTATTCAGGTTTACAAATTGCTGTATATCTTTCCCGTCGCCAATAAATTAACCTTGTTTGCAGGAACTGCGGCAGAAACATCAGATGCTTTCCCAGCAATTACGCCTTTTTATGGTGAAGGACAAGAGTCAATTTCTCGTTTTGGCAACTTGAATCCTGTGGTACGGGTTTCTGGTGGGACTTCGGGTACTGGTTTAGCATCGGCGGCGGGATTTATTTTTAATATTTCGCCCAATTTGGATTTAAGAGCTTTATACGGCAATCCAAATGCCAATTTAACCCAAAAATCTGCTAATGAGGCACTACCAGGAGTTTCTACTACACCTTTGGGAGCAGGTTTATTTAGTGGTAGTAGTATTATTGCCACACAGTTAACCTTCAAGCCAAATCCTGCTCTGGATATTGGTTTAAACTATGCCCACAGTTATCACGAAATCAATATTTTGGCTACAGGATTAGTTAGTAGTGATATCGGTGCTTTAGCAGGGGTTGCAGCAGGGACACCGGTCACACTCAACTCTGTTGGCGGTACGGTAACATGGCGATTGTCTCCCAAAATAGCATTATCTGGCTACGGTGCAGCAATATTTGTTGATGCTGCTTCCAATAGCGTGGATGCTTCCACCACCTTTACAAGTTGGATGGCGGGAGTTCACTTCAGAGATTTATTCAAGTCAGGAAACACTGCCGGAATTCTTTTTGGTCAGCCGCTTTACCGTAGTGATAGTGGTGGTTCTGCTCAACTTACGCCCACAGGCGACAATCGGGCGACTCCTTACCATTTAGAAGCCTATTACCGCCTTCAAGTTAGCGATAATATCAGCATTACCCCTGGTGCGTTTGTTCTCTTTAACCCGGAAGGTAACAGCAACAATGAGACTACAACTGTAGGTGTACTTCGGACTACTTTTACGTTTTAATAGATTGGGAGTAGGGAGTCAAAGTCCCCCAATAAATTGGGGGATTTAGAGATTGGGTAACAAAGTTCACAGTAATAACAATATTGCCCTGTCTTACTAGTATTGTGACAAAAAAATCTTTACTCGATGCTGAACCCCACTAAGGTTTGTAGAATCTAAACCCACTAACCGAGATATAGATGGAAAGTGCCCTTTAGGTGCGTCTAAGGTGAAAGTATATTCCTCATATTTAACCCATTCATGATTGCCAAGACTTGTTAGCCATCCAACTTTATACGCAAAGCGCTTACAATCTTTCTTGGCTTGCCAAATACGTTGTTGGACGCTAAAACCAAATCTGCCTTCACTATATTGAACCCAAAGCTTATTAATAATATAAAGGTCATGACGAGGAAATATTTTAATTTCTCCATCATCTAATCAGTCTTTTTCTTCACGCTCACATATTTTGAGCATAGTAGAGTAGGTTTCTTTGTCAGCGTCCTGCCATTTTTCTTCTGCTAGTAATTCTTGCAATTTTCTGTAATCAATATCAGAAGTATGAGATACAAGTGTTAATTATGCTGCCAATTAAGACAGATGTAATTGTACATCTGATAAAGATTGAAGAACTGATGTTTGCGAATCTGTCTCCACAACTAAATCCTTTTATAGCATAATTAGTAAGCAGATATCCTCACAAAAATAACACTCCTGAAAAGGAGTGTCTAGGATAAAATAATGACTAATAAACAAGTATAAATTCGGTGGACAATTATCAAATAATAATATTATTTAGTGTTTTACAAAAATCTAGTCGTTTTGCCCAAAATCTGTTGTGCAAAACTGGTGCGATCGCTTCGCTATACTAAAAATAAACTGTGTAAATGTAGTTCATCATAGACATCGCCCTACAGATAACCTAATTATTTCTTTTCCCTAATTTACCAGTTTGATTGGAAAATTGGTGCTTTTGTATAACCTGCTCAATCTGGCAAGTCACCGCATCTATTCTATGTTTAACTTTATCAAAATCAATATTTACCCAAATATAGGCTTTGTCAGGTCTTTGCTGCTTATAATCCATGTATTGCTTTAATTGTCAAGATATTTTGTTATATCTATACAATATAGCCATCTCAATTTCTAAACTACTTTCTCTAGACGTATAAGTAGATATGCTTAATATTTACTTAAGATTTTACATGGTGATTTGTGGGGCTAAAAGCTTTGCTACCCCATTAAAAAAGACGCGATATTCCGCGCCTCTAGCAGCTAAAATCCAAATTATAAGTGTTAGCTTAAACCTTTGTTTGTAGATATTGCACTAACTGCGGTGCTTGCATCACTCCCTCTATCCGATCCACAGGCTGACCCTGCTTAAATAGTACTAAAGTTGGTAGAGCGGCAATTTTATACTGAGTAGCCAAATCTGTATATTTCTCTGTGTCGATTTTGACAATTCGCAGGCGATCCTTAAGTTGGGCATTGACTTGCTCTAAAATTGGCACCATCATTTGGCATGGGCCACACCAGTCAGCGTAAAAATCTACTAATACAGGTACATCAGAAGCAGACAGCATCTCTTCAAAGCTGTTAAATTGCTTTTTATTTGCCATGTGATACACACCGATTTTCAATTGTTTGTTTTAATAGTAATTCTTAGAAAATAAAAGCGGTATAGGTTTATGGGTTTTTGTTGGGAAAGGATTAAATTAGTCAATATAGAATGATTTGCCAGCAAAAAATCTTAAATAATTATAAGAAAATTCGTATATTATTCTTGTTTGTGTATATGGATTAAATATGTGTTTAAACTTATCCTGACCAAACACATCACTATAGCGGTTCTTAGTTGAGTAGGTAGAGAACCCCACCCCCAACGCCCTAAGAGCAAGCTGCTTACTTGCTCTAATATAACTCATTTGATTAGGAAAAGCTATAATTATACAGGTATTCCCAAAACAGATGCCTACGATGCTTGTAGCTGTTACACTTTCTAGTGTGTGCAATCGGGCGATGTCTACGATGGGCCATTAGGCGTCACAGCTATAAATTAAATCAACAATATATTGCTTCAAGTTTTTCATCTATTAAGAGAGAAATAACTATAGATATTTAATTATCCAGACAATATTCAGATGTTCCCTAAATCACCATAAGATAATTAGCGCGGTATTTCTAAGATTGAGGAACATTAAATGACACTATTACAAAATAAAGTCGCAATTGTCACAGGTGCATCACGAGGGATTGGACGAGCGATCGCAATTGAATTAGCTACACAGGGAGCGATCGCAGTTGTCAATTATGCCAGTTCCAGTGCTGCTGCTGAGGCAGTTGTTACAGAAATTACAGATGCGGGAGGTCAGGCGATCGCTATCCAAGCAGACGTTTCTAAAGGCGATCAAGTAGATGCATTAGTTAACGGCGTCATGGAAAAGTTTAGCCGTGTGGATATCTTAGTCAACAACGCAGGTATTACCCGCGACACACTGCTTTTGCGTTTGAAGCCAGAAGATTGGCAAGCTGTGATAGACCTTAATCTAACTGGTGTTTTCTTATGTACACGCGCCGTCAGTAAAATCATGCTTAAGCAGCGATCGGGGCGGATTATCAACATTACTTCCGTTGCTGGGCAAATGGGCAACCCAGGTCAGTCAAACTACAGCGCCGCCAAAGCAGGTGTAATCGGCTTCACCAAAAGCGTTGCCAAAGAACTAGCTACTCGCGGGATCACCGTTAACGCCATCGCCCCTGGATTCATCACCACCGATATGACCAGCGACCTCAACAACCCCGAAGATATTCTCAAATACATCCCACTCGGCCGCTTCGGTCAACCCGAAGAAGTCGCTGGGATGGTGCGCTTCCTCGCCGCCGATCCCGCCGCCAACTACATCACCGGACAAGTCTTTAACGTGGATGGCGGTATGGTGATGGCCTAAATAGTTGAGGGGTAGCAATTGTTCGTAGTTGGTGCTTTAGCGGTAAAGCACCAACTATGAGCTTATTAAATCAAACTTGACAAACTAATAGCGATCGCCCACTCGTGCAGCTGTTCCAGTAGGGTCATTGCATTAATTTTTTCAGGCAAATAAGCATTTGTGTAGACGCTTGCCAATCGCTACTTTGAGCAGGAATATCAGATAACTCGAATAAGTCTGCCTACATTAGGATTTACGCATAAAGATTCTCTGGGAAAATTGGATGTAAAGTTTACTATTAACGCTGCCAATCATACATTAATCGTCCATGACGATCGCGCACAAGTTCCCATTCTCCATGACGATATGGTTGTCCGTGATAACGTACAGTGCGATAGCGTCGTCTATAATGTCCTCGATTCCTCCAGCGTTGATAATAATATTTTCCAGTCCGTTGCCGTCTGTGATAACGTCTTCGAGTCCGTCGATGAGCTAACAAAAGCTCTTCACTTTGCCCTCCAACTAATTTTGTCTGTGCGTCAAGACTCTGTTCATTAAGAACATTGTTTAGAGTATTATCCTTGGCTTCAGCCAAATCAGGTGGATAAATGAAGGCTAATAGCAGGAACACAATTGAGGACAGCTTTTGGAAACGGTTCACGTTTTTGCTTTTCCTAAACTATTGGTAATCATTTTATTTAATACTTAAGTTGAACAACTATATAGTTCAGAATTCACAAACTTGAGGGGAGCAAAAGTAACACAAGTACTTAATATTAAATGTGAAGATACTTAACTATAACGGGCAACCAGATGATGTACATCTGTTATATAGCAAATAGACACAACAGCATTTTTGAAGAAGAATTAATTTGTATTTCCAAGTATTTATATTTGTAAAAATTGCAAGATAGAAATATGAGCGCCGACACCTTGATCGCGCCAAGATTGTGATTTATTGCCATTTTTGAGTTGTTTAGCGGATGTTGCTTTTCAGCAAGCATAACCTGTTAGATGAGTTTAAAACATCCTTTCAAACAAAACTAATAAATAGATATAGATCACTTAGTAATAGTAGCTGCACTAATAATTGATGAAATAGGAATAGTTGAAGCGATCAACTCTAAATTAGGCATAGACGGGAGAGAAAAAAATTCATCGTTAACAGTGGCCAAAGCGATTTTAATCAATGAGTTTAGATTCGTACTTTAAATGGAGTTAATCAAATTGTTAATTGAACGGAAGAACGCAATCTTCTTTTAAATTTTTTTCCATCATCTTGTAAAAAATATTATCTAATCTTTTAATATAGTTTTTGCAATTATGAGTTTAGCCACACCTTGGACATTGCATAGCGATCGCTTCCCCGTTGCTTTTGTTTTCTCGCTTGTATTTTTTGAGGGCGATCGCACAATTGGGAACCAGATTCTTAATTATTTCTCCACTCTCCAAAGAGCGGAATATAGGATTTAACTCAAGCTTGAATTTTTGGTGGACTGAATAAACCATAGTAGGGCTAGCATTGCAATGCATACCCTACAAGGAATTAGGGCTGTTGACGTATCCTTTGCCAGATAGTAAAGCCCAAAAGAATGATAATGCTACTGGCGGTAGTCAGCATCACAGCCAAACTCATGCCTTGTATTCTCATAGCCAGCAAGTTGAAAACTAAGGTAATTGACCAAAGTGTGAACGCAGCATGGCGCTGTGAGAGTCCCCAAGCAAGTAAGCGGTGGTGTAGGTGGTCTTTGCCAGGAGTACTGAGAGGGTTATTTCCTGCTAATAGCCGTCGCACAAATACTTGAGTGGTGTCTAGTACTGGCAATAACAGAAATAAAACCGTGGGAATTAGCGCATAAACTGTGTTTTGTTGCAGCCTACCTAAAATACTGGTTGCTGCTAATACATAGCCGAAAAAGTATGCTCCGGCATCACCCATAATGATCCGCGAGGGGTGAAAGTTGTGACGTAAAAAGCCCAGTGCAGCACCTGCCAAGGCTGCTAATACCAAGATTGCTGCTGCACGATTGTTAAACTGGGCTGCAACGCCCAACAAACTCATGGCGGTAATAAAGCTGATTCCTCCCGCTAAACCATCCATACCATCCATCAAGTTGATGGCATTGGTAATTCCTACTACCCAAAGTACTGTTAACGACATAGACAGGAGTGAGTCTATGGGAGTACCAAACATAACATGAATGCTGATGCCATTAGCAACCAGTAAAAGTGCCGTAATAATTTGCGCCCACAAACGAACAGAGGGCGGTAAACCGAACTGATCATCGATAAAGCCCACAAGGACTAATATCGAACCCCCCAACAGAATAGTAAGCACCTGAGCCAATACGTTTTGGAGTTCGATAGGTCGTAAAAGGCTAGCTAATACCAGTGCGGCAATCACACCCGCGTAGATAGCCAGCCCGCCTGCATTGGGTAAAGGTTCTCGGTTGAGCCGCCGTGCATTGGGTTGGTCAGCCCAACCTACCCGCAAGGCGAATTTGCGTACTGTCGGAATTAAACGCCACGTTACAAGGCAAGCCAAAAGAAACGTAAATACTACCGCCAACCAGCCGGTGCCGCTAGGGTCGGCAATACCGAGGGACTTAAGGGAGTTGTCTAGATTCATCTCCCAATTCAAGCATTACTGCCTGTATGTAATATGAGCATCACCTGTATATTAATCAATTTTTTTATTTCCATTTGTAACTTGAGCCGCTTGGGAGATTAGCACTCTGGCGCTGTGAGTGCTAAATTGTCTAATGGAAGCGCTAGAAAAATAAAACATGGCGAAAATTATTGCATTTGACGAGGAATCGCGGCGATCTCTAGAAAGGGGTGTTAACGCCCTTGCTGATGCCGTAAAAATCACCTTGGGGCCCAAAGGTCGCAATGTCCTTTTAGAGAAAAAATTTGGCGCACCTCAAATTGTCAACGATGGTATCACTGTTGCCAAGGAAATTGAATTAGAAGATCCTTTGGAAAATACTGGTGCAAGACTCATCCAAGAAGTGGCCTCAAAAACTAAAGATGTCGCTGGGGATGGTACAACCACCGCCACAGTTTTAGCACAGGCCTTGATTCGGGAAGGTTTGAAGAACGTCGCGGCGGGTAGTAACCCAGTTAGTTTGAAGCGCGGGATCGACAAAACTATTGAGGCGCTGGTACAAGAAATTGCCAAGATAGCCAAGCCAGTAGAAGGAAGTGCGATCGCTCAAGTTGCCACTGTCTCTGCTGGTAACGATGAAGAAGTTGGCCAAATGTTAGCCCAAGCAATGGAAAAAGTCACCAAAGATGGTGTAATTACCGTTGAAGAATCTAAATCCCTAACCACTGAACTAGAAGTAGTTGAAGGGATGCAGATTGATAGGGGTTACATTTCTCCCTACTTCGTCACCAACAACGAGCGGCAAATCGTGGAATTTGAAAACGCCCGGATCTTGGTTACTGACAAAAAAATCAGCAGCATCCAGGATTTAGTGCCGGTGTTGGAAAAAGTCGCCCGTTCTGGTCAGCCCTTGCTGATTATTGCTGAAGATGTCGAAGGTGATGCTTTGGCAACTTTGGTAGTGAACAAAGCGCGGGGTGTACTAACCGTGGCTGCAATTAAAGCACCTGGATTTGGCGATCGCCGCAAAGCTTTGTTAGAAGATATTGCTATTCTCACCGATGGACAGTTGATTTCTGAAGAAATCGGCTTAAGTTTGGATACCGCTTCTCTAGAAGCGCTGGGAACTGCCCGCAAAATCACCATTGACAAAGAAAGCACCACAATTGTAGCTGGCAGTGTCACTAAGCCAGAAGTACAAAAGCGGATTGGTCAAATTCGCAGACAGTTGGAAGAAACCGATTCTGACTACGATAAAGAAAAACTGCAAGAACGCATCGCCAAGCTAGCTGGCGGTGTGGCAGTGATTAAAGTGGGTGCGGCAACCGAAACCGAACTCAAAGACCGCAAACTGCGGATTGAAGACGCGCTGAACGCTACTAAAGCTGCTGTGGAAGAAGGTATTGTTCCTGGTGGCGGGACGACCCTAATTCACTTAGCTAAGAAGGTAGAAGAGATTAAAAACAGCCTACAAAATGACGAAGAAAGAATTGGGGCTGATATTGTCGAACGAGCGCTAGAAGCCCCCTTGCGCCAAATAGCAGACAACGCTGGTGCTGAAGGTTCTGTGATCGTCTCGAAAGTCCGGGATAGCGACTTCAACATTGGCTACAATGCTGCCACCGGCGAATTTGAAGACTTGATCGCTGCGGGTATTATCGACCCTGCCAAAGTCGTGCGTTCAGCTTTGCAAAACGCTGGTTCCATTGCTGGTTTGGTCTTAACCACCGAAGCGATCGTTGTTGAAAAGCCAGAGAAGAAATCTGCTGCTGCTGCCCCTGATATGGGCGGTATGGGCGGTATGGGCGGCATGGGTGGCATGGGCGGTATGGGCGGCATGGGCGGCATGTTCTAACTTCTGCTCACCCAGATAAATATTTTTTAAGCAGTTTGTCTTACCAAGGCAAACTGTTTTTTTATAGCATTGCTGATTCAGAAGCAATATGTTATCTGTATTGCTGGTAACTCACTGAACGTAAATAAATTTACAGCAGTTTTCATCTATTTAAACCACACGTATCGTAGGAACACAGCATTGCTGTGTCCTTAGGAGGCTTTTCAGTGCTTACTTTTGAGTACAACTGACTACCAACAAAATATTGATGACCAAATTAGCAACCTAAATAATTGCTTAATCTAAAAATTGCCCTCTTTGTATTAATTTTTGTAAAATTAAGTGTAAGTTGTCAGTTGCCACGAGTCAATTATTTTTACTAATGAAAAATCACTAATAAATATTAGGTAATATTGTATGGCACGAAAACTGCATCGCCTTCCCAAAATAGTAAATAAGCCACGTGAAGATGAGTTCTATCACCAACCAGGGACTGTACCTGGAACCATTTTTATTGATGCAGATGCTCCACCACCGATAATTTTCTTGATTGACTATAACCAAACCAATTTCATCCGTGAACAAATAACAACCCCAGAGGAGTGTGTCTCATATTTAGAGATGGAATCGATTTCTTGGGTAGACGTACAAGGTTTAGGTAGTCAAGATATATTACAACGATTGGGTAACGTTTTTGAGTTACATCCTTTAGTTTTAGAAGATATAGTTAATGTACCGGAGCGTCCCAAAACAGAGGATTATGAAGACCAATTGGTATTCATTGCCCGGATGGTAGTACCAAAGGAAAGAACATGTGGTTTTTACAGTGAGCAAGTGAGTTTGATATTAGGAAAACATTATTTGCTCACAGTACAGGAAGAACCAGAACATGATTGCTTTGAAGGAGTGCGATCGCGAATTGAAAAAAACAAAGGTACCATTCGCAAACAGGGAGCCGATTATTTAGCTTATGCTCTATTAGATGCGATTATTGATGGGTTTTTCCCAGTACTGGAGCTTTATGGGGAGCGAATCGAAGAGTTAGAAGAGGAGGTAATAGTCAGACCTACCCCACAAACACTACAAAATATTTATCAAATTAGGCGAGAATTACTGCAACTACGTCGTGCTATCTGGCCCCAGCGAGATGCAATTAATTCCTTAATTCGAGATGCTCCCGATTTGATTAGTGAAGAAGTGCGAATCTACTTGCGAGATTGTTATGACCATACAGTGCAAGTGATGGATATGGTGGAAACTTACCGAGAACTAGCATCTGGATTAATGGATGTGTACCTTTCGGCAGTGAGTAATAAAATGAATGAAATCATGAAGGTACTAACGATAGTTTCAACAATTTTTATTCCACTGACTTTTGTGGCCGGAATATATGGGATGAATTTTAATACTGAAAAATCACCATATAATATGCCTGAGTTGAATTGGTATTGGGGTTATCCACTTTGCTGGGCAGTGATGTTAGCGATCGCACTTGGATTGCTATTGTTTTTTTGGCGACGAGGCTGGCTGCAAAATTCTGTAACAATCGAGCGTAATTAAAAATTATAGATGGATCATGACTCAAATATACATTTATTAGCATCGGGAGTTAATATTTTAAGTTATGAGGAGTAGCGACCAGAATTTAGTAGTTTTAACGATTTATATTATCGGTGTTTCATACGTTTTTAACCGCATGGTTGAATCCATCGATGATCAAATTAAATTTGAGTTTAAAAAAGGAATCGTTGATGAGCAACTCAAAGAAAACAATCTCGACGATAAAATTGGGATTTCCTTTAAACTCAAATCCTCATACCCAATTGACGATTTGAAAGATTTAGGAATTAGCATTGAAAATAAATCTGAAAATATTGCTGTATACGTTGACTGGGACAACAGTTCTTTAGTAGTTGAACATAGCAAGCAATCGCGCCGCGTAATTCGGAAATCACCAGACTTAACCCGCGATTTAGCAGTACCCCAAAGTCCTAGCCTGATTGCCCCCAAGAAAACACTTTCTGAAACAGTAACAGCAGAAGATGTTTTCCAGCGCGATCAAGTAACTGGAACCTATTCAGCAAAAAAACCACTAATTGATATCAAGGGGCTGCAAAAAAAGTTGTACAACGACTTTATTAACAGAAGAAAGGAGTTAGACTTTTCCCTGCAACTGGTGATCAGGATATCTGAGGTGCGTTTAGGTCTAGCTCCAGGTCGTGATTTTCCTCCCATTAGCATTATCAATTGTCCTTTCACAGTCAGGAAACTACCTTGGACTTACGCTCTACCTTGGAATAAAAAAAAGTAATACTAATCAGACACACTATGCCATCCAAGATTACACTGGATCTAAGGAGAGAGTAGGCGCAGGCGGTTGCAGATCAGTCATAGTCACTGGTTTGAGGAAAGTCCGGACTCCCGAAAGACCAAACTTGCTGGATAACGTCCAGTGCGAGCGATCGTGAGGATAGTGCCACAGAAAGATACCGCCGGGAATAGGGATTGGGGACTAGGGACTAGGGACTGGGAAAAAATCTTCCTAATCCCTATTACCCAATCCCCAGTACCCAATCTTTGGTAAGGGTGCAAAGGTGCGGTAAGAGCGCACCAGCAGTATCGAGAGGTGCTGGCTCGGTAAACCCCGGTTGGGAGCAAGGCGATAGGAACTACGGTTGGTCTTTTACCAGTTCCGTTAAAAGAGAGCCGCTAGAGGCGTTTGGTAACAAGCGTCCCAGATAGATAACTGCCCTCGCAAGAGAACAGAACCCGGCTTATGTCCCACTCTCTCCCCTATTTTTCTCATTAGCCATTTGTTAATGACCAATGACCAATGACTCTCGCTTATCCACGCCGTCAACGACAGCTTGAAAACTTAGTACAAAAATTAGGTTTGTCAACAGAAGCACCTATAAAGTGGCAGTTTCTTGATTTGGCGCTGACTCATCCAACTGTCTCTGAGTCGGCAAATTATGAACAACTGGAGTTTGTCGGCGATGCGGTGGTGCGCTTGGTGGCGGCTGTTGTGTTGTGGGAAAATTATCCTGATTGCCCAGTGGGGGATTTTGCGGCAATTCGTTCGGTGTTGGTAAGCGATCGCATTCTTGCTCAATTGGCAAAAGAATACGGTTTGGAG
>NZ_CAXTNE010000107.1:23780-24196 GCF_964245445.1 uncultured Nostoc sp.
GAGCTATACTTACTTGTCGCTGGCAGCGCTACCGCTGATAAAGTTGGTCAAGAGTCACGATTGGCAGATGCTTTTGAAGCCGTTCTCGGAGCGCTTTACCTCAGTACTCAAAATCTCGAACTTATTCACCCTTGGCTAGATCCCCATTTCAAACAATTAGCGACAGAAATTCGCCTCGATCCCGCCAGATTGAACTATAAAGCTGCTCTACAAGAATGGACTCAGGCTCAATTTAAAGTTTTACCTGAATATCGAGTTGTGGAAATTAATCTACCCCACCACAATCAAGAACGTTTCATGGCTGAAGTGTGGCTGCACGGCAAAAAGCTCGGTCAAGGCAAGGGACGCTCGATTAAAGGCGCCGAGCAAGCTGCTGCAAAAGTAGCTTTTTTTGGAATTATCTCTCAGGATAAACC
>NZ_CAXTNE010000108.1:0-24078 GCF_964245445.1 uncultured Nostoc sp.
CTCCTTGTTGAGAAGTAGATTACCATACTTTTTTATTAGTGGGATAGTTTCAAGGATGAATTATCCAGAGGTTCCATATCATCCTCGAAAGCGAAGTCGCAAGTGCAAATTTCATGAGAGAGACTGCTCTCATCTATAAAAACCAAGTATCTATTGTTGAAATTTGTTTTCTACTACTGAACGACATAAAGACTCTACTTCTTTAGACATAATTAATAATTGTTAGCAGTAGTTACCGGGCATCAGAATAATTTGAATGCTTTTTTTCATAAAAATTTTTGCTAAATTTATACAAAATATACAACTTATACACTATCTAAAACCTCAGCTTTAACAATAGGGTGTTAAAGTCAAATTGTTAACAAAAAGTACAGCACCGCGTAAATATACCTACCATTTCAAAACAGCCAGAAAGCCCAAAATTAAAGTTTTTTGACTTTTGACTTATGCCTTGCGGTACTAGTATGCTATTTGCTGCATTTAAAGCTGCTAAGGCAGTAAATCATTTCAAAGGTAATAGCCCGTTCATGACTACTGATGAGACGTTTATTGAACTTCAAGCAAGCACAATAAACGTACTGCTTAAGAAAATTCTAAAGCTTAAGAAAACCTCAATTTTGAAACTTTGATGCATATAAATAATAAATTTCCTACTAATCCTTCATTTATACAAGGGCTACGAGTACTCCTTGTAGATAATGATGTCAATTTCTGCAATTCGTTGACGCCGATGTTGCAATCCTATGGTGTGAAGGTGCAAACGGCATTTTTAGGACAAGCTCTGGAAATATTTGAGCAATGGCAACCTGATATCCTCTTGAATGGTATTTCCTCGGCAAAGGAGGATGGCTATGCTCTGATTCACCAAGTGAGAACACTTACGGGAGAACGAGGCAAAGTAGTGCCAGCGATCGCTCTGACAAGCACTGTAACAGAAGATATGTATCAACACGCTCTTTTAGCTGGGTTTAGTCTATGCGTTGCTAAACCCGTAGTTGTTGATGATTTTGTTGCTGTACTTGGCATTTTAGCAATTGCTAATAATCCTCATACTCATGCTAACTAGCTTTAATTAATGTCTTAGATATAGTAGTCTAACTTTTGAAAAGTAATAATATGGGTCATTTATTGGTGGGGATAAATACTTTTCAAATGCTACTAATGAACTTGATAAACGATAGGATTAATCTCAGGAGTTATCAAATGAATGACTTAACTCAATTAGTTTTGCTTTTGAGTAGCGGAATTATTGGTATTGGATTTATTCTAGCTTCTTACTTCTTGGCAGTGACTTGGATTTAGAAAACTTAAATGGTTTATAGTTTATATTTTGGGAATATAGGACTCCTGTTTGATTGCATGAAAAAAATCGGTATAACTCGAAAAGTCTGATTCCCTAGTAGAGACGCGATTAATCGCGTCTCTACTCCCTGCCTCTCGCGCTTGCGCTGCGCTTCTGTGCGAGACGCTTCTCTTTGCAGAGAGGCTTGTCTGCGACACGCACTCGCGTTCGCCAACGTGAACGCGCACTACCCAAAGAAGCCTTAATGTATTTAACTTATACTCAAACTATTATTAAATATAGGGCAAGTAAGTAAACTGAATCTAAATATAAACCTTAGTTGCCAAACCATTGCAGTGCTAAACTTCATCCTATGACATCCGATCAACCCTCTGAGCAACCTGTATCTGAATCTACCGCTAATGAAGCGTTCGACATAGAGCAGCAAGACATTGCAGATGCTTTATTTCCCATTGTTGGCATTGCCGCCTCTGCGGGTGGATTAGAGGCGTTTATGCAGTTGCTCAAATATTTGCTTGCCGATACAGGGATGGCATTTGTGCTGATTCAACACTTAGACCCTAACCATAAGAGTCTGTTGAGCGAGATTCTGGCAAGAACAACTCAAATGTTAGTCACTGAAGTGCAAGATGGCATGACTATACAACCTAACATGGTCTACGTTATTCCGCCTAACACTAAGATGATCTTATCTAATGGAGTGTTGCAACTCACGCCGCGAGAGAAAGTTCAGGGTAAATATATGCCTGCTGATGCGTTCTTTACTTCATTGGCAGCAGATCGAGGGAAAAAAGCGATCGCAGTGGTTTTATCTGGGACGGATGGAGACGGTGCACTGGGGCTAAAGGCAATCAAAACATTTGGAGGCGTGACTTTTGCTCAGTGTGAAGACACGGCAAAATTCGATAGTATGCCCAATACTGCTGTTGCCACAGGGAATGTTGATTTTATTCTGCCGCCTCAAAAAATTGCTGAGGAACTGGCAAACCTCAGTCGCAATCTTTTGATTTCTAACTCACAGTCGCTGCTCACGGTTGAGAAGTTGCCCGAACTGGTAGATGCTCTTGGGATTATTTTTGTATTGTTGCGATCGGCAACTGGCGTTGACTTCAGCCACTACAAGCCTAATACGCTCGATCGCCGAATCCAGCGCCGAATGGTGTTGTATAAATTAGAAAAGTTAGAGGATTATGCCAAGTATTTGCAAAAGAATCCGGGTGAAGTCAAGGCGCTCTATGAAGAAATTCTGATCCACGTCACCTATTTTTTCCGTGAGCCTGAAGCCTTTGAAGTGTTGAAAGAGCGAGTCTTTCCCACCATCACGAAAAACAAATCGTTAGAGTTGCCGATTCGGATTTGGGTGGCGGGGTGTTCCACGGGCGAAGAAGTGTATTCGATCGCCATCTCTTTGCTGGAGTTTTTGTCAGATAAAGTAACCCCACCATCGATCCAGATTTTTGCCACAGACATCAGTGAAATAGCGATTGAGAAAGCCAGATCAGGCATTTATCCAGAGAATCAAATGGTGGAGGTTTCACCAGAGCGCCGTCGCAAATTCTTTAATGCCATTGAAGGCGGTGGATATCAAATTAGCAAAGCTGTCCGCGAACTGTGTGTGTTTGCCCGACAAGACTTGAGCAGTGACCCCCCTTTTTCTAACTTAGATTTAGTTAGCTGTCGGAATGTACTGATTTACTTGGACGAAACGTTGCAAAAACGGATACTGCCCATCTTTCATTACAGTCTCAACCCGACAGGCTTTCTGCTGCTAGGGACTTCAGAAAGCACAGGTAAATATTCGGAGTTGTTTACTCTCATTGACAAAAAGTATAAAATTTATGCCAAGAAGCTAACTGCAAATCGTCCAATTCTTTCGTTCGTTACCAGCAATTATCCAGTAGCAAACCTAGAGGAACCTAACCCGACCAATGAGAATCCGTCAAAGGAGTTTGATTTAGATAGAGAAACCGATCAACTGATCTTGAATCGCTATGCCCCAGTGGGTGTAGTAATCAACAACAAAATGGAGGTGCTGCAACTTCGGGGAGAAATCGATCTCTACCTAAAACTTGTACCTGGGAAAGCGAGTCTCAACTTATTTAAAATGGTGCGCCAAGGCTTGCTCGTAGAGCTACGCGCCGCAATTTATCAGGCACAACGGCAAAAAAATCTAGTTAAAAAGCAAGGGTTACGAATTGAAGAAGGCGATCTTTCAAGAATCGTCAATCTTGAGGTGATTCCATTCAATTCTGCGGCTAACGAAGAATTCTACTTTCTGATTTTATTTGAAGAAGCCCCACCCGTAGTTAACAACTTCAACCCCGTAAATCCTGAGAGCCAGGAGCAGTCCTACCTAGAGCAGGAGATTGTGCGGCTCAGGCAAGAACTTGCAAACGCCAACCAAGAGAGGGCTGCGACTCAAGAATATCTGCAAGCGGTGATTCAAGAGCAAGAACACATCAATCAAGACCTGAAAGTTGCTAATGAAGAAATCCTCTCCAGCAATGAAGAGTTGCAAAGCACCAATGAGGAGCTAGAAACTGCCAAAGAAGAGATTCAGGCAACCAACGAAGAACTCAACACAACTAATGAAGAACTTCGCTCTCGAAATCAGGAATTACACCAAGTTAATAACGATCTGACGAATTTGCTTGCCAGTATCAATATTCCCATTTTGATATTGACTTCGGACTTACGGGTTCGACGTTTTACGCCGATGGCGCAACGGCTTTTCAATTTAATTCCCACCGATGCTGGAAGACCTTTGAGCGATATCAGAGCCAATCTGAATATTCCTGATTTAGAACCTCTAATTTTAGAGGTACTTGACACACTCAGCATCAAAGAATTAGAAGTCCAAACCTTTGGGGGACATTGGTATAACCTCCGCATCCGTCCTTATCGCACCACAGAAAACCAGATTGACGGAATAGTGTTGGTGTTAATAGATATTGATGTTCTCAAACGCAATGCAGAAAGCTTAGAACAAGCCCGGAATTACGCTGAAGCGATTGTGGAGACGGTACAAGTGCCGTTAATCGTGCTTGATTCTGATTTGCGGGTGAACAAAGCCAATCGCTCGTTTTATGAAACATTTCAGGTTTCACCAGCAGAGACAACGCAATCTCTGATTTTTGAACTAGGGAATGGTCAGTGGAACTTGCGCGGATTACAACCGCTCCTAGAAGACATTCTGGTTAACAATACCAGTATTCAAAACTTGGAGGTGGAGCATCATTTTGAGCATATTGGGAAGAAAACCATGCTGCTCAATGGTTGGAAAGTTATTCAACAGGGAGAAGCCCAAAGGATTTTGCTGGCCATTGAAGATATCACTGATCGCAAGCAGTTTGAGTTAGAGCGATCTTTTATCTTAGCACAGGAGCAGTCAGCCCGTCAAGAGGCCCAAATGGCCAACCGAGCTAAAGACGAATTCCTGTCGAATCTTTCCCATGAACTTCGTAACCCGCTTAATAGTATACTGGGCTGGGCGCAACTTTTCCGCACCCGCAATTTAGATTCTTCAGCAGTCACTCGTGCCTGGGAAGTGGTGGAGCGGAGTGCTAAAGTGCAAGCTAAATTAATCGATGATATGCTGGATCTCTCACGGATTACGAGTGGAAAGCTTCATTTAAACACTCGTCTAATCGATCTAGTTTCAGTAGTGGATGCCAGCATTAAGTCTATAGAATTTTCCGCAGAGGCGAAAAGCATTCAAATTATTTCACAGTTGAACTCGGCGACAGTTGTCGGAGATTTTGATCGCTTACAGCAAGTTCTGTGGAATTTACTTTCTAACGCGATTAAGTTCACTCCAGCCGATGGGCGAGTGGGAATCATACTCGAAGCTGTAGATAATCACGCCCAAATTCAAGTCAGCGACACAGGAATTGGCATCCGGGCAGACTTGCTGCCGTATATTTTTGATCGCTTCCGCCAAGGAAATTCCAGCACCAGCAAAGCGAGTCAGGGACTTGGATTGGGCTTGTCAATTGCCCGTCATCTTGTAGAACTTCACGGTGGAACAATTCAGGCACAAAGTCGAGGCGAAGGAAAAGGAACCACGATCACCATCAGGCTGCCTCTGCGTTCAATACCGCCAGAGATTACACCGCCAACTTATTTAGAGCCGAGTGTTTTGTCAAGCACTCTAGATACATTAGATGGTAAGCGTCCATCTGTTACCCTTGAAGGGTTATGCATCTTGGCTGTAGACGATCAAGTAGATAGCCGCGACTTAATCAAGTGGATGTTAGAAGACTTCGGGGCTGAAGTAGTGGTTGTGACATCGGCAAGGGAAGCGATCGCGGCTCTAACTGAATCTCCTGGCAGATACGATGTGCTGCTAGCAGATATTGGAATGCCAGATGAGGATGGTTACTCCCTGATTCGTCAGGTTAGAGAGCTTGATGCATCTGCCGGGGGACAAATTCCAGCAGCAGCAATCACTGCCTATGCCACCGAGCAAGAGCGGCAAAGGGTGATTGATGCTGGTTTCCAAATGCATTTAGCTAAACCGATTGAGCTTATTGAATTAGTATTTATGGTTGCAAACTTGAGTGGACAAGTCACAGATAATTCGTAATACTCGCCATTCGCGTAGCGTCTCGTAGAGAAGGCGAGAAGCAAGCTACGTAATTCGTATTTGAGGGTAGAAAGCAACTAATTTTAATTATGAAAAAATAAAAAATGCGCGGTGTTTAGATACCCGACTTCTCAAAGAAGTCGGGTATCTAATTTTTCACACACGAATGATAAAAGATTGCCATATAGCGCTTCTTATACCAATTCGCAATTCGCAATGACGCTCTCTACGAGACGCTAAAAGCGAACGCGGACTCGCTAACGCAATTCGCAATTGAGAAATTTAGATGCAGCAAGGCAATCCCTGCTTACATCTGTTGCCTTATTTTAGAGAATTGGTATTAGTTAAGTGTAATACAGACTTAACAAGAACAGCCCCTTCCCGATAAGGAGAGTAAGATTCAAAGCCTCTCTCCTCAAAGGAGAGAGGTTTGGAGAGAGGTCAAAGTGTATTAAGATTTATAGACGCGTAGCGGCTTCCCGCAGCATACAATAACCGCCATATCACGTTTGAATAAACATTTGAATTACGTATAAATTGTATAATTTGCATTTAAAACATTCCAAAGTTATAGATGATGTTTAACATCTTTACTCAAAAAGATACAAAACATATTTAATTTCTTTTACTAAAACAGAAAGTATCAACTATGAATTGAGGAATCAAAAGCATGACTGCAACCTTCATGAAGCTGCCTAAGTTTCGCAATACTCAATGGGTGAGCTTTGTAGGTGGAGAAGGGATTGTACGGAGCTACACACCTGAATCTGGTACATGGACGTATCTCATTGAGATGGCATTAGGGCTAGAGCCTAACTTTGGCAGAGTTGGTGCAGAAACGATGATACTCCTCACCGAGGCAGATTTGCGGACGTATAGTACAGGGTTGATTTAAATACAAACACCCTTTAATATTGCAAAAAAATTCTTGAAGAAGAATCCAGAAGTCAGTATTCAGGAGCGGAGCCGGAGACGCTTCGCCTCCGGTCAGAACAAACGCAAGTGGGGGGTTCAGACTTGCCACTAATTGTAGACCGCTAAATTAAAAATTTAGCGGGGGTCTTAAACCCATTTATTCATTCACCACTCACACAGAATTCAATTCTGTTAGCGTAGCGGGGCGCAGCCCATTCTGGCGACTGACGCCTTTATTCTGCTTTGATAAACAAAGAAAGTTTTTCTAGTACAGCACGGCGTAAATAAACCACCCATTCCAAATCGCCAAAAAGTCTGTCCTATAAGCTTTTTGACTTTTGACTTTTGAGAGCCAGTTGCTACCCTGCGGGAACGCTAAGAGCGAACAAGTCGGCAGAGCCGCAAGGGCGCACTGGCTCCTTTTGACTTCCGCCTTGCGGTACTAGCCACCTGATCAAGGAGTTATAAGTGGCAGATACTGTTATTAAGAAAAAGATTTTAGGAAAAGCAACTCAGAAGGTATCTAATCAAAAATCCAGTTTTACAGATACCACGCTTGAAGCGACCCATCCACTTACTGTTGATAAAAACTGCATCCCCAATCAAGGCGATCGCGGTCGAGTGATTGTTTTCATTGATGGCTCGAATCTGTTTTATGCAGCTTCACACCTCAATATTGAAATTGATTACCTCAAACTGTTGCATTATTTGACAGCTAGAGATTACCTGGTTCATGTTTTTTACTACACGGGCTACGATCCGACGAACCAGAAGCAGCGTGGGTTTCTTTACAGGATGCGTCACAACGGCTTTTGCGTCATTACTAAAGCAGTGACACAGTTAAGGAATAGTGCCAAAAAAGCCAATCTGGATGTAGAAATTGCGGTGGATATGATCGGGCTGGCTCAACATTGCGATACAGCTGTGTTAGTCAGTGGCAATGGAGATTTTGCTTACGTGCTGAATACCATTGCTAGTCAAGGAGTTCGGGTTGAAGTGGTCGGGTTGCGATCGATGACCAGTACTAGCCTTATTGATGTTGCTAACTGTTATACCGACCTTGCAGCCATTCAACAAATTGTTCAAAAGCTTGACAACAGTGTTTGCCAGCAATTGGCTATTTCCCAAGGGTGAGCCTATAGCTACTCCGGCTGATCTTCCTCTATTGCGGCAATAGTTCGTTTCGTGGCAAAGCCGTTGAGAATGATATCTCGAATAAAGGATACCTCTTTATCTAAATTCATTGCATGATTCTCATATTTTGTTGCGGCACTAGTTAAATTGTAGTTTTTCATCTGATCTGCCATTTGACGCGAGAATGTAACCTTTTCCTCCATTACCCGCACAGCCGACCACAGCGCATTTTCGAGATTCTGAGTTTGCTCTGCCAGGAACACATTAGCTGTAAAAGAATGCCCCGTGTGACAGCGAAACCGTAGCGGATGTGCTTTGCCAATTTGCCAAATGCTGCCGTTGCATTCAGGGCAGGTGTAAGTCGTTCTAGTCCCGATCGCTTCTACATTCTTCAAAAACTCCTGGGTATTCATCTGCTGTTCAGCAATCTTGGATTCAATTTCGATCTCTTTGGTCAGGGGGTATGCCTCCTCCTTGGCGGCGGGTTCCTTTGACAACTGCACTAGCAAATCTGGGATTTCTGCAAGCGGCAAGCAGTAATCGACCTTCACATACCGCAAGGCGCTCTTGGCCATGCTGGGGTATTCTGCTTCCTTCGGGTCTTGAACGATCGCCACTCCGCCCCGTTTTTTGATTGCCTGCAACCCCACCGTGCCATCATCAAGATAGCCAGTGAGTACCACACCTACCACCCTTGTACCATAAGCGCGGGCGGCTGAACGAAATAACGCATCGATCGCGGGGCGAAAGCGGTTTTCTTGAGGCCCGCGCACGACACGCATCGAGCCTTGGTTGACCAACAGGTGATAATCGGGCGGTGCGACATAGATTCGCCCAGTTTGAATTGACTCTCCATCTGCCGGGTGAGATGCTGGGAGAGAGCCTACATCTGTAAGAATTTGGGGGAGAATGCTAGGCTTATCCGCTGCGAGGTGCTGAACAATGAAGAAGACAGCATCAATCTCAGCAGGCAGAGCGCCCAAGATTGCGCCCAGTGCTTTGAGTCCGCCTGCCGAAGTGCCAATCACAATAATGTTGTGTCCAAGCATAGATACCTTTTCTTAGTGAATAAAAGCGTTTTAGTAGGCAGGGAAAGCGGGGGAAGTTGGGAAAGAGGTACTACTTGCGTTCGCAATTTAGTATCACAATCCCTGCCATTCTTGCTCCTGAAGTTCTGTTATCGGCAACAACAAACTGGCTTCAATCTCCTGCCGCACAACGTCTGTGATTTCACAGTTGCTATTAAGGCAATCGATAAGCAACTGATTGGCATCGTAATATTGTTGTAATACTTGTTGTTGCTGTGGGCTGAAATGCCAGTCATGCTGAATGTTTCGATGCTTGGCGATCGCAGTTTTTAACTGTTCCATCCAAGCAGGATAACTTGTTTGCCACCATGTCTGAATGCTTTCTCTACTTTGTTCTGGATCGGGCAGTAGGTCTTTAAATTGTTGTAAAGCTTGATGTAAACCAGCATCTTGAACAATTGCTAAAGCACTACTCAGAGCATCGTTGCACCCATAGACATTGGCAAAATTAGATTTGCATTCCATTACTAGGTTATCTAATGCCGCATCCAAAAAAATATCTCGATCAAAGATGCAGACAAAGGCAAAGTACGGGGTAAGGTGAGGAGTCCTAGCCAGGGCAAGATGAAACGCCCAAATTGCAGTAGACTCAGGAGCAGTAAGAAACTTTTGACTTGCCCAAGTTAAAAATTTTTGCAAATATGGATCTTGAGCCGCTAGCGCATCAACTTCTTGCTTCATCAACAGTACCAGAAAATCTGCACTCCGCAGCATGGCAACCGTTAACAAAAAGATTTCACGCCACCTGGGTTCACTAATATGACTCACCAGACGTTCTAACGGTTGTTCTAATGCTTGTAAATTATGATTAGCGACGATTAGTCGAGCAGTCAGGTATTCTTGAAACGTTAAAGAAGAGAAAGAGAAAATCCCTCGCACTCGTTCTGCTAGTAATCCATGTTGCAACTCTATCGCTCGAAGTACGCCTTCACTATCTAATTGCAATTCCTCTGGCTCCGTCGAAGCATTCGGCAAATCACTGATATAGTCGCTAATGTATTGCTCAACAATGCGTTGTTCAAAAAAGTAATTACCCTGCTCAAATGTCGCGCTAGCAACCTGACTCAGCAACTTAAGTTTTTGTGGTAATAAAAAACCTTGGTATACTTCATCCCGCTCAATTGCTTTAGTTTCGTCCCATTTGCCCAAGAGCAGGTCTAAACATTGCTTATAAAAAGCAGATTTTTGGGTTGGAAATTTGTTCTGGTGATGAAAAACCCAGCAGGCGAGATGCAAAAATAAGGGAGTGACAGCAAGTCTTTGAAATTGTAAATTTTCGGGTAAATCTAGTTTCTCAATAAACTCAAATGCCTGTTCTTGTTGATTCTGGATGTTCGTTTTCGTAACTGCTGTAAACCACTTCTGAGCAAAAGCAACAATTTGATCTCGACTAAAAGGGGCAATTTCAACATCTGTAAAGCGTCTGAGGTTCAAAGCTTTAGCTGCCGTGCGGCAGGTAACGACAAAGATATTCTTTTGATACTTTTCAGATAGTCTGCGAATCTCATTGACGACACCCTTACTCTGTTGATGGAGTACTTCATCTAATCCATCCAGCAACAGCAATACTCTGCCTTCCAACAACAAAGTTTCCAGCACAGATGGATCTGAAATTCCACAGGTAAAGAATTCTTTGCAAATATAGTTGAGTAAATGGAACTCTCCTGCAACTCTCGTTTCGTCGGCAAAATCTCTTAAGGTGACAAAAATAGGAACCCGATTTGCAGCAAATCTCCCTCGGTTGCATTGAATCGCCAGATGTTGTAAAAAAGTGGTTTTACCTGCTCCCGGTTTACCCAACACCCGCAGCTTTGAGTAAGTTTCAACTGCCGCGATCCCCGCCATTTGTGTCTGGGATACTTCACCTAAACCAAAGCGATCGAATTCTTTTGATGTAAAGTTTTGCAAATCAGCAAACTCTAACCACTGAAGGCTTGCAATCTCCTCCAAAATGTTGACATCGATGTAAATGTCGTCGATTATAACGGGGCGAGTAACATCTAATAACTGCAAAGTGCCGCACTGGTCTTGAATTTTGTCGAAGCGTTGCGATCGCACTTGTTGTACTAGAGCATCAATATCTAAAAATTCAGCAGTACCAAGTTCTTTTGATTCAGAGAATTCTTCTGGAGGATTAGCCGCAATCTCCCGCCAATTCAACGACAATACAGAACAAATTTCTATAAAGATATGACGCTCAACGGGACGCCCACTAAAAAACCGCCAAATTGGTTGGCGAGTCTTTAAGTTGACTTCAAATGCCAAATAGTCTTGTGTCCACCCCTTATGAGCGAACGCTTTTTTAGCTTGTTGAATCCCGGTGAGTGATCCCTGGAGCGATCGCTTGACCATAGGAGTTTACACACATCAAATAATAATTCTTCAAGTTGAGATTATTGCAACATAGAGTTTTGAAACTACTTAGAAACTAAGTAAGCTATTTTAGCTGTTTTTAAATGTTAATGATTTATTTCAAGCATCTTCAGCCAATATCCTGTAATTGCATTCTCTCAGTAAATTAGATTAATTAAAGTCTTTTTTAAAACTTAATATTCCGTGCTAGAGAAAGTTTTTGTATATCTAGTACTTTTAGTGGTACAGCAAGCTTAAAATTTATGTACGATTGAGTACTCATAATTATTGTACCACCTCTGTACGCTTAAGTGTACTTGTGTATAAAGTTATATTGTTATAATTAATATTTAAATAAGTGAGATTAAGCTTGTGATTTAGAGGTTTATCTGCCGACATAAGGCTTAGATTCTCAAGTCCTTTTATTGTGTTGCTAGCTAGCTTTTAAAACATAATTTGCTCTCAGATGCATGAGTAACGCAAACGCATTTAAAGCATAAAATTTTTGTTCTTGATTTCAATAGTTATAGTGTTTTATTTTCAAGCCTACTTATTAAGTAAAATCCTTATTAATAAAAAATCATACATGCGCGACCTCGCCAAAATAAGAAACAATACAGTTCAGTTAAGGCCCAAATCCAATGCAAAAGACGTTGCAATTATTAGTCTCTACATACCTAAAATCAATACCAAAAATCCTTAACCCAAGCGTATTAAAATAAGAAATTGAATTCCGTGCGAATGGTGGACTTCGGCGTGAGCGCTCAGTCGAACGCTAAATAAATGGTGAAACACCACACCAAATTTTCAATTTAGTGCAAAACCATCAATGCCAGGTCAGAATCAATCAGTGAGGGATTCTGACGAACTTTATTGTCTGTGTACACACCTACAGCTGATAAGAAGCCGTCAAAGCTACCGCCAAAGCATCCGCAGCATCATCAGGCTTAGGAATATCATCTAAATCCAACTCCCGCGCCACTGCTTCTTGCACTTCCGACTTATCGGCATTGCCATACCCTGTTAAAGCTTGTTTAATTTGAGCAGGAGTAAACTCTACATAAGGAAGACGACGCTGGCCCAACACTAAAATGACTATACCCCGCGCCTGTGCAACCAGGATTGTACTTGACATCCGATAGAAGAATAGCTTCTCGATCGCAACCAAATCTGGTTTAAATTCCTCGATCACGGTGTGTAAATCATCAAACAAGGTACATAAGCGCAGTCCCATTTCTACATCTGCCGACGTTTTGATTACGCCAAAATCCAGCATATTTACTGTAGTCTCTGGTACCTTGTTAGGAGTTTGTGTGCAGGTAATTGCTCCAAATCCTAAAATTGCCAGTCCTGGATCTAATCCTAAAATTCGTTTTTCCATTAAATTCACTTTTATCAAGCTAGGGTATTGTTTAACTAGGAATACTGGCAATTTTGACCACTTGCTCTTAGTCTAATGGGATAGACAAATATAATAGTTTCACGCCAAGTGTTTTAAACCAACTGGTGTAAATTTTCTGTTAATTATTGTTTGTAGCACTGCTGTAAATCAGGTATGTCAATTGGTTTTCTCAGACAAGCCCTCAACGCCCTGCAAAAGCAGTCGCGCTCTCGTACTTCCTATCGGGTTAACCAGTGGTTCAAATGGTTATCCCCTGGACTATCGGTAAAACGTTGGTTGTTGATCAGTATTGGGGGTGTACTGCTGGCGAGTTTGGGGTTAGCTATCTGGATTAAGCTCACCCCAATTTTTTGGATGATCGAGTTGTTTAGGGGTTTCTTGGGAGTAATCACCAACATTTTACCCAACTATGTTAGTGGGCCTTTGGTGCTGCTTGGCGGCTTGCTGTTAGTGCTTTGGGGGCAAACTCGCACTGTAGGCTCAATTACTAAGGTACTAAGAGCAGAAGGTGGAGAGGAACTCATCGATGTCTTGCTGGCACATCATCGATTGTACCGAGGCCCGAAAATAGTGGTAATTGGTGGTGGTACGGGACTTTCTATGTTGTTGAGGGGACTCAAAACCTACAGCGCTAATATTACTGCTATTGTCACTGTCGCCGATGATGGTGGCTCTTCTGGGCGGTTGCGTCAAGAATTTGGAGTGTTACCACCAGGGGATATTCGCAATTGTTTGGCTGCACTAGCAGATGAAGAAAAGTTATTAACAGAATTGTTTCAATACCGTTTTCGGGCTGGAGATGGGTTAACGGGTCACAGTTTTGGTAATTTGTTTTTAACGGCAATGAGTGATATTACTGGAGATTTAGAACAAGCCGTTGCAGCCAGTTCTAAAGTGCTAGCAGTACGGGGACAAGTACTACCAGCAACTCTCAGTGATGTTCGCCTTTGGGCAGAATTAGCCGATGGTCGCCGCATTGATGGGGAGTCTAGCATTCCCAAGGCTGGCGGTAAAATTGTCAAAATTGGCTGCATTCCCGATAATCCTCCAGCAGTACCAGCAGCTATTAAGGCAATTAAAGAAGCTGATTACATTATTATTGGCCCAGGTAGCCTTTATACCAGCCTAATTCCTAATTTATTAGTACCAGAAATTGCCGATGCGATCGCTCAAACAGATGCCCCCCGTATTTATATCTGCAATATAATGACTCAACCAGGAGAAACTGAAGGATACACTGTTGCAGATCACATCAGAGCAATTGATGCTGCTTGTGGGGAAAGGCGGTTATTCGATGCTGTACTGATACACAAAAAATCCCCCTCAGAGCAATCACTCATCCGCTACGCCGAACAAAACTCCCATCCGGTTTTCCTAGATAGAGAAGCCGTAACTCAGCTAGGACGAAGGATTGTTCCAGCTAATGTTTTGTATGAAGATGAAACGGGTGTTATCCGTCACAATCCGCAGAAGCTAGCACAAGTGTTGTTGCGGTGGTACGGTAGAGGTCAGTCCCTTCTCCTGCGGAGACGCTATGCGAACGGGGAATTCAAAATTCAAAATGAAGGAAAATGAAAATTAGTTATTTAGTCTAAACAAAGGACTAATAACTAATGACTAATGACTAATTATGAAAATTTTTCTTGCAGATACAGAGGCGACCCTACGCTTAGGTATTACTCTCGGTGAATCCCTAACTCCTGGCAATGTAATTTTACTAGAAGGTGATTTAGGTGCTGGTAAAACTACCCTAGTTCAAGGTATTGGCAAGGGTTTGGGAATCGCTGAACCTATTGTCAGTCCCACCTTCACCCTGATTAATGAGTATACGGAGGGACGCCTCCCCCTTTACCATCTAGATTTATATCGCTTAGAACCACAAGAAGTTGCAGCCCTGAATTTAGAAAGTTACTGGGAAGGTGTTGAAGTCATACCAGGAATTGTGGCAGTTGAATGGGCAGAACGATTGCCCTACAAGCCAGATAGCTATTTAAGTGTGAGCTTGACTTATGGGAATGAGGGCACTCGTCAAGTCGAACTGATCCCATTCAATTGTGCCATTAGCGAAGTCATTGCCACGATTTAAGCTCATCTCCCGACTGAAGTACGAGAAATGTCACTTTTTTGAGAATATACAATACGAGAAAATTTTTGCAAACAGTCGAGGGAGAACTCCACACTCGTTCTATCTGCCACTACCACGCTCACCACTGTAAATCACTAACATTGTTATCTCAACCCAGAATAAATTAAAAAATTTTGTAACAGCAGCTTTATTGCTGCAATAATCAGTTAAAAAACTGATTTAGATGGTCTATAAATGAAGAAAATGTAAACTGTTGTTGGGTTAAATGAGAGTTTTCACAAAACTTAGTCAGCTTGGTTTTACCCGATTGGTTCTCTATGTCATTAAGAGGACAAATCTGGATTATTTAGCAGCCAAAGCTAGTAGAGACAAGTTAAACAACATCAAGCAAGGTCTGTAGAAGTTGTCTAACTTTTCCTTATCCTCAATATACTCAAAATAAAGTCATAATATATACACATAAATACGGATCTTTCAAACGTTTTAAAATTAATTTAAATAGCAATAAGTTCTTCTCTTCACCTATGTAGTTAACACCGAGATTAATAAAGCTTTAAATAAAACATCTCGTATTTATACAATAATTATGTATAAATACGAGATGTTTTATCTTAGATTAGTTGATATTAATATGCCTACGTGGATGCACGCACTAGTTATCTTTAATGAAAGAGGCGATCGCCTCTTTTATCGGAGAACCGGAGTCGTCTCTGGTATAGTACGTAAGACCTTTATTAATGAATGCAGAAGTAGTATTTATTAACTGCTCAATAATCTCCAAACTAGCGTTATCTATTTCTTCATTGACTTTTTCCCCTGTAAATCGGTTTTTTCGATCTTCTGGAGGTAATACAATTCGAGGATCTTTATAAGTCTCTTCTAGCTTGGCTTTAAATGTCTCATTTAAGTCAAACTGAAGCCGTAAGTAACGTTTAGAATCGTATCCACCCATGATTTGCCGACAAATAGTACTATCAATCTCAGATGTAGGTTCCATAAAGATATTAGTAAGATTTTGTACCCAGTCTAAGCCTCTCCATTTACTTATTTGCTTATATTGATATGGTTTACCAGTTTGACCTGTGCCAATAGAAAGAATAGAAATATCTTCCAATTGCAGATTATCCAGTTTATATTTTTGCTTAATTGTTGGAGAGACTGAAGATTGACTGATCCTCATAACCAGACTCAACGCTGCAAGACAAGGGTTGTTAGCAGAAACTCCTCCATCAATATGTGGAAATTCCCAATCACCAAATTTTTCTTTATCTACAGGTTCTAATTTATATGGTGGAAAAAAAGTAGGTGCTGAGGCAGAAGCAGTACATATCTGCCATAAATAACAGTCATCGTACCATCTGTCTCCTAAATCGGGATGACAATTTGTAAAAAAGGTTGTATTCCGATATAATGTATCGTAAGCAAGAATCAAAATAATGGGTTTTTCAATATCTTTTATTTTTGTGGATTTATATGTATCTTTGAGGACGCTAATAATTCCATCATGAGAATATTTAGGTGGTGAAAATACATCAAGAATTGATTTGATGATAGACGGCAAGTTTTTATAGCGTTCTTTTCTATCTAGCGGGAATATATCTTGACCTCTATCTTTATACAGTTTAATGAGTTCATGACTCTCTTTTCCTAAAGCAATAGCTCCTGCTAACATTGAACCAGTAGAAGTGCCAGAAATCAGATCAAAGTATTCGTGTAAAAAGTTTCCTTTCCCCTGGTTTCTAATTTCTTGTTCTACTTCTTGAAGTATTCGTGCTGCAACGACTCCGCGAATACCGCCACCGTCTAAAGCTAAAATTTTGAAGGACATAGCAATTCTCTTTGATTATTTCTATGGTTATGTTTCCGGGCATAGTTTCTGGGAACAAGCATCATGAAATGAATTGCAATACTGTTCCATTTGCTTGTTTACTTTTATCCAAATGGAAGAATACCTAAGTTTTTTACGTAGACGCAGAGCGGTGAAGCTGCGCGATCTTCTCCCAAGGGGAGACGCCAAGGGCGATAGCGCAGCGTTAGCGAGCCTGCGAGCGTCTGGGGGTTTCCCCCATGAGCGACTGCTGTTAGCGCAGCGTTAGCGACGTTAGGAGCATCACCCGGAGGGCTTGCCGCAGGCTTTCGCCAACGCGTAGCGTCTCGTTAGAGAAGGACGCCAAGCAGGGGAAAGAAGAATAAATAGGTAATCTAGTGATTAGTTATTGAAGTTTTGGCTTGAAACACTTATAAATAAATTCAGGGTTTCAAGTTGCAATTTCTGATACAGTGATTAGTCAATACCCTTGGGTTAAAAGGGTAAAGGGAAAAAATAAGGATTGTCGTCTTTTAGCTTTAACCGAAGGGCATTGATCTAGTCTTAACTTGGGATAGATGAAAATCTTGCCAGTTCAAGTATGGCTTTAATGTCTAATTATTTGTCTGTTACATAAGCTTAAATAAATATTTCCTATAATAAAGTTAAAGCTTGACCCCGCACTTGTGGATTTACCTGACCTTTGTCATAAACTACCTTACCGCCGACAATGGTGGTTGTAGCCCAGCCGGTGAGGTTCCAGCCTTCAAAGGGACTCCAACGGCATTTAGTTAACAGTTCTTCGCGCCGGACTGGACGATATGTGTTTAAATCTACAAGCACTAAATCGGCATCATAACCAGGCGCGATCGCTCCTTTATTAGGAATACCATAAGCCACAGCTACATTTTTTGACATCCAGTTAACAACTTGAGCAACAGTACACTTTCCCTCCATCGCCGCAGTTAACATCAAAGCTAGAGAAGTTTCCACCCCAGGCATTCCCGAAGGACTATTGGGGTATTCTTGAGCTTTTTCTTCTAAGGTGTGCGGCGCGTGATCTGTAGCGATGAAATCAATCACGCCATCGCGCAAAGCTTGCCAGAGAACTTCGTTATCGTGGGGCGATCGCAAAGGTGGATTCATCTGTGCCAAAGTGCCAATCTTCTCGTAAGCACTGGTATTTAACAACAAATGCTGTGGTGTCACTTCTGCTGTTACCCAACTAGGTTTCTCCTGACGCAGCAAATCTGCTTCTTCGGCAGTTGACATGTGCAAAATATGCAGACGACGTTGATATTTTTGAGAAAGTTTTAATGCCAGTTGGGTTGCAAGCATTGCCGCTTGATTATCTTGAATTTGCGAGTGAACGGCTGGATTGTGGATGTTGGCAAATTCTTGGCGACGTTGGTTAATTCTAGCTTGGTCTTCGGCATGAACGGCAATCAAGCGATCGCCTTTAGCAAATATCGCCTCCAATGCTGTTTCGCCATCAACCAGCAACTGACCATGCATCGACCCCATGAAAATCTTAATTCCCGCTGTTGGCTTTGCTAAGAGCAAATCTGGTAGATTCTCTGCTGTTGCCCCAATAAAAAAGCCATAATTAACTAAGGACTTTTGTGAGGCACGTTGTAGCTTGTCGTCTAAAGCCTGCTGTGTCGTTGTCAGGGGGCGCGTATTGGGCATTTCTAAAAAAGAAGTGACTCCCCCTTTAGCACAGGCGCAACTGGCGGTGAATAAATCTTCCTTGTGTTCTAGTCCAGGTTCTCGGAAATGCACCTGCGGATCGATAACTCCTGGCAACAAAGTTAACCCTTCTGCGTCAATTTCAGTGGCTAGTGCCGTTTCGGAGATTTCTGGTGCAACTTCGACTATTTGGCGATCGCGGGTCAATACATCCCCAATCATCAGTTCACCATTGGGTAGAATTATGCGAGCGCGGCGAATCAGTAAAATTTGTGTAGATGACATAGGGTTAACAAAGTTGAGATAGGGAGCTATGTATTACAGAGAATTATGCTTTTAGGTTAAACTTATTCGCGATCAGAGTAACCAATTTTTGCCGAGGGTTAAAAAAAAAGTTTATTTTTAATTTATGAAGAACCCCGTCAATCAATTTTGGATTTTAAGTCGCACCTTTGGTGCGCTTCCAGCGCAACTTGGATTTTGGATTGACCGTAGCCTAGAAAGAATGCGGTTTGGGTATTTTACATTGGTTTCGCCCACCAGAGGCGAGTCATGACCCAAAACAAATACCCTAATCCAAAATCTAAAATCCCCAATCTAAAATTGGTAGTCAAGATGGGAGCATGATTAGGAAATTAAAATTTTCCCGTTAAGATTAACAGATAAAGTATCACTAGGCGAGTTAATTACCTGCATCTTTCCTTCAGTTAAGTAATTTCATGCAAAATAAAGTGTCTGATAACAACTCTAGTCAACAACCCGATAATTCTTGGATCGCAGAGCTAGGTAGAACAATTGTATTGAGCATTGTTCTAGCTCTGGGAATTCGTACCTTTGTTGCTGAAGCACGCTGGATTCCTTCTGGATCGATGGAACCGACTCTGCATGGTACGCCAAACCAATGGGAGGCAGATAAAATCATTGTCGATAAGTTGAAGTATAAATTTGCTGACCCGCAACGGGGAGATATTGTAGTATTTTCGCCTACAAAAGAGCTACAAAAAGAACAATACCAAGATGCTTTTATTAAACGTGTAATTGGCTTACCTGGAGAAAAAGTACAACTTAAGGATGGCAAAGTCTATATCAATAACAAACCCCTTCCAGAAGTCAATTACCTCAGTTCTGGTCAGACTACAGTCATTGATGTTTGCCAATCAGGGCCACAGCCACCTTTTTTGGCGAAACCCCAGACTATACCAACCGATTCATATTTAGTACTAGGTGATAACCGTAACAATAGTTACGATGGTCGTTGCTGGGGTGTTGTCCCCCGCGAGAATATTATTGGACGGGCTGTAGTTCGCTTCTGGCCTTTAAATCATGTTGGAGGAATAGATAAATCGCCAATATATCCGTAATTAACAATATTATGATTGACGCTCCTCTGGTTGAACAAGTAACGCGAGTGCTTACCTGTTGGGAAAACCAGAGGAGTCGTTGGTCATTAGTCATTGGTCAAGAGTTAGAAATTCTTCCCCTGCCTTCCCTGTCTTTTAAAGGTTTTCAGCTAGCAGCTCGTATAAGTAACAAAAGAATTTTAGATTGAAGATTGCTAAATCACTAATTTTGACTCCGCTCCAACTTTTCGCAAAATCTAAAATTCAAAATTGCTAGGACTTACACATTGACAATAAATGGCAAATATGCGTAAGTGAAAAACCACATCTTTTGTAAGGGCACAGCAATAGCTCATAGGTGTCAACTTAACGTAAAAGTCATGTCTCGCCAGGAACTTCAGTTCCTTGCTAATAGCAAAAGTTATTTCTTGATGATTAAATATACCCAAAATCTTTAGTCTACTTCAGTAGACTTTAGTTAAAAGCCAAAGAACTTTAGTTCCAGGCGAGTGAGTCAAGCTTTCAGTTAAGCTATTTCTAGGCTTTTGTTAACACCAATGAGCATTGCTGTGCCCCTACAGCATGGTTTATTTGCGATCGCAGGATAATTAAGAAAAGCCTAAAACAAGCAATTTCCGTTAATTCATATCACGATGCATTTATACAATGCGTAAGTCCTAATTGCTATGATGCCTTACCTAGCCAAAATTTTACTGTATCCAGTTAAGTCACTCGATGGTGTTGAAGTTGAGAACGCTAGAGTTCTTGCCAGTGGCGCACTACAGCATGACCGCGAGTTTGCCATTTTTGACGAACAGGATAGATTTGTCAATGGCAAACGTCATGCTAAAATCAATTTACTAAGAGCGCAATTTGCACTCTTAAATAGAACTATCTCGTTGCACATCCCAGGCGGCGACTCACAACAAATTTTTCATCTGGATGAGGAACGGCAAGCATTAGAGGCAACTATGAGTGATTTTTTTGAGTTTGCTGTCACATTAAGGCAAAATTCTCTAATGGGTTTTCCTGACGATACATACTCACCTGGACCAACGGTAATTAGTACAGCAACATTGGCAGAAGTAGCTTCTTGGTTTCCCGGTTTAAATGTAGATGAAATACGCCGTCGGATGCGTGCCAACATCGAGATTGATGGTGTACCAGCATTTTGGGAAGATCAACTATTTAGTGAACAAGGTGATTTAGTCTCCTTTCGAGTGGGAGATGTAGATTTTTTTGGGGTTAATCCATGTCAGCGTTGTATAGTCCCAACACGCGATTCTTACTTAGGAAAAGCTTACCCAAACTTTCAAAAAATCTTTGCAACCCAGCGACAAGCAACTCTACCAAATTGGGTTGCTTCATCGCCTTTTAATCACTTTTACAGATTGAGTGTCAATACCCAATTAGCCCCATCGTCAGCCGGAAAAATTTTACAAATCGGCGATGAGGTTGACATATTTCCACAATAAAATTAACATTTATTTAAAATAAAAAATATTTAGTAAATATTTTTTTAGATTTTTTTATTTTTACTCTGTATTTATATGAAAATTTTAAAATTGTTGTACTTAATTTTTATATAAGTCCAAGGGTTTTCAGTCCGGAAAATCAAGACCTCAGCAATTAAAAATTAAATTTAGGATTGGGTACTAATGACGACCTGAATTTTAGAATGGCATACTGTAGCTTATCGGTTAAATTTCATTTCATCCGAGAAAATCTGATAAAACTGAGTCAATTCAGGTGCAATATCTACGACGGGTTATGACGCTCGTTCGCGCACTGTGCCGTAGGCAAGACTCGCTATCGGTGTTGTTAAGTCTGAAAATTAGACTTTGGAGGAATTTAGCCAATCAAAAAAGCAGAAAATAAAATTTGTGTAATCTTTTATACTTAGTAATTAAATAAATGTCATAGTAAATGCATAATACGCCGTAATTATCCTGATATTAAATGTAGCTGATATGGCAAAAATACCCCTAATATATGCTGGGGAAGAATTAAACAACAATGTTATCCAAACTTCAGCCCATCAAATCTATTAATCGCTTAGTTGGCAAAGTTTATGCCAATATGCCCCTGAGGTATGTTCTGATTGTGCCTTTTATATTGCAAATTTGTGGCGCGGTGGGACTTGTGGGCTATCTTTCGTATCAAAACGGCCAAAAAGCGGTAACGGAGCTTGCTAATCAATTAGAAAATGAAATCTGCGATCGCATTGAACAGCATCTTGATGACTATTTAACAAACCCGAAGCAAATCAATCAAATCAACTTAGATGCGATTGAGCTAGGTTTGCTCAATCTTTCGGATTTTCAAACCACCGGCAATTATTTCTGGAAACAAATGCAAGTTTTCAATGTTGGCTACAACAGCTTTGCCAATCCTAAAGGTGAGTTTATCGGTGTTGAACGTCTAGATAATGGCAAGCTCTTAATTAATGAAGTTAGCGAAAAGCATGGCCTGGGCAAACTTTATGTTTACCCTACAGACAACCAAGGAAATCGCCGCCATTTACAGGAAGTTAAAAATTACGATCCTCGCCTAGAAGCTTGGTATACAGATCCAGTCAAGTTAGGTAAACGAGTTTGGAGTCAAATTTATCAATGGGAAGATAAACCAGAAATTATATCCATATCTTCTAGCTATCCTGTTTACGATAAAAATCGCAAATTTGTTGGGGTGATTAGTGTTGATTTGCTTTTATCACAAATCAGCAATTTTTTAGCCAATTTAAAAATTAATGATTCGGGTAAAACTTTTATTTTAGAGCGTTCTGGGTTAATAGTGGCTTCTTCTACTAGCGAACCACCATATACCGTCATTAATGGTAAAGGAAAACGTTTATCAGCATTAGATAGTCAAAATTCTTTAATTAGACTCACAACACAGTCTTTGATCAAACGCTTTGGCAGTCTTAAGTTTGTTGGAGAGAAGCAACAGCTAAGTTTTACCGCCGATGGAATGCGTTATTTTGTGCAGGTAAAAAACTGGAAGGATGAACTGGGTTTAGATTGGCTAATTGTGGCGGCGATTCCCGAAGGCGAATTTATGGAGCAAATTAACGCCAACACCCGCATCACTATTTTGCTGTGCATGGTTGCTTTTTTAGTCGCTACAAGAATTGGGATTTTGACTAGTCGCTGGGTAATTAAGCCGATTTTAGAATTAAACACATCAGCGAAGAGAATTGCTAAAGGGGAATGGGAGCAAATACCAGAAATTCAGCGTTCCGATGAACTGGGAGAACTAGCCAAGTCATTTGAAACTATGGCAAAGCAACTCCAAGTATCGTTCAATACTTTAGAAGCAAAGAATGCTCAGATGCAAGTCTTAAATGAGGCGCTATCTCAAAGCCAGAGTCGGCTAACTCAATTTTTAGAAGCTATGCCAATAGGTGTATTTATTATAGATGCTGAAGGTGAACCTTATTACACAAATAATATTGGGCAGCAAATTCTTGGTCAAGGAGCGATCACACAAGTTAGCAGCGAACAATTATCAGAGGTATATCAAGCTTATCTTGCTGGGACAGATCAACTTTACCCTAGCGATCGCCAGCCGATTTTGAGAGCATTGCTTGGGGAAAGCGCCAGGATCGATGATATGGAAATTCGCCATTTTGACAAGATTATTCCCATTGAAGTTTTGGGAAAGCCAATTTATGATGAATCAGGAAATCTTGCTTTTGCGCTCGCCACATTTTTTGATATTACCCAACGCAAACAAGCAGAAAACTTATTAGCAGAATACAATCGCACCTTAGAGGCTCAAGTAAAAAAACGTACTGAAGAATTCCAGCAAGCTATCGAGCAACTACAAACCACCCAACAAGAACTAATTCAATCGCAAAAAATTGCCGCACAAGAACAACAAGCTGCTGTTCGTGAAGCGGCGCGAAGCACCGCCGCCAACCGAGCCAAAAGTGAATTTCTTGCTAATATGAGCCACGAACTGCGCACCCCACTCAATGCGATTCTCGGTTTTAGCCAAGTCATGAGCCGAGATTATTCTTTATCTAGCGAACATCAAGAAAATTTAGCAATTATTAATCGTGCTGGCGAACATCTACTCAACTTAATTAACGACATTCTAGAAATGTCCAAAATCGAAGCTGGCAGAATCACATTAAATAGCAGCAGCTTTGACTTAATTCATGTATTGAAGAAGTTAGAAAAGATGCAACAGGCAAGTGCTGCATCTAAAAATTTAGAACTGGTGTTTGAATATGCACAAAACATTCCTAAATACATAGAAACGGACGAAAATAAACTGTGTCAAGTCTTGCTCAACCTCTTGGGAAATGCCATTAAATTTACTAATACTGGGAGGGTAACACTAAGGGTGAGACTAGGGGCTGGGGGCTGGGAA
>NZ_CAXTNE010000109.1:0-23939 GCF_964245445.1 uncultured Nostoc sp.
TCGACTGACAATGCCAATGCATCGACTGACAATGCCAATGCATCGACTGACAATGTCAACGCATCGACTGAGAATGCCAATGCGTTCCCTTGCATTAAAAACGCTACTATTTTACGCAAAGCTGTACTTAGTTCGTTGGAAAGATAAGCCTGTTGCTTTGTCTATCGTCCAAGGTTGGTTAATAGGTTTAGCTCACTTCACAGTTGGCTACATCCTTACCTATGCAGCATTCCTTATAGCTTCAACCGCTAGTAAATTTGGTTAAAAATTTTGATAGATATCCTCTGACTGAGCCATCTTCCCCTCTATACCGTCGGTTAGAGGGGGATTTTTGTATATTGAAATCACTCGATACTGCTTGTTAGCAGGTTGCTACACTTTTTTGAAAAAATCTAAATATATAAGGTGCGTTAGCCGTAACGCACCTTATATATTTCAAAAATCAAATATGAGTCTTATAGTTACTTCAGGTATTAGTATTTGATTTTTCACCTGGCCGTTCGGTAGCAGGAGGGAACTTAACACTTTCTTCAACTCTATGGATCTCTGTGTTGGTTTGTTCTTCAGACAATAGATCATCGGGGTTTAATGATTCATCAGCAGCATCATCAATTACTCCATTGGCATTAACATTGGGTTTATTGGAAGTGCCTTTATGGCTAGCATGTCCACCAGGCATAACTATTACCTCTCATCTTTATAACTAAACACCCCCAGCCTAAACTTTTTTTGTTTAGTGAAATACACTATCAGAAGGCTTATAGCAGAACTATCAAAATCCAGCCTGGAGTTATATAGATTTCTTCTAAGGGCACAGCATTGCTTTGCTCCTACCAACGTATTTGTATGATTATTAGTGAAATGGTATTACAGAAAAGTTAAAAACCGTCCCCGATTAGAAGGAACGGTTAAGACCGTTTATTGATGACCTAATTTAAGAGATAGACAAACATCAATAAATGGGTAGGTTTGTCAAGAAATTAAGTTACAGCTTCAAACCCTGTTACGCCGAAATCGGTTCTTCAATATTTACGACAACAGCTTGTAACTCTTTGGCTTTCTCCTCCGGTAAAGCATCATTGGCAAACATCCCTGCTGCAAGTTCGGTTCCCGCCAGATACTTTAGCCTTTCACTTGTCCGATATGGTGGAAAAAACTCGGCGTGTAAATGCGCTTCGGGATGCGCTAAACCGTCAGTTGGCGCTTGGAACCAAGCCATCAAGTAAGGAAACGGACGATTCCACAAGCCGTCATACTTGAGAGTGACAGTTTTTAACGCCTTAGCAAGTCCCCAACGTTGCTCTGGAGTAAGATCCATAAAAGTGCCAACTGGTTCTTTAGGAGCAATCCAAACTTCATAGGGGTAACGAGCGCATACCGGGACAAATGCGATCGCATACTCATCTTGATAAATAATCCGTTGATTGTCTGCAATTTCCTTCTGAATCAAGTCTTGCAGTAAACCCCGCCGATGTTCTTCATAATACTCCTGCTGCATTGACAGCATTCGCGCCGGAACAGGTGGTGTAAAAGGATAGGCGTAAATTTGCCCGTGAGGATGGTGCAATGTTACACCCACCTCTACACCCTTGTTTTCAAAAGGCAGCACATACTGAATTTGGGGATTTGCTCCCAATACGCGGGTGCGATCGCCCCACACTTCTAAGAGCAAATCAAGGTGTTCCAATTCCAGAGAACTAAGGGAAGCTTGGGCATTTTGAGCAAAAACCACCACTTCACACGCCCCATTAGCTGGCAATGTTTCCACAATACACTCTGGTGGGTCATGTGCCGCTTGAGCCATTGAGGGAAAGCGATTATCAAACACCGCCACATCATACTTACCTGGGGGTAGTTCTGTAGGAAACTCCGGCTTCGTAGTGGGTGCAAGAGGGTTATATTCTGGGGGCGGCATGAAAGTCCGCCCTTGACGGTGAGAAGCGTAAGCAACCCATTCGCCGCGTAAAGGATGCCAGCGCAGGTGGGGATTTGCCTGCACTGGTTCATTACTAGGGCTAGTGGCGATGATATTATCGGCAATCGGGTATCGACTGTATAAGGTCAGTGGGCGACTATCCGGCTTTAACAGCTTGTGGGAGTACATAATCCTTGTCCTGAAAGGGTCGCAGCGCGGATCGCCTCAATGGGAAATTTAGGCGTGCGATCGGCGTATAATAAACCGTTAGCTTCTTGGAAAGTATCTGTAAATTGGGTGTAGCAAAATCCGCTAAACAACTCGATATCATTAATCGTTTCGAGCAGAGAAGCGTATTTAATTTCTAGCTCGGAAATATTAGAGCAACGCTCATATCCCCAAGCTTTATCTGCATCGGGGTTATCAACAGGAGCATAGGCAATACCACCAAACTCAGTCAGCATCACTGGCTGTCCCTGATGCGGAAAGTTATCCAGTGTCAGGATGCGCCCTCCAGGACGCTTCCGGTCAAACAAATCTGATAGCTTGACTTCTGGCCCATAGCGATGACCTAATCGTTGTGGGTGGGTGTCGTAGTCATGAATAGCCAGAATATCCGTATCTGTACTTTCCCAGCCATCGTTGGCAATCACTGGGCGGCTCGGATCGAGAGTTTTAGTTAAGTGAAACATTGCCAAGACGTAGTTTCGGTGAGCCGCAGTCTCAACCAGATTCGGAACTCCCCAGGATTCATTAAACGTTACCCAAGCTACGATACAGGGGTGGCTGATATCCCGCCTAATCACCTCAGCCCACTCTCGCGTCGTGCGTTCCACTGCTTTAGGTGTGAAACGATATGCACTGGGCATCTCCTCCCATACTAACAACCCCAGCACATCTGCCCAATATAAAAATCGCGGGTCTTCAATTTTCTGGTGCTTACGGACTCCGTTAAAACCCATTGCTTTGGTGAGTTCGACATCGCGCCGCAATGCCCCATCGTCCGGTGCTGTCATTAGCGAATCGGGCCAGTAGCCTTGATCCAGAACTAAGCGCAAATAATAAGGACGACCATTGAGCATAAAGCGATCGCGCTGTATCCCCACAGTCCGCATTGCTGTATAGGATTTGGCTTCATCCAAGAGTTCATTTTTATGCCAAAGTTCAATGTGGGCATCCATTAGGGTGGGCTTTTCTGGACTCCACAGCAATTCGTTGCGGTAGTCGTCGATACCTGGATCGGAAAGGGAGATGCGGCGGCCAATTTCTCCGTTAAACACTTCGTATGTATCGTTTGCCAGCACGGTATTGCCAATGCTCAGTTTTACCTTGATTTGGATACCAGCAGGGGCATCACCTGCGATCGCAGCATAACAACCAACTTCCCACCGCTCGAAATCGGGACTCCACCGGATGTGATCGATGTAAGTTCTACCCACACGCTCAATCCAGACTGTTTGCCAAATACCACTGGTGCGAGGATACCAAATACTGTGCGGTTCCAATTGCCAATCCTGCTTTCCTCTAGGTTTGGCAAGGTCACAAGGATCATCCTGGGCCCAGACTGTTACTTTAGTTATGCCAGTGTCATTCAAAACTGCGGTAATATCCAGCGTGAAAGGAGTATGTCCCCCTTCATGCTCTGCTATGTATTGACCATTGACCCATACACGGGCGCGATAATCCACAGCCCCAAAGTGCAGTAATAATCTGCCGTCACCTTCAGGCGTTTCAAATTCTCGCTCATACCAGCAATTTGGATGAAAACCTGTATCACCAATACTACTTTTGGTAGATTCGGGAGCGAAGGGAACTTGTATATGATGAGTCCACCCCTGGATATCGCCTGGTTGAACACATCGCCCTTCATCGTCAAATGCGAACTTCCACAGACCGTTTAAACTTAGCCAGTGCGATCGCTGTAACTGTGGACGTGGATACCCCGCTTCTGGAAAGCTAGAAACCCTTTGATTATCTGTATTGGAGGGTAATTCAACCTTGCGCTTTTGTATATCCAACAACTTCATTAAAACCTCTTAATGTAACTACAATAGAACAAATTTTTTTGTGCCTTCCGTTTAGACTAAACTAGGCTGTTTTAAGACATTCCAGGAGTTTTTTTCTCCTTTGCCCGTAATCTATATAACTTTATACCTGTATTGCATAACCCTATTCATCGCTTAATAGTAAACATAAAATACATCAAGCGCCCTAGTATTGGGCCCATAAAATTAGGTATAGACTATTGACTCGTGACATTATGGCACACATATTGTGAATAGTTGCCAGTCGGCAGGAAAAAATTAGGTAAGCTGTTCCATATTTAAATTGCATCTACTGGGCGGACAAAACGCCCACCCCACAACAGTTATGTTGAATTTGGTTTTGCAAGTTAAATCTATTGCCCCATAACGCTGGAATTTTTTTAACTAATTCTGGGGGTTTAAGTCAAGATCAACTTACAAGTGGCGAGGTGTGTCATGCATAATCCATATCGAAGGAAACTTCCGCTCCGGTTTGGCGCTAAATCTCCGTTACAAAATTTAATTAAGTATTACAAATTCTTTTAATTCCTGGATTACGGAGTTGTAGCTAATTTTCAGCAGTCGTTGTATGAATCTGCGGCGAAAATTCCCATCTTGGCGGCAAAGGCAGCAATTTTTGCCTTCAGTAGTTTTATCACCTCTTACTACACTTATAATATCACAATTTGGGCAGTGAACTGGCTTAAGAACCGTTGCTGTATTTCTGATTCAGCACCTTACCTCACAACCGGAAAACCCTAGAAACTAATCAACATAAAGCCTTGTCTACAAAGAGATTTGGATAACCTAAGTCTACAAAAACTGATAAGTCAATTCCAGAAATAGTGCGCTATTATCGACGAACAATTGCAAAAACTGCTATTGAGAGTCAGATTTAAATTCGACTTTAACATGATGAATTGGCGAGGATAAGAAAATGGTTCAAAGTATAGGTAGAGTAAATAAATATACAAATACTGACCTAAACCGATTTGCCGAAGACCTAAATCGAGACGGAATTTGTGTGATTCGCGGTCTTTTTGATAAAGAATTGATTAGCGAATGGGCAAAAGCTTTTGATAATTTATTCCGAGAACGCCAAAATCAACCAGGTGGGCTAGCTCCTCGTGAAATTGCTCGTTACTACCTAACATTGCCTTGGGTTTCCCCCTTTGCCAATGTGGAAGTTTTCGCTAATCCAGTGATTATGGGTGTGCTGGAGCGAGTGTTTTTTCAAGAATATGTGATGGTTCAGTTGGGAGTTGATCTCCCAGTACAAGGTTCGGATTATCAGGAAATCCACCGGGACTATCGCCCTTTGTTCTCCGACCAAATAGTAACGCCACTTTACGCCCTTGCGGTTAACTTCCCACTTGTGGAAGTAACGGCAGAAAACGGGCCGTTCCAGATGGCGCGTGGTACGCATATCTTGCCGCGTGAAGAGGGACTAAGAAAAATTGCCACTGGTGAAATTCCGATGGAATCTTTTTATATGGAACTAGGGGATGCGATGATTCGGACACCTTTGGCCTTGCATCGGGGTTCACCAAATCGGACTAACCAGCCAAGACCGATGGTAGTTATGGGCTATGCTATGCATTGGTTGCACACGCCGAAGGTGGATTTGACTCTCCAACGAGACTATTATGAAAGCCTACCAGAGAATTTAAGGCAGATGATTCGGTGTCAGGTGGTGGAACAGTTGCCAAAAGAGAAGGTTGAAACTTACGTGAATTTCAAGTACTAATAAACTATTCCACATTTACAGCTATTTTAAGGTAAATATACCACGCTCTAGGGGCACAGCATTCCTGTGCCCTTACGCCAGATATGATTTTTCAAATCATTCATATTTTGTTTTTCTTGTCAATGCGTAAGTTCCTAGAGTAGCCCTTTCAAGGTGGGTAAAAATTTTGGTCAATAAATTCCTTTTTCCTCTTTAACCTCTTTACTCTGTGTTCTCAGCGCCTCTGCGGTTAAATAAATCATTTTTAAACCGCAGAGGCGCTGAGAGCGCTGAGAAAAAACAATCTTATTTTACGAGTCATCTTGAAAGGGGTAGTCTTAAAGTTTTCGTATTTTTGTAGAGGAGTTTGGAATCATTCATACTCCAATTCAGCAATGCTCGACAATTCAAGGGTGCGAACCAGCATAAAGATAGTTGTTTTTACGATCGCACTTCCTTAAGAATTGAGTTAACACGCTATAGCGAGCGCCGAGATGTTAACTTATACCAATCCAGTCTACAAAGGCTATTTTGCCGATCCTTTTGTTTGGGAATTTGAGGGTGTATACTATGCGATCGGCACTGGTGCAGCCGAAGCAGAAGGAATGGTAGACGAAATAGCGGATTCTACTAACAAACTGCGTGTATTTCCTCTATTACGCTCTCTGGATTTCATCAATTGGGATTTTGTTGGTAACGCCCTGTTGCGGCCAGACCCTTCCCTTGGCGATAATTTTTGGGCCCCGGAAATTGCTTATTGCAACGGCAAGTTCTACCTCTACTACTCTGTAGGACACGAGGACAAAAATCATCAGTTGCGTGTTGCCACGAGCGATACTCCCTTGGGCCCCTATAAAGATATTGGTGAGCCACTTGTAGACCCGGAGTCTTGCTCCTTCGCCATCGACCCCCACCCATTCCGTGATGATGATGGACAGTGGTACTTGTTTTATGCTCGTGATTTTTTAGACACGGAGGGTAGCGTGCGTGCTGGTACTGCCCTCTTTGTAGACCAACTTCAAGATATGACGAAACTTTGCGGTGTTGGGAAAGTCGTCTTACGGGCGCGTTCCGATTGGCAACGATTTTTAGCTAACCGATTGATGTATGGTGAACATTTTGATTGGCATACCTTAGAAGGCCCCTGTGTCCGTAAACATGGAGGTCGATATTATTGCTTTTATAGCGGTGGGCGCTGGGAAACTGAGAACTACGGTGTAGATTATGGAGTTGCGGATAATGTGATGGGGCCTTACTCTGATTTCGGTAACGAAACGGGGCCACGGGTGTTGCGTTCGCTTCCTGATCGTGTCAAAGGGCCTGGACACAATTCAATCGTTGTGGGCCCCGATGGTCAGACTGAGTACATTGTCTACCATGCCTGGGCGGCGAACATGGATGCGCGGCGAATCTGCTTGGATAAACTCATTTGGACGCCAGATGGGCCATATTGCGAAGGCCCTACCTGGACACCACAGGCGATCGCCTGCAAATCAAATTGATTTCCAAGGATTAATACCAATTCACGAAAACCTTGACACATATAAATTTATCGTAGGGGCATGACATTGCCATGCCCTTACTAGTGTATTTGTATCATTATTAAAGTGAAATGGTATAAGGTATCGCCAATGGGGGAAGATTTTACCTATCGGTTTTTGTAGGTGTAGTATTACCTTGAGGTATCCTAGTGCCTCCTCCTGTAGGTGAAGGATTGTTCTCAGGTAGGCTATCGCCTCCTGATGTAGGGGAAGTATTGCCTTGAGGGGCTGATGCACCAGAATTATTAGGCAGATTATTATATCTCCGCGCAACCTGGCCAAATTGATATTTTGTGATGGCGCTAGCAGTGTTAAAGTGCTTTCTGATGGTTGGCAATCCTCGATTCGCCACTGCTACAAGGTCAGGGTTTTGTCCAAGCGCGGCTTCGCGTTGGAAAAGGGCTGCGTTCTCCAGATGAGCATTTACACCACCCTCATCCATATACGCTTGCCCAAAGCGATCGCCCTCTAACTGAGACAGTCGCGCTAGTGATGCTTGAAATTTTGGCGCAGGAGTGGTGGGAGGAGTTACACCCAATCGTGAACCAATCCGTGTCAAGTCATTTTTCACCTGTGTTTGCTCTTGAATCTCTGCTGTGGCAAATTGTTTAACTTGAGGATTAGTCGAACGCTGCAATGCTAATTGCCCCAGTGCGATGTTACCTAAGCCTGCTTGACCTGCATCTATAAAGAACTGCCGATCAACCTGATTAACTTGGGTATTTTGGGTTGGGGTTGTTCGATTTGTTTGAGCGTTCACAAACTGATTATTTGGAAGTAATGCTGAGTATCCCAATGAGACGAAAAATCCGACTGCAAGGAGAACAATAGTAACTAAGGTTCGTTTAATCATGATCGGTTCCTAATAAAGCTTGGCTAAACCAGCGTGTATTTCCACTAGATCATTTGCTCAAAATTTTTTTGGCGAGATTAGTGATGGTGCAAATAACCTAATACGTCTGGAAAAGTACGCTATCTCCAATAGTCTTCTTTTTGCGATAAATATTCATCTTTCTTGAGGTGTGTTTAGAACCACAAACAAAATGTAATTTTTTCTTAGATGCGTAGGCAGGCAGTAGGGAGTAGCCAATCAGCCTTTTCGAGTTGAGGGCAAGTTTTTTCACGTAATCAAATAAAAGTCTTATAGATATAGATTTTAACGTCTATGTAAATCATTTTTAACAGCTTGTCGCACGCAAATTTAATAAATGAATAAATTTAAGATCAAGAGATTTATCTAAACTTCAGTGATTTATTCCAAAACATTTATATTGTCCTATTAGTTTAAATATAAATCTAGCAGAAGCCTTGGCTAAACTGGTTTAATCTCAGTATTAATAATTTTTGGACTGGGCATCATCAGATATTTCTGAGCAGTAACTATAAAAAACCTGTAGTAGATACTTGAACTTGCTAATTTATATATATATATATATATATAATTATATTAATCTACTTTGTTTTAACAAAGTTTGGGGGTTTAAGTTGCATAGTTTCTATCAAGCAGCACCAATGGAAGGCTAAATCTAAATCCCCGTCACAAAACGGAATTGCGAATTGCGAATTGTTCTAATCTTTACTTACAAAAGTAACGCCAATATAAACCTTTTGGCGTATATCTAATTATATATTTAGCTAAATTTGACATATAGTTAAGTATTGTTAAGGTTGTAATTTTAATACTTAAGTATAATACAAAATTTTTTAATTACTATATTTAGATAGATGAATATGTAATTAAAAAAAGCAAATAATAAGAATAATTCTTACGAAAAAGAGAACTTGTTAGTCCAATATTCTGCAAGTTGAGTTAATAATCTATGTCAAGCAATAAAGTGCAAGTACAAAACAACGGTGTGAGTCATATTGTGTCGCCAACGGTAAATGAAGCTAAATCGCAATCGCTAGGGACATCATCAATAAATTTATCTTCACTCAACAAAAGCTCTCGGTCAACAAAAGCTTTTACCGATACACCTGATATAGTTTGCTTATCTCATCTGCGTTGGAATTTTGTATATCAAAGACCACAACATCTTTTAAGTCGCTGCGCTCAAAAAAAGAGAGTTTTCTTTATCGAAGAGCCAATTTTTAGCCGGGAACCATTGGGGCGATTGGACGTTAGTGAAGACAAAAGTGGAGTGATAGTTGTTGTTCCATATTTACCAGAAGGTCTAGGTGAAGAAGCAGTAAACGCAGATATCAAAGTACTGCTCGATGGGTTATTTGCAGAACATAATATCTCTAAGTACATTTGTTGGTACTATACGCCAATGGCGATCGCATGGGCAAGCCATTTAGAACCTGAAGCTGTTATCTACGATTGCATGGATGAATTGTCTGCTTTTAAAGGAGCATCCCCTACTTTAAAAAACTACGAAGCAGAACTATTTCGTCGGGCAAATCTAGTATTTACAGGTGGGCAAAGCCTTTACGAAAGTAAAGTAAACCAGCATCCAAACGTTTATGCATTTCCCAGTAGTGTAGATGTAGCCCACTTTGGACAAGGAAGAACCTTTAAAGAAGAACCAGCAGACCAAGCAAATATTCCTCATCCGCGCCTTGGCTTCTTTGGTGTAATTGATGAGCGAATGGATATTGAATTACTAGCTGGAATTGCCGAAGCTCGTCCTGATTGGCATCTAGTGATAATTGGGCCAGTTGTGAAAATTGACCCAGCAACTCTGCCACAGCATGAAAATATTCATTATCTCGGTGGTAAAGACTATAAAGACTTGCCTGCATATCTGGCGGGTTGGGATTTGGCAATGTTGCCGTTTGCGCGAAACGAGTCAACACGTTTTATTAGCCCAACTAAAACACCAGAGTATTTAGCCGCAGGTAAACCTGTAGTCTCTACCTCGATTCGAGATGTGGTGCGTCCTTATGGAGACTTGAAGCTAGTACGAATTGCAGACACGACTGAAGAGTTTGTCGCCGCAGCAGAACAAGCATTGCAAGAAGATACCCCAGCATCAGGATGGTTGAGTCGGGTAGATGCTTTATTAGAGCAGATTTCTTGGGATCGGACTTGGGGATCGATGATGCAGTTGATAGATTCTGCGATCGCAACCACACAAAATACCACAGCTAATGGTAAAAATGGGAAATCTCCTATCTCAACAGATATCCCAGAAGCACCAAGCATCATTACTAGAGACTTTATATTTGATTATTTAGTTGTTGGTGCAGGCTTCTCTGGTAGCGTTCTCGCTGATCGCTTGGCGAGACATTCCGGTAAAAAAGTATTGGTTGTAGACAAGCGCAATCACATCGGTGGCAATGCTTACGACCATTACGACGACCACGGGATTCTCGTACATAAATACGGCCCCCATATCTTTCATACCAGTTCCCGCGAAGTATTTGAATACCTCTCACAGTTCACTGCCTGGCGTTCTTACGAGCATCACGTTCTAGCCAGTGTAGATGGACAACTTGTTCCCATCCCCATTAACCTTGACACCATTAATAAACTCTATGGAATGAACCTCAATTCATTCCAGGCAGAAGAGTTTTTTCAGTCAGTTGCAGAACCGAGAGAACACATCCGTACCTCTGAAGATGTAGTAATTAGTAAAGTTGGTCAAGTCCTTTACGAAAAGTTCTTCAAAAACTACACTCGCAAGCAATGGGGACTCGATCCTTCAGAACTTGACAAAACAGTAATTGCCCGAATTCCCACCCGTACCAACCGCGACAGCCGATATTTCACAGATAGTTACCAAGCAATGCCACTGCACGGCTTTACCCGGATGTTTGAGAATATGTTAAATCATCCGAACATTAAGGTAATGCTCAACACCGATTACCGCGAAATCGAGAAGGCTATACCTTGCCGTGAAATGGTTTACACTGGGCCAGTTGATGAGTTTTTTGATTGTCGCTACGGTAAACTACCCTATCGCTCACTAGATTTCAAACACGAAACGCATCACACCCCTGTGTTTCAGTCAGCGCCAGTAATTAACTATCCCAACGAACAACTGTATACTCGTATAACCGAATTTAAGTATCTAACCGGGCAGGAACACTCTAAAACTAGTATTGTTTACGAGTTTCCCAAGGCAGAAGGCGACCCCTATTATCCAGTGCCACGTCCTGAAAATCAAGAAATTTACAAACAATACAAAGCCCTGGCTGAGGCAACATCAGGTGTGCATTTTGTGGGACGGCTAGCTACATACAAGTATCTCAACATGGATCATTGTGTGGCGCAGGCTTTAGCAACATACAAAGAAATAGCGGTTAAGGCTTGAGTTTGTTGATGTTAATCGTGGGCAGGCACTGCCCAGACTGCAATTTTTTAAAGTAGAGACGCGATGGATTGCGTCTCTACACAAGTCAGATTAGCAATTTTATATGACTGGCAGATGATTTAGTGGTTACTAAGTACAGCATTTCATTAATTCGTAGCGAATTAAATTTGACAATACCCTGCAATGCCAATGCATCGGCTGACAATGCTAATGCATCGGCTGACAATGCCAATGCATCGGCTGACAATACTAATGCATCGGCTGACAATACTAATGCATCGGCTGACAATGCCAATGCATCAGCTGACAATGCCAATGCATCAGCTGACAATGCCAATGCGTCCCCTTGCATTAAAAACGCTACGATTTTATGCAAAGCTGTACTAAGAAACTTTTGGATCTGAGTATTCCACTAATTGATTTTGAATTCTGTATTTTTCTTCATGCTTTTGTGGTCAACAATCCGCAAAAAATAGTAGATATTATATCTACGCTATCAAAACGCGCAAATATTAAAGTAGGACTTACGCAAAACTACACGTTGTAGGGATAATTCATGGATTGCCCCTACCTGAAAAAAGGATTTTAGCTATTGTTTGCGTAAGTTTTGATAAAGGTAATAAAAGCTTTGGTTGTGTAAATTATGACTTTTGTCTTTAACTCAAGTAAAGACGTAATAAATAACGTCTTGAGAGAGAATAATTCACAACTCCCCTTGGAAGTGTGGGCTGGTGTAGAGTGTACAGTTAATCGCGTGGGTGATGAGTATTTAGACCAGTTGGAACGCAACGGTCATGCAACGCGCTTAGATGATTTAAATTTGTTTGCAGAATTAGGGATAAAAGCTATCCGCTACCCTATATTGTGGGAGAAGATAGCACCTAATGGGCTAGAAAATGCCGATTGGTCTTGGGCTGATGAAAGACTGGGGCGCTTGCAAGAACTTGGTATCTGTCCGATTGTGGGATTAGTGCATCATGGTAGTGGCCCACGAGATACAAGTTTGGTAGACCCAGAATTTCCAGAGAAACTAGCTGTATTCGCCCGTGCGGTTGCCGAACGTTATCCTTGGGTCACATATTACACACCTGTAAACGAGCCACTGACAACAGCGCGATTCAGTGGAATGTATGGTCACTGGTATCCTCACGGGCGGGATGAGTTAACTTTCGCCCGTGCTTTGTTGGGAGAGTGTCGCGCAGTAGCCTTGGCAATGAAGGCAATCCGGGGAGTCAACCCTAGCGCTCAACTAGTGCAAACAGAGGATTTAGGTAAGATTTACAGTACACCGAAACTAGAATATCAAGCAGAATTTGAGAATGATCGCCGTTGGTTGAGCCTTGATTTATTATGCGGTCGAATCAACCCAACTCATCCAATGTGGGGTTACTTAAAGAAGTGTGGTATAAGTGAGGCTGAACTTGAGACATTTTTGCAAAATACCTGCCCCCCTGACATCATTGGGATTAACCATTATTTAACCAGCGAACGCTTTTTGGATGAGCATACAGAAAATTATCCAGCTTGGACGTACGGCGGTAATGGGCATGACAAGTATGCAGATGTAGAGGCGGTGCGAGTTTGTGCTGAGGGTTTGGCAGGCCCACGTATATTGTTACTAGAAGCATGGGAACGCTATCACCTGCCCCTTGCTGTTACCGAAGCTCATATTAGCTGCACCCGTGAGGAGCAGCTACGTTGGCTTTATGAGGTGTGGAATGCGGCGAAGGAATTACAAGCTGAGGGTGTGGATATCCGCGCTGTTACTGTTTGGGCGCTCCTTGGCAGCTACGATTGGAATAGTTTAGTTACAAAAGCTAACGGCTACTACGAGCCAGGGGTATTTGATTTGCGTTCGCGTAGCGTCTCCTCTGGAGAATCGCCACATCCTCGACCGACAGCGATCGCAAAAATGGTGCAGGATCTAGCAAATGGGCATCAACTAAATCATCCGCTACTTGAAACCCCTGGCTGGTGGCATCGACAAGAGCGCCTGTTATACCCTGCACTAAGTTGCAATGCGATCATAGGAGAAGCAAGGAAAAAAACTTCCCTAATGCCCCTTGCCTCCCCTCGTCCCCTGGCGATCGTCGGTGCCAGAGGAACTCTCGGAAAGGCTTTTGCTCGGTTGTGCGAAGTGCGCGGAATTTCATATCAGCTGCTGACGCGCCAAGAAATGGATATTACCAATCCTGCCTCTGTGGATGCAGCGCTTACCCAGTTGAAGCCGTGGGCAGTTGTGAACGCTGCCGGATACGTGCGGGTGGACGATGCCGAAAATGAACCCCATGTTTGCTTACAGGTGAACGCCGAAGGCCCAGCGATTCTAGCTGCTGCTTGCGCTCAACATAACGTACCGCTATTAACTTTTTCCTCAGATTTGGTATTTGACGGTGCTGTGTCCAATCCTTATGTCGAAACTGATACCGTTGCTCCCCTGAATGTATATGGGTGCAGCAAAGTTTTGGCAGAAAAACTGGTATTGCAGGCTTATCCTGCATCGTTGGTGATTCGCACAAGTGCATTTTTTGGCCCGTGGGATGAGTATAACTTTGTCACGATCGCTCTGCGTCAGCTTAGTGCTGGTAATAATTTCATTGCCGCAGAGGATGGAATTGTTTCACCTACTTATGTACCAGATTTAGTTCATGTCAGCCTAGATTTATTAATTGACGGCGAGTCTGGGCTGTGGCATTTGGCGAATAAGAGTGCGATCGCCTGGGCTGATTTCGCGCGGTTAGCGGCTAAACAAGCTGGAGTTAGTGTCAGCAATCTGATTTCTGTGCCCACAGAACAGCTTGGTTTAACTGCTCCCCGCCCAACTTACAGCGTTCTTGGTAGCAGCCGAGGTGAATTTATGCCATCGCTTGAGAGTGCAATTTCTCGCTACTTGGAAGAAAGAATCTAATACCGCAAGGCGGAAGTCAAAAGGAGCCAGTGCGTTGAGGAGCCAGCGCGGTCTTCTCCCAAGGGGAGACGCCAAGGGCGATGGGGGTTTCCCCCATGAGCGACTGGCGTCCGGCTCTGCCGACTTGTTCGCTCTTAGCGTTCCCGCAGGGTAGCAACTGGCTCTCAAAAGTCAAAACGAGTACAGCGTAAGCGTTTTGTTCGTTTGGAATGGGTTGTTTATTTCCGTCGCGCTGTACTAGTAACTAAATCCATACACCCCCAATCCCCAATTATGTCAACCATTTTAGTAACCGGAGGAGCCGGATATATTGGCTCCCATGCTGTATTAGCTCTAAAAAATGCAGGTTATGAAGTAATTGTTCTGGATAATCTATCCAATGGACATCGTGAACTTGTAGAAGAAGTTTTGCAGGTCAAGTTGATTGTTGGCGATATGAGCGATCGCGCCCTGCTTGATAACATATTTTCAACTCATAATATAGAGGCAGTAATGCATTTTGCTGCTTATATTGCCGTGGGTGAATCTGTCACCGACCCAGCTAAATATTACCAAAATAATGTTGCAGGCACTCTGACACTTTTAGAGGCAATGCTTGCTGCGTCAGTTAAGAAATTTATCTTTTCTTCTACCTGCGCCCTTTATGGTGTACCAAAGTTTGTTCCCCTTACCGAAGAACATCCGCAAGATCCCATTAGTCCCTATGCTACTAGCAAGTGGATGGTAGAAAGAATTTTATCTGATTTTGATACAGCTTACAATTTAAAGTCTGTACGTTTCCGTTACTTTAACGCTGCTGGTGCTGATCCCAATGGATTGCTGGGTGAAGACCATGAACCTGAAACTCACCTTATACCATTAGTACTATTAGCTGCCTTGGGTAAACGCGAATCTATCTTTATTTTCGGCACTGATTACCCTACCCCAGACGGTACTTGTATCCGGGATTATATTCACGTAACTGATTTAGCGCAAGCTCATATTTTGGGTTTAGAATATCTGCTCAAAGGTGGAGAAAGCGAAGTATTTAATCTTGGAAATGGCAGTGGTTTTTCCGTCAGAGAAGTGATAGAAACTGCTCAGGAAGTAACAGGCAAAGAAATCAAAATAGAGGAACGCGATCGCAGACCAGGCGACCCTCCTATTTTAGTTGGTAGCAGCGACAAAGCAACTAAAGTTTTGGGTTGGCATCCCCAATATCCCAACGTGAAGGAAATCCTCACCCATGCTTGGCAATGGCATCAGCGACGACATAGATAAAGACAAAAGATTTTGCTATTATCCTCACGATATATGCCCAACAAAGAATAAAGATAATTTAACTCATCCCACAGCTTGAAACCGTGGGATTTTGAGTCATTAGTCATGGGCACTAATTTTCTACCATCCTAAATAAATTTGTGCAATTCTTAAATTCCCTAGAAAGGCAGTTCAGTAACTAATAAAAAATTGACAAGTTTATCAAAGGATTATTCATTGCAACTGCACTTTAAATCCTCTAACGTATAATTCCGTAAGGTCAATGAACATTAATTTTTTAATTTCAAAATCTTTAGATTGTCTCCTCTAGAGAACAATTTACACAATTGACCCAAATTGAAAGACTTTTGCAAAAGTAGCATATTTCCGAAAATTGAATATTCGACTTGTTGTCAAAATCAATAGTTTTTGAGGTTAAAAGTTTAAAATGATACTTCGCTCACCCCAGGTGTGGCTAGTTCCATTGGTTCTCACTTTCACTAGCATTTGCTCAGATGCAATGAGAGTTACAGCACAAACCATATATCCATTTACTGGCAACTATCGCACAACAGTTAATATTGAGCCGATCTCAGGCAACGTTTCCAAGGTATTTGAGGTAGGTTTAAGTGATGATGCGCCGTATGATTTAGGACTATACGAAGGTCTAACATACTCCGTGCTTGATGCCAATGGAAATCTGACTTTTAATAATAATCCAGAGGTATTCGGCGTCCAAGGTTTCCCGCAGGGCTACATTGTATTTGGTAGTGGTACTAACAAATTATTTGGAACAAGTGATGCTAGTGCTTCAGTGAATTTTGAAAATCTGACAGCGAAAGGTTCTGGCGTCGTAAATATCACCGATGGTGAAGGCATATTCAAAAACGCTACAAGCACACTATTATTTTCTGAAGAAGACATAGTTAATCTAAAATCAACTATTACCTTGAAGGGTCAGGCTTTAGTAAGCGGTTCTATCGAAGTTCCTCAAAAAGTTCCAGAATCAAAAACTATAACGCCACTGATTAGCATAGGTTTGATTGGAGCTAGTTTTATCGTGCGTCGGCGCTACCGTCGATTAGCTGGATGAAGCATGGCCTAATAAATGCAATATAGCGGTTCTCACTTAAATGAGGCACGAATGAACATACAGCATTCAAAATTCAGGAGTAAAACACGCTTTATACCTGGGTAACAGACTTAGCTTTTGTACCTTACCAACTTGAAATATGCTGTAAATTAATTTGTACCTTAGGCGATTGAGAAACGCTATATCTAAAATACCATTGATAGAACGCACCATGTTATTGCAACTATTGGTTAATAAAAATACTTAATAAACCTCTCTTCTATTTGGATTGTCCAATGCCTTTATCTTTAATTTCTAAATCTGTTCTTAGTTTTACATTTCTCACTGTTTGTCTTACCGTTTTTTCTGAAATAAAACCAGCAAAAGCTGTGTCATTTAGTGTGGTTGCTGACAGTCTTGATAATGTCCGTGGTCTTAATTTTGCTCCTGACGGTAGTCTCTATATTACAGAGTCAGGTGTGGGGGGAGATGGGCGATGTATTCCCGGTCCTAGTTTGGAAGGTCTGCTTTCATGTGCTGGTACAAGTGGTGCTGTGACTAAAGTTAAGGATGGGAAACAAGAACGTGTAATTACAGGATTACCTTCAATAGCATTAAGACCTACTGGTACTACAGGTGAAGGGCCTCAAGATATCCAATTTGATCGCTTGGGAAATTCCTATCTTCTAATTGGGTATGCTGGTAATCCAACTATTTCCGATTTTCCAAAAAATTCTCCTAGCTGGGGACAGCTTTATAAAGTAGACCTGAAAACAGGTTCGTTGAAAAGTATTGCTAATTTGGCAAAATATGAATTCGCCAATAATGCAGATGGGGTTGATGTGCTTGATGTTAGCGGTGAAATAGCTAGCAACCCCTATGCTTTTACAATTAAGGATGATACTGCTTATATTGTTGATGCGGCTGCAAACAACGTTTTGACTGTGGGACTTGATGGAAGTGATTTAAAGTCACTAACTGTGCTTCCTACACAAAAGATAACTAATCCCATTTTCCCCGCTCCTGAGCCAGGGCAAGTACTACCTCCTGATGCGCCGCCATCTGGACAAACACCGCAGGAGATTGAAATTCAATCAGTACCTACAGGTGTTACATTTGGCCCCGATGGTGCAATATATGTGAGTGAATACACTGGTTTCCCTTTTCCAGAAGGTAAAGCGAGGATTTTTCGGATTGGAGTTGATGGTAAAACTACAGTTTACGCTGATGGTTTTACTCAACTGAGTGACTTGGCTTTTGATGCTGAAAGTAATTTATATGCTTTACAATATGGCAATGAACCACAGTGGAAAGGTATTTCAGATGGTTCTTTAGTGCAAATAGCCCCTGATGGAACTCGGACAACGCTGCTGAGTGGTAATGGGTTAGAGTCTGCTACTGCCTTGACTGTTGGCCCTGATGGTGCTATTTATGTTTCAAATAAAGGCGATCGCCCAGGACTTGGACAAGTTTTGAGGATTGAGACTACAAAAAAAGTTCCTGAACCAACTTCTATATTGGGCGTATTAGTAGCGTTTGGTGCATTAGGTGTTTGTTCATTCACCAAGCGCAGCCCTTCAGAAAACTCAAAATCGCAAGTTATGATCCGAATTATGGCGAGACGATTGGCATAAAATTTTGCCGTTTATAACTTTTCAAACATCCTCTAAGGCTTAAGACTTCATTCTTTAGGTACTCGTAAGTTAATGGTAAAACTTGTTTAAATTAAAGAATAGCTCAAAATAGGCAACAGTTAGTATTTAGTTAATGAGCGTAATCGAGTTCCAAAATTTACCTAATGCACAGCAGTGCCAAAAAAGTACACTGCCCCATTTAGGGCTAGTTTGTATCACCTCTGACAAACAAGTGCGCTTTCGGACAATGACGCGCACCCGATACTTAAAACTTTCACTTAGCGATCGCCAAAGCGCCCTAAGTGAACTGTATCGGCATAACTTACAGCGCTTGCATGACGCCCTTTGCTTTTGTGAGCAGAATCAAATTCAGCTTTACCGGATGTCTTCTGCTCTATTTCCTCTAAGTGACTTAGAAGACGAAATCGGCGCAAATATATTAGAAACAATGAGCGCTGATTTAGCAACAATCGGTCAACGAGCAAATGCATTAAGCATAAGAATGGTGTTGCATCCAGATCAATATGTAGTCCTGAGTTCTGATTCTCCCGAAGTGGTACAAGCAAGTATCAATAACCTAGCAGGACATGCACGTATATTTGACTTACTAGGCTTACCGCGATCGCCTTGGTCATTGATGAATATTCATGGTGGCAAATCTCAAAGGGCTGAACAATTAGTAAAAGTAATTTCCGAATTACCAGAAAATATCAAAAGCCGCTTGACTTTAGAAAACGATGAATACGCCTATAGCGCCGACGAAATTTTAGCAGTATGTCAGCAAGCTGGCGTACCGATGGTATTTGATGCCCATCACCATATTTGCCACGAAAATTTAGATAGCTACGATCATCCGAGTGTAGCATCAATGTTTTACGCAGCACGAGAAACTTGGACAAATCCAGATTGGCAATTAGTCCATATTTCCAATGGTGAGCAAGCTTTCAATGACAGAAAACACAGCAACTTGATTACCGATATGCCCAACGTCTACCACCAAGCACCGTGGATCGAAGTCGAAGCTAAACAAAAAGAAGAAGCGATCGCACTTTTGCGTTCTTCCTGGCTAATGAAAAATAATTGTACGTAAATTAACACAATACCTAGCTAGTTTTGAAGGTTTGTAGTAAGGACTTTAGTGCTTAGAAGATAAGGACTAAAGTCCTTACTACGAACTTAATTACTCATCAATTTCTCTTCTTCCTTCGTGTACCTCGCGCCTTCGTGGTTCGTTCCTTTACCCTTCAAACTTCGCTTGACAGACTACTAGCTACCCTTTTATTCAATAGCTTCTCTCTGAGACTTCAATTGAGATGCAATCAAAGGAACTTTGGGCGCGAGAAAAAATCCAATTAAACTGGCAAAAAGGATTGGCGTAAGAGGACTCAAATTAGTCAGTTTTGACAGTAGCAAAGTCGTACTTATAGGTGTGCGCGTTACGGCTGCATTGATAGCCGCCATTGTACAAATCATCGCAAGGGCCGGATTAATTCCCGGAATTAAGACTGCTACAGCTTTACCAATACAAACACCAGTGAAAAACAAAGGGATGATGAATCCACCGCGCCACCCACCTGTTACTGTAATGCTAATGGCAGCCATTTTACCAAAAGCAAGAGTTAAGAGAAAAACAGCAGGAAAGTTAGTAGTAAGGACTGATTCTAACTCTTCATGTCCAAAATAACGGGTTAGGGGTAATAAAACTGCTAAAGTGCCAAGCCCGAACCCTGCTAGTGTTGTGCGTACATAAATGGGGCCGGGAATTCGAGCAAACAAGTAATCGCAGCCCCGAAAAATGCCCATAAAAATCCATCCTGCCACCGCCCCGATGATGCCGAACATAATAGCGATCGCAAAATCATCAATCTTGTCTAGGTGGTACTGGGGAAAATGCCAAGTGGGCGCAATTCCTAAATGTGTGATTGCTGCAAATACCAAATAACTAGCACAACTCGAAACAATGGCTGGCATCAAGGCTTCGTAATATTCCACAATATATTGATGGTGTAAAATCTCTAGGGCGAACATTGCACCGCCAAGAGGTGCGCCAAACAAAGCAGTGAAGCCAGCCGCCATCCCCGCTAAACTCATGGTTCTAAGGTCTTCACCCTGGAGTTTTAGGCGATCGGCAACCCAAGTACCAAAAGAACCTGTTACCTGCACCAGTGGTGCTTCAGGGCCAGCACTACCGCCTGTCGATATGCTGATTAAAGAAGCAAGAATCATTGAGGGATTCTTACGAGCATCTAGGTGTCCGCCACGAAAATGGATATTATCAACAATCACAGCGATTTCACCGGGATTTCCCAAAAAATGAATCACCAGCCCGATAACTAAACCGGCTAGTGGCATCACTATCAGGAGGCTAAAGCCTTCAACTTTTTGCAACTGGTGAGTTAAAAGTTCTAAAACATTCCAGTACAACGCAGCAAATAGACCACCAGCAATGCCTACAACTACCCAGCAGATCACCCACTGCGAAATCATCAAGGGATTACGTTTTACCAGTCCAAAAAGTTGAGCAAATGTCCAGCGTTGAGTTTGATTGGTAGCGGGAGGCTTTTTTGGTAACACTGCTTATTTCCTATTTATGAAACAGAGAATACAGAATATTTACGTTTTTTATAGTAGAGGCTATTTAATCATCTTTGGTCTACAAGGGGTCATGTCTCCGACGGGCTACGACGCTCGAACGCAAGAGCGTGCCTTCGGCAAGACTCGCTCTAAGCGAAGCCATGCCGTTGGCGTTCGCGTAGCGTGTCGCAGACAAGCCTCTCGAAGAGAAGGCTTTACGCTTCTCTACGAGACGCTACGCATAGCAAGATCCCCGTAGGGGTACGCTATCGGCGTCGCTTTTTTTACTTATTGCTGTGTGAAATTAAGTCTCCAGATAGTGTGAAGCTGACCACAAAAGAATTTAAGCTTGGCGTATAAGTTTGGGGAAATAGTGATGAATAAAGAAACAGTTCCTAGTCAAGCTGAAAAGTCTACTCCAGAAGGCGATCCATCGCAACTAGATCCAGAGGTACTGGACAAAATCAAACATCCTGCGAGAATAGACGATGTTATTCGGGAGCAATCACCAGAAGAACGTAAAAGTAACCCAGCTTTAGTACCAGAAATGATCGATGATCCAACTGATGATTGATTGGGTTTGCGTCATAGTAATCGAAATGCTCTGATTCCCGACTTCTCTAAGAAGTCGGGAATCTTGTTAGTAATGTGTATCACTTACCTCCAGTAATGAATCATTTGAAATTTTTGCAGCAGAAGCTGATTTTATTTTTTATCAGTCCCTAAGTAAATATCAGTCTTTAGCAATAGAAGGTATAAGTTAAAAGAAAAGAGACTATTAGCTGTCTTGTGATCAAAAAAAGATTGTTTAATTTTTTGGGAGTGGTAATCGCGATCGCGATCGCGATTATTGCTTGTCAAAGCCTACAATTACCAAGGAAACCGTTAGCATCTACCCCAGTTACCATTAAACTCAGTGGTTGGGGAGGCTCTCCTGTTGAACAAAAACTCTTGAGGCAAGTACTGCAAGACTTTGAAGCACAACATCCAACTATTAAGGTCAGATATGAAGCAATCCCCGACCAATATATGGATGTGATTAAAACTCGTCTGGTTGGAGAAGCCGCGCCTGATGTCTTTTATCTGGATGCGCTGGAAGCTCCTTTTTTAATGAGTCAAAATGTCCTGGAACCCTTAGATGCTTACATTACCCCCAAATTTGACCTACCAGACTTCGAGGATGCCCTACTCAACAGCTTCAAATATCAGAACCAGATTTATGGACTTCCCAAAGACTATTCCACCCTTGCTCTGTTTTATAACAAAAAAGCCTTCGCTGCCGCAGGCTTGAGTAGTCCGCCAGCTACTTGGGATGAATTACGTAACTACTCGAAACAATTGACAGGCAAACTTAACAAATACGGCTTTGGAGAAAACCCAGAATTAGCGCGTCAGGCTTATAAAATTAAAGCTTTTGGTGGACAAATCGTCGATCAAAATGGTTATGCTACCTTTGCCAGTGCAGCAGGTTTACAGGGTTTGGAGTTAGTAGTAGACCAGTATCAAAAAGACCGTTCCTCTGCCCAAAAATCTGATGTGGGGACAAACTCAGGTAGTGAAATGTTTGGTCAAAGTAAAGTGGCAATGGTGATTGAGGGGAATTGGGCAATTCCCTATTTAACTGAAACCTTTCCCCAAGTAGAGTTTGCTACTGCACCAGTGCCTACTATTAATGATAAAAAAGGCACGATGGTTTTTACTGTTGCTTACGTGATGAATAATCTTGCACAGCATAAAACCGAAGCCTGGGAGTTGATTGACTATCTCACGGGTAAAGAAGGGATGCAAAAGTGGACAGGAACAGGGTTTGCTTTGCCAGCACGTAAATCAGTAGCAAAGAATTTGGGCTACGATCAAGACCCTATGCGATCGCCATTAGTAGCAGGTGTTGATTATGCTACACCGTGGCAGGTAGGTGAGTATTCATCTGCGATCGTCAATAACTTTGATAACCAGTTTGTCAGCGCCTTATTGGGGCAACAACCATTAAAGCAGGCGATGGTACAAGCACAAAAAGAAGCTAATCAGCAGGTTAAAGCAATGGAGTAATTACGTATACTTATTTAAAAAGTAAAAATATTAACTCCATGATGACAATTTCTGCCGTTGAAGACTTTATCTCGTTTCATGGTCATCAGGTATGGTATCGGATTATTAAACCAGACCAAGAAGATTCTAAAAAGCTACCACTGCTGTGTCTTCACGGGGGCCCAGGAGTACCCCACGACTACTTAGAACCTTTGGAAGCGATGGCTACGCCCGCCGCAGGCATCGCAGCAACCGGAAGGCGAGTTATTTTTTACGATCAATTAGGGTGTGGTAATAGCGATCGCCCTACAGATCCAAAATTGTATTCCATTGATTTATTCAAAGAAGAACTCTTCGCCATCCGCCGCGCCTTAGATTTGGACCAAATTCATCTTTTTGGGCAATCATGGGGCGGTTGTTTAGCACTCGAACATGCCCTTTCTCAACCCGCTGGATTAGTTAGTCTGGTTCTCGCTAGCACGCCTTCTAGCATTCAACAATTTATAACTGAAGCTTATAGCCTAATGAATGAGCTACCAATCGAAGTACAACAGATCATTCGTAAGCATGAAGCTGATGGTAGCATTCAAGACCCCGAATACAAACAGGCAATGGAGCTGTTCAATCATTCTTTTCTTTGCCGAATAGACCCTTGGCCTAGCTGCTTGACTAGTGCTTACAGCAAAGTCGGTACAGAGTTTCGAGGTGCTGGCAAAATTATCGACTGGAATATTGAAGATCGTCTAAGTGAAATTATTGTGCCTACACTGCTGCTCTCAGGTCGCTACGATGAGGTTACGCCCACTTGTGTTGAAACAGTTCACCAAGGTATTTCCGGCTCTGAGTGGGTACTGTTTGAAAATAGTTCACATATGCCTCATCTGGAAGAGACGGAACGATTCTTGCAAGTCTTAAGCGAATTTTTGAATCGTGTTGAAACAGCGCTGTAAAGGTCAGATTATAGGTGGGAGCAACGCGATTTGGTGAGGTAGGATCAAAAACCAGCGATCGCTAAAAAT
>NZ_CAXTNE010000110.1:0-23916 GCF_964245445.1 uncultured Nostoc sp.
AGTCGATGCATTGGCATTGTCAGTCGATGCGTTGGTATTGTTAGTCGATGCATTGGCATTGTCAGCCGATGCATTACCATTGCCAAATTTAATTCGCTACGAATTAATGAAATGCTGTTCTAAGTAAATACTGAATGCCAAACTCGATATAATACCGTAGCCACGTTTTTCTCAAACCATAGACATATACATATAAACACAGATGAATCTCATAATTATGTGTACTCATCTGTGGTTACTAATTTTGTATGAACGAAGAAGTCTCCAAAAAACTAGAGTTAATCAGGCAAATATTGCGTGAAACCGAAGTGCAAGGTGTGCGCTTGCGCGGTACAGACTGGTTTGCCTGGGCGACAGCTGGCGCTTCTAACACCGTGCTGCTTACTGCTGAGAGTGGCGTAGCAGAAGTATTAGTAACTACTGAAGATGCTTGGGTATTGACCGATGAAATTGAAGCGCAGCGTCTTAAGGATGAAGAACTACCTGCTAATTTTAAGGTTTATGTCAACCCTTGGGCTGATGGTGCTACCCGTGAGTCTTTTATTCGTGATGCAACTGGTGGCGGAAAAGTAATTAGCGATCGCCCCATCTCCAATTTAGAACAGCCGTTACCCTCATCTCTGCAATCACACAAACGGGTAATGATGTCAAGTGAATTAGAGCGATATCGCCAAGTTGGGCAAAAAGCTAGTCAGGCAATGACAGAAGTACTCAAAGCCGCCAAGCCAACTTGGACAGAATATCAGTTAGCGGGTGCGGGTGCAGAGGCGTTATGGGCGAAAGGCTTACATCCGGCGCTGACACTGGTAGCGGGTGATAGGCGTTTACCGCTATACCGTCATGCTACAGCCACAGCAGAACAAATTGGACGGCAAGCAATGCTGGTGTTTTGCGCTAGAGGTTACGGTTTATATGCAAATCTGACTCGATTTGTTTGTTTTGGTAAGCTCTCAGATGAACAGGCCGAATTGCATTCCCATGTGCGCGAAATAGAAGCAGTAGTTTTAAATTTGTGCCAACCTGGAAACACTCTTGATGCAGTTTATCACGCACTAGCTCAGGCTTATGAGCAGCATGGATTTCCCAATGCCATCCATGAACATCACCAGGGAGGAACCACCGGATATTTAGCGCGAGAAATCGTAGCAAATCCAACCACTATTGATACTTTGGCAGAAGGTATTGCTGTCGCTTGGAACCCTAGTTTAGCAGGGGCAAAGGTTGAAGATACTTTTGTAATTTTGAAAGATGGAAAGTTGGAAAATCTGACTTTTGATCCAAATTTTCCTAATGTTGAGGTAGAAGGAAGATTGCGCCCTGTACCTTTGTATAATTAATAATTATGGATTTTCAACAAGTATTCGGTAAACCACCTGAAACTCAAGCGAGTGCGCCAGGAAGAGTAAATTTACTGGGCGAACATACTGACTATAATGATGGGTTCGTTCTTCCAACTGCGATTCCTCAAGGTACGACGGTACAGCTAGGTTTTAGTAGCGATAGCCAGCATAACTTTTACTCGGAAAATTTAAACGAGCAAGTGAGCATTTCAGATATCAATCATCAGCCGTCTGGATTTGCCAGTTATATTTTTGGCTGTATTGAGCTTTTGCAAAAAGCAGGATACACAATATCGCCGCTTTGTGTGTACGTCAAATCGTCGGTTCCTATGGGTTCGGGTTTGTCTAGCAGCGCAGCTTTGGAAGTGGCAACCCTTCGGGCATTACGCCAACTTCTGAACCTTCCGATTGATGATGTTGAAATCGCCCAATTCGCCCAGCAAGCAGAAATTCAATATGCTGGCGTGCAATGCGGAATCATGGATCAGATGGCTTCTAGCTTGGCTGACACTGAACATATCTTGTTTTTAGATACTCGGACTTTAGAACGTCGGGTGATGCCTTTGCCTGAGAAAGCGGAGATTTTGGTTATTGATAGCGGTGTACCGCGCACACTTGCAACTAGCGGTTATAACCAGCGTCGGGCTGAGTGTGAAGAGGCGGCGCGATCGCTCGGTGTGAAAGCATTGCGAGATATTACTGATGTTAATGTAACAAAAACATTACCCGAACCACTACAGCGTCGTGCCCGTCATGTAGTTACAGAAAATAACCGCGTTTTGGAAGTATTGCAGGGAGTAACATCTGAGCGTTTTGGCGAATTGATGAACGCTTCCCACGCCAGCTTGCGAGATGATTATGAAGTTTCAGTACCAGCCCTAGATAGGTTGGTAGAGATTTTGCAGAAAACAGAAGGGGTGTTTGGTGCAAGACTCACGGGTGCAGGCTTTGGGGGGGCAAGTGTAGCTTTGGTTAGATTAGGTGAGAGCAAAGGTATTGCAACTCATGTCCTTGAACAATACAACCAAGCAGGTTACAACGGACGAATTTTGGTTCCTTCTTTGGGATTGAGTGATGAAGTCTAAACCATCTCAAACTCTAATTGATGACTCTTGAGAAAATCATGGGTGAAATGATCCACCACATTTGTATCAGCTAGTTCCAAATTATAAAAATCTACAGCTTCATGGTTAAAATAGGGGCCAGCGTGCCAAGTACCCTCATGTAGCTTGATAAAACAATTCCCCGGAATGCGGAAAGCAGCAATCTCTTCTAATGCTGGTTCATTTACATCATTATTAGGAGGAGAAACTGCAATTAACCAATCCTTCCCTTCCAAAGAACCCAGACATTGAGTGCATTGCACATGGCGAGTAATTTTGTGAAACTTTCGTCCTCTCTTCTCCAACCGCATAATATAAAACCGTGGAATACCATTATGCAGGTTTAACTGGGCATCTTCCCCATCATAAGCTTTGCCATCAAGACTTGCAAAAATCACCTGTCCATAACGTCGAAAGTTTTCAAAAGTTACCCATTGTGCTTGCAGTTGTTGCACTGTCTTTGATGTACTCATATTAAAACTTTGAGAGAGATTACTTAGGTTTATTTTCTCCCAAAATAACTGAGTTTTATACAGTCATAATAGTGACTTCCTGAGTTTAAATGCTCTACATTATTATGAAAAAATAATCTCAGCTTGCTAAATAACTACGTACTTGTTCTTTTTGCCGTCGTAGAAGGCTGAGGGCTTTTTGCTCTATCTGACGTACCCGTTCTCGACTAATACCCATGCGATCGCCAATCTGTGCTAAAGAAAGTTCATATCCATCAGTCAGACCAAAGCGCAAGGTTAATATTTCTCGCTGCTGGGGAGACAGCTTTGCCAACAAGTCTTGTAAATCTTGGTGCAAAGATTCTTCAACAGCGTAGTCTTCGGGAGAAGGGCCATCATCCTCCAGTATGTCCTGCAATTCTGTATCTTGTTGTTCACCAACTCGCGCCTCTAAGGAAAACGGTTGACGGGCCAAGAACAAACACTCTCGAACTTGGCTAGGTGTCAAAGATAACGCCTTAGCAATTTCAGCAGTAGTAGGAACGCGACCTAACTGTTGAGATAATTCTCGTTGCACCCGTTTAATTTTGTTCAGTTTCTCAAAGACGTGGATAGGTAAACGAATTGTCCGTCCTTGTTGAGCGATCGCTCGTGTAATTCCTTGACGAATCCACCAGTAAGCGTAGGTAGAAAACTTATAACCAAGAGCGGGATCAAATTTATCCACCCCTCGCTCTAAACCTAAAGTACCTTCTTGAATTAAATCCATAAATTCCAGGTTGCGGTGCTGGTATTTCTTCGCCACTGCTACCACTAACCTGAGATTAGCCTGAATCATTTTCTGCTTGGCTTGATGTCCTTGAGTTAGCTGTTGCTTTACCACCTCAACACTTAACTCCACCTGATCTGCCCATTCTTGCACCGTGGGTTCATGATTTAATTTCACAGCCAATTCTTCTTTAGCAGCTAGTAAATTCATCATCTGCTGCACTTGTTCGGCAAAAATAACCTCTTGTTCACGAGTCAACAAATCTACACGCCCGATTTCTTGCAGATAACTACGCACAATATCATCTGTAGCTCGAGGTTTTTTATCTGCGGCTAAACTTTTTTTCTTCGTTTTTTGAACTTCGGTAGGTGGAGATGTTAAGTTGCTCATGGTTATTTGCTCCTCTGTAACCTCATCAATTTATTGGTATCAAGTCTAGATATTCAGACCCATAGCCATTTCACACTGCTAATCAATCAATTGGCAATACTGATGAATTCTGGTCTATGATACATTACAAGTCAATTCTTGGAGATAATAAACCCAAAATCAACCCACTCCCTAATAATAACATCATCAGTAGTGACAAATCAATTACCTCAAGTATCATTACCATATCTTTTGAACCTATTACACTGCTTTATTCTTGATATTTGCATATCTGTGAAACAGAATTATTATTTATTTACTTATCTAATACACTTTATGAGTAAATTAAACATTGCCCCGATAATGATTTTATTACAAAAAACAACTTAATAATACAAAATCTCTACACTAGTCGTAATTTAAAATTATTAAACCACAAATTAACAATTTATTTTGATTGCTACTATTTAGGTTATATTTTGATTTTATTGAAGATCAACTTATTAAACCTAAAATGCCCATTTATTACCCCTAAGTTTTTACTAAATAATCCAATTATATCAAGTCGGCTACGTAGAACGCTAGCTATCAAAAAAGCACTTTTCCAGCTTCTTCTACTTAAAAACAGCTTTCTTAGGAGCAGTTCAACTGGGGGTACGCTAACCGCGACAAAGGAAACAAACAAACCAAATCCTTTTCCCTTCTACTTCCACCAAAACAGCATAGCCGCCTTGCTTCTTGAAAGTCCAGTTAAATACTTGTAATTAGGGATTTAGAACGGCAAAAACGCAGGTATCTATGATAATTGCGCTTGTGTCATACTGAACGCAGACATCTGTATTGGGTGCAGTATTATCAATGTAATTACTCTTGGCGACATTTTTTTAACTAAAAGTAGTAATATTGGTCACATTAACATCAAGGATAATACTTAGCAAGATAGCAACACCTGCGATCGCAGGTAATTATCCTATCGAAGCGAAAAGACTTACGTTTCGGGGTGGTTAATTATTATACAGCATAATTTCAATAACAAGATTTCCAACTTCTCCAAAAATGCAGAAATCATCTGAAATCCTTAACAATAAGATATCTTAAAGCTTCCACACTTACTAATTTTCACCTTAAGTTGATACAAAAGCACAGTTGTGAATCGACACAGCTGATTAACTTGTTGCAAAGATTTTAGGAAAATGGTAATACGTTGCAATTTTAACTTAACTTTTCAACTATCACTTGATTAAATATTGATTAAGAAAAGCACTCACTTCATTAGCGCATAGTCCAACATTAACTATCTTTCCTGCTCTTCTGAGAATGTCCAATCCTTGACCATTATTACGGGAGTCTGGATCAATTATAGATACATATATTTCATGTATACGACGATCTTTGGCGATCGCTAAAGCACATGCGGGTGTGCGTCCATGAAAAGAACAAGGTTCAAGAGTTACATACATTTTCAAGAAGTTGAAAGCTTTGCCTTGAATTTGGTTAAGTGCGTCAGCCTCAGCATGGTGTTTTCCGGGTGCTTGTGTGTATCCTTGGGCTACTATCTCTTGGGCATCTATGATTACACAACCTACTGGTGGGTTCGGCAAACATTCCGGCAAAGCTTTTCTGCTTTGAGCTAAAGCAGCCAGCATAAATATTTCATCCATGTTTTAACGTAAATTATCTAGAGAAATTACACTACCAATAATTAATTATCTCTTGCTAAAAAGGTTTTATATCAAAACTTAGTAACTGTCACACTAATACCAGAATCCAGTTTAGGAACCTTGAGATACTCAATTGGCTCAGTACTCTGAGAAGTTTGGGTATTTGTTGGTTTTTGACATTGTTTAAAGAAAGCACCTGGGTCATTGATGAACTCAAGCGGGTTAATCTTTTGGCATTCTTGCTCCTGTACTAGCAAAATTGATTCAGCAGTTTCTTTGCGATTATTGCTCTGTCCGGTAAAATTACTCCATGTAGTCTTAATCGTGGCTGGTTCCGTTAATAAAACTCCAGCCTGATTGTAATCGCCTGTTATCATGGGAGCATTTTCTTGGTTGGCATAGACACTCTGGGGGAGAGCGAGTACACTAATCACAATCACTAAGGTGATAGAAGATAATTTCATAATTCAATACTCTTTACATTTAATGTTAGTTTAATAATTAAAATTGCCTAGATACTGAAAGCAAAAAATAGCACCCTAGTTTTAATACTTCAGGTTAACACAGATAGCTATAAGTTTAGCTAAACTTCATTAAAAATATAGTGAAGTTTATTTAGTCTGATGTAGACTTTTGTCTAAAAGGAGGCAGTTGAGCAATCCATGCTCTAACCATGTCGGAATTTGAGCCTCGTCTGTTCTGTGCTTTCTGCTGCAACTCTACTAACTCATATTCTTTTAGCCGTATTAATAAGTAAGTCAGCGTAAAACTTTGTTCTTGACATAAAGCATCAGTGAAAACGATTGTACCGGAGTTTATCTTTCTTCATATAGTTCGGTTTTATTCTGCAAACGTTAGTTACTAGTCGTTTATCTCTTATACGTGTTACTATACAGTTACACAGATAGCACAACATATATATTGTTAGATAAACCTTGGAAGGAGTATTTTGTGTTTATTGCAGAATACAAACAAGGCGATCGCAAGTTTATGGGTAAGCCTAAAATACGGGATATACTCAAGAGCAGACGCTATGCTGTCATTTCCATATATCAAGCCACATCAAAAAAGCCTTGCACCAGTCTGGGCAAATTAAACTGGCTGTGAGTCCTTACAAGTTCGATTCTCAAATCACATAATTTTATTATGTCAGTCCCGTATCGTCCTCAAGATTGACCATTATTCTAAGCAAAAACTAATTATTGTTCAAAGCTTTTAAGCAGCAGATCAGGTAAATATCCATCCAGTCTTTCTAGGCGTCTCTTATCACTGTCCAAAGCCTAACTTGAAACCAGTGAACAATTAACAGTAAACAGTTAATAGGCGTATGGTGGAAGACTTAAAGCCTTCGATTGAAACTGGTAACTGATAACTAATAAAGTTGTTCCATTGCTTGTAAGCTCGCACAGTTCTTTTATTGCTTACCCTTAAGCAATTAATTTTTCTTGTCTTTTCATAATCAGTAAAAAGGTAACGAATATACTAGCATTTGTATGAATATTTTGTAAAGTTATCCAAATCAGTGTTGTTACAGAATATGATGTTAATTACTAGATGATTAATCAATACTTTCATCAGTAGTAAAACAACACTAAGTTAAACAAACAATTAGTCTTTTTAGTTTAGGTTTTTCAATCAACTTGATATTTACATATTTCTGGAAATGAGTTTGAATTGTAGTGAAAGTGGGTTTGTAATTCTAAATAATCAAAATTATGTAATATTTATTCTTTTGTGCAGAAGTGGAAGCCACATACTGCTAGTTAAAAATGGTTAATAAATTACTTCAGATATTGAACAACCTCAATAAAAAGGTATTAGCTGACAATCAACGCAGATATTAGCATAGCAAAGTAGACTCCAGTGCTAGTATCGGTAAAATACTGGAAAATATCTCCTGTAACTAAATCAACTTATTTATAAAATTTGTATATATTATGACCATGGAATCTTTACCACACATTGAAGAAGTAAATATTCAGAAATACTTAGAAGTTATTCAACGGCGTTGGCTACCTCTAATCGGTATTTTTGGCATAGCTGTTACCCTTGGATGCTTGTATGCATTTTCACTAAAACCCTCATACAAGGCAGAAGGAAGTTTGATGATTAAGACCAATCGCTCTTCCTCACTCACAGGGTTATCAGAAGACATAGGACGCTTGGAAGCTTTGAATGTCAACGACAATCCCCTAGAAACTCAGGTGAGAGTTATTGGATCAAATCCAGTGATTGAGAAAACAATTAATTCCCTCAATCTCAAAGATAGCAAAGGCAAACTGCTCTCTATTTCCGACTTGGCAAAACAACTAAAGATAGAAGGAATCAAAGGAACTGATGTTGTACAAATCTCTTATAAAGGTGGCAATCCTGAACTAGCTGCCAAAATCGTCAACGAAGTTATCGACAGTTATATCGAGCTAAATATCAAAGCTAATCAGAATGAAGCACTGATTGCCAAAGATGTTCTCGTAACGGAAGTACCCAAAGCTGAGGAAATTGTCAGAAGAGCCGAATCAAAACTGCGGCTATTTAAAGAAAAGAATAAAGTTGTTGTCTTGGGACAAGAAGCAAGCGCAGCAGTTGATACGATTTCCAAGTTAGGAAACCAAATTTCTCAAGCTCTAGCTCAATTAGATGATGTCAAAGGTCGTTTAGAACAGTTAAGTAGTGAAGCTAAGATAGATTCAAAGCAAGGTGTAATCGCATCTGAATTAACTCAAGCACCTGGAGTTCAGAAAGTGCTTGCTCAACTCCAAGAAACAGAAAGCCAACTGGCACTAGAGCGTACACGTTTTTCACCTGAACACCCTACAATTACTAACTTACAAGAAAAAGTCGTAGCTCTTCAGAGCTTGCTAAAAGAACGCATAGGACAATTCGCTGGTACAGGGCAGATAACAGAGGGAAGTTTACAGGTTGGACAACTGCGCCAAAGCCTAATAGCAGATATTACTCGTGCTCAGGCAGAACGCGTCGGTCTAGAAAGACAGATTGCCACACTTTTGCGACAGCAACAGGCCTATATCAAACGAGCAAATAATTTGCCAAAGCTAGAACAGAGTCAACGAGAGCTAGAACGGAAGCTACAAGCAGCTCAAACGACTTACGAAACACTCTTAAAAAAGCGCCAAGAAATTGATATTGCACAGAATCAAAAGATTCCTAACGCTCGTGTCATTTCCTATGCTTTAACCCCTGAGAAAGCAGAAGGACCTCGCAAAACTCTGTTTATTGTAGGTGGAGGAGGAATTGGTCTTTTCTTAGGTATCATTGTTGCCTTTGGTTTAGACTTAGTAGACCGCTCGGTGAAGACCGTCAAAGAAGCCAAAGAAGTAATGAAATACAGTGTTTTGGGAGTGATTCCGACACAAAGTAGAAATGGTAAAGATAATCCTTCTATAGCAGGACTCGATAGAGCTATTCCTAAAATCATTGGTAGAGATATTCCTTACTTCCCTCTTGGTAATGCATACCAAGTGCTACAAGTGAACTTAAAGTTTCTCTGTTCTGATAAACCGCTAAAAAGCATTGTAATCACAAGTTCCGTTGCCAAAGAAGGAAAGTCTGACATATCTGCAAATTTAGCTGTGACTATGGCTCAGGCAGGGCGGCGAGTCTTGTTGGTAGATGCAGATATGCGTAATCCCATGCAGCATCATATCTGGGGGCTAACAAATGCAACAGGGCTAAGTAATGCCATTGCTGGTCACATTTCTTTAGATGCAGCAATACAAGAAGTAATGCCTAATCTTGAGGTTCTTACTTCTGGAATTTTGCCTCCTAACCCAGTAGCAATGCTAGATTCTCAACGCATGGCAACATTAATTAGTAACTTTGGGATAGATTACGATCTTGTAATTTTTGATACTCCTCCTTTATCAGGAATAGCGGATGCTGCTGTTTTAAGTACCCTCACTGACGGAATCTTATTAGTCGTTCGTCCTGGAGTAGTTGACTTGAACAGTGCAAATTCAGCTAAAGACTTTTTAACTCAGTCAGGTCAGAAGGTGTTAGGGATAGTCATCAATGGTGTGAATACCAAAAATGAACCTAATAGTTATTTTTATGACAACAGAAAACAACAAATTCAACAAGATTTAGTATCTAGCAGCTTAACAAAATTTTCCAAAGAGCGTTAATCGGACAAATTGGAAAAGTGAACGTCGTTGCAAGTAAATCAACCTATCTTATTCCTGATGATGGAGGTATTTTTACATGGATAAAATTAGAACATCTTGTTTAATTAATAACTACAATTATGCTGAATTTGTTTCAGAGGCAATTGATAGTGCTTTAAACCAAACGGTTAAATTTGATGAAATTATTATTATTGATGATGCATCTACAGATAATTCTGCGGAAGTCATTGCTAAATTTGTCCAATTAGACAATGTTAAATGCATCTTTAAAGAAAAAAATCAAGGACAATTATCATCCTTTAATGAAAGTTTTTTAGCTGCTACCGGAGAGATTATATTTTTTTTAGATGCTGATGATATTTATGAACCTCAATATTTAGAAAACGCACTAAACTTTTATAGTAGACGTCCTGAATGTGATTTTATATTTTGTGCATATAAAAAGTTTGGGGCAGTGGAAGGAATATTTCAAACTGATGCAGTTGATTTAGATTTGGGTTATTCAGTAATTAGAACTTTATGCAATGGTGAATGGATTGGCTCTATAACTTCAACATTATCAATACGTAGAGAAATCATCAGAAAAATTTTACCTATTCCGAATATAGAAGATTGGCGTGTGAGGTCTGATGATTGTCTGGTATGGGGAGCCTCCTTGGTAGGGGCTAAAAAGTTTTATATGTCTAAACCTTTAGTGATGTATAGAATACATCAAAATAATCAGTATCATAACAATAAGTTTTTACATACAGACAAAAACTATGAATATAAAAGATTTTGGAAACGGAATTCCTTCTTTAATTACATACTTCAAAAAAATAATTTAAGTTTACCGTTGTTATTAGCTTTCATATCTCTCGAAGAGCTAAAAACAATCCCATGTCCAAAATCTCAGGATTTTATTTCATATCTGAAAATAATATTTTTGTTTGAACATAATTTGTATTGGAAAATCAAAGGTATTGTTTTGTTATTCAGCTACTTTATCAAAATTTTGATGTATGGTAAATTTAAAAAATCGAAACTAATAATTATATAAAATACTGGCTTAACTTAATCTATCTTGAATAATTTAATAAGCTAATAAAATTTGCATTAGGAAAATTGATAAAGAGTGTCACTTGGTTAAATTAAAAGGCTATGCTAAATAAAATTAGGCTTCAAGGCTTATCAAAATTTAAATCTAGTTCTAGTCTGCGTGCAATTATTGCCAATACAAGTTGGTTGTTTGCTGACCGCATTCTCCGTATGGGTGCAAGCTTGGTTGTAGGGGTATGGATAGCACGCTATTTAGGAGTCCAACAGTATGGTTTATTTAACTATGTTTTAGCCTTTGTTAGCTTATTTAGCCCGATTTTTACTCTAGGACTAGACGATGTAGTGGTTCGCCATATTGTCCGTCAACCATTAAACAAAGAAGAAATTTTAGGAACTACTTTCTGGCTAAAATTGCTGGGTGGAATTGCTTCTGTGTTATTAGCAGTTAGTGGCATGTTTTTCTTAGGTGAGCATGAAACACTGAAGATATGGCTAGTTGTAATTTTAGCAATGGCAGGAATTTTTAGGGCAGCTGATACTATTGAACTATGGTTTCAATCACAGGTGCAGTCAAAATACACGGTGATTGCTAAGAATATAGCCTTTTTATTAAATAGTCTCATCAAAATAGCGCTGATTTTAACAAAAGCCCCACTGTTAGCTTTTGCTTGGGTAACATTAGGAGAATTTGCAATGAGTGCAATTGGTTTACTGATTGTTTATCAAGTAAAAGTATCTTCATTCTTGTTATGGCGTTGGAGTTTTTCTACTGCCAAAACTCTTTTGAAAGAGAGCTTACCTCTGATTTTTTCGGGGTTCGCTATCATGATTTTTATGAAAATCGATCAGGTAATGTTAGGTCAAATGACCGGAAATAATGAGGTTGGGATTTATTCTGCTGCTGTCCGTATTTCGGAAATTTGGTATTTTATTCCGGCGGCTATTGTCTCTTCGGTTGCTCCTTCAATTTATGCGGCCAAAGAAAAATCAGAAACTCTTTATTATCAGCGAATAGGACAATTACTTCGTCTCCTTGTATGTATATCTATTGCAATTGCTCTGCCAATGACATTCCTATCCGACAAGATAATTATGGTGATGTTTGGAAGTGGATATGCGGAAGCGGGGCCGATACTAGCAATCCATATTTGGACTTCTTTATTTGTATTTATGGGCCTTGCAACATCACCGTGGTTTATTGCTGAAGGTTTGAATCACGTTTCTTTCGGTAAAACTTTATTTGGGGCAATACTCAATATCATTCTTAATTTCTTACTTATTCCTAAATATGCAGGTTTTGGGGCTGCGATCGCAACAATAATATCTCAAGCTGCTGCTAGTTTTGTGTGCAATGCATTTGATAATAGAACCCAAAAAATATTTAAGATTCAAGTGCGATCGCTTCTACTTTTTTATAAAAATTAATCCTTTTTATCTAACTTTCACCTTTCTTAAGACATTAGCCAAGTTAATCAAAAATGCAAACACCAATAACTTTTATTATTTTTAAGCGGCCACAGACAACAGAGAAAGTTTTTGAAGCTATTCGCAAAGCCAAACCAACCAAACTTTTTGTAATTGCAGATGGCGCCCGCACAGATCGCGAAGGTGAGGCAGAAAAGTGTGAAGCAACTCGGGCAATTATTGAAAGAGTTGATTGGGACTGTGAAGTTATCAAGAATTATTCTGATATCAACTTAGGTTGTGCAAAACGAGTATCTAGTGGTTTAGATTGGGTATTTAATAATGTTGAAGAGACAATTATTTTAGAAGATGATTGCATTCCTCACCCAAGTTTTTTCAGATATAGTGAAGAACTGCTAGAAAAATATAGAAACGATACCAGAATTGCCACAATCTCTGCTCAAAATCTTCAGTTTGGACGAAAACGCACAAATTACAGTTATTATTTTTCTCGTTACAGCCACTGCTGGGGTTGGGCAAGTTGGAGACGTGCTTGGCAACATTATGATTTAACCATCAAACTCTGGAAAGAGGTGCAAGCAGAAAATATTTTACATGACATTCTTGCAGATCAGAAAGCAATAAATTATTGGCGACGAATATTTCAATCTGTTTATAACAATCCTACAAGTATAACCTGGGATTATCAATGGACGTTTGCTTGCTGGATGCAGGGCAGCTTAAGTATTATTCCGAATGTCAATTTAGTTTCTAATGTTGGTACTGGTGCAGACGCAACTCATTTCACTTCCAACCAAAAATTTTCGTTCATCAATATGTCGATGGAAGCAATGGAATTTCCTCTAAAACATCCACCGTTTATTGTCAGGAATAGAGAAGCAGATAATTTTACTCAGAAAACAGTTTATAAAGCGACTGTATTAGATGTTTTTAAAGAAGAATTGAAAAAAAAATAAATTACTCAAACTTAAAAAAATAGTGGTAAATCTAGTAAATTTATAAGCAAAGTAAATGTCAGAAACTAAAATAAAAATAACAGAAAAAATATTAACTATTTTATTATTACTCATTGCTGTTGGGGCATTAACAATACACCCTGCACAAGATGTTTCTATATCTACCCTTGGCGGTGATAAGCTAGATACTATATTCAATATAGTTTCATATTTAATTCTATTTTATTTCCTACTTTTATACTGGAAAGGTTTTTTATATGTAGCTACTATAAGCCCATTACATATTTTTTTACTAGCAATAATTATATTTTCTCTTTTGTGGTCAGAAGACTTAAGTTCTAGTCTTACTTATATGAGGGGTCTAATCCGAATATATTTTCTTGCAATCTATTTAGCAATGCGTTATTCCCTAAGGGAACAAATGAGGTTAATAGCTTGGGCACTTGGTACAGCCGCATTATTATCTATGCTATTTTCTGCATTTCTACCGGATTACAGTCACCAATCACCTGAATTACTAAATATGTGGAGCGGAATTTATGGTCATAAAAATGAATTAGGATACATGATGGCTTGGAGTGCAGGAGTTTTTTTGCACCTTGCTCTTAGTAGCCATCGATATCGCTGGTTGATGTGGGCGCTATGTGGGATATCTATATGTCTAATTATCCTCTCACGTTCGACAACATCTTTAACGATTTTATTAACAATGATATTACTTTTACCTTTTTACAAATTTTTTAAAAAAACTAATTATAAATTACAAGTTATTATGATTACTTCTGCGTTGATGCTATTGATTATTTTTTCAATATTGCTTGTCAATAACGCCGAAACTGTAGTTGGTACTTCTGGTAAAGACCTTACCTTCAATGGACGCTCTGATCTCTGGGAGCTAGTGATGTCCAAGATTTTGGAAAGACCTTGGTTAGGTTATGGATATTCTGGATTTTGGACTAGTAATGCTGCATCTAAGCTGAGAGCTACTTATGAATGGGCAAGTAATGCTCACAACGGCTTCTTAGAACTCTTATTAGAATTAGGATTGCTAGGCTTTTTGACTTTTGCCGCAGGGTTTATTCGTTTCTTTGTGATGGCTATGACTCGAATTATTTATGTAGCCAAAAAACCGGAAGATTATTGGCCAATGCAGATGTTAATTCTCATAGTCATTATTAATTTTTCCGAAGCAAGATTATTAACTCCCAGTTGGAATTGGTTGATGTATATTACAACTTCGCTCTCTTTAACTCTTGATTATCAACGAAATTATCATCAGAGCTATATGAATAGCTTTTATGGCAGTCATAAATAATTTTAGTAATTACGAAGTTAAGAAAAATGAAAATTTTACATCTTAGTACCCATGATATTGCTGGAGGTGCAGCAAGAGCTGCATATCGTTTGCACACAGGTTTGCAAGATATAGGGCTAGAGTCACAAATGCTAGTCCAGGAAAAATCTAGTAATGATAAAACAGTAATTGCGCCTAAGACTAAATTATTTCAAGGCATTGCTAAAGCAAAGTTGACATTTGAAAGTCTACCGTTAAAACTTTATCGTCAAAAGAAAAATACTCCATTTTTTGTTCAATGGTTGCCAGATAGAATTATTCCTAAAGTTGCTCAGATTAATCCAGACATAATAAATTTACATTGGATTAGCGCAGCTTTTATGCAAATAGAAACATTTTCTAAACTGAAGCGTCCTCTAGTTTGGACTCTCCATGATATGTGGGGGTTTACTGGAGGGTGTCACGTTACTGGAGAATGCGATCGCTACAAAGTATCCTGTGGAGCTTGTTCTCAACTCAACAGTGGTAATGAATGGGATTTATCCCGTTGGGCATGGCAGCGCAAGGTAAAAGCCTGGAAAAATCTTAATTTAACTCTGGTTTCACCAAGCTCTTGGTTAGGGCAGTGCGCTCGTTCTAGTTCTTTATTCCAAGATTTGCGAATCGAGGTAATTCCCCACGGGCTAGATATTCAAAAATATCGACCTATTAATAAATATTTTGCACGAGAAATACTTAAGTTACCTCAAGATAAGAAGCTGATTCTCTTTGGAGCGATCGAGGCAACAAGTGATAGAAATAAAGGATTTCATTTATTGCAGCCAGCTCTACAAGAATTGAGTAAATCTGGCTGGAAGGATAACGTAGAAGTAGTGGTTTTTGGCGCATCTCAACCTGAAAATCCACCTGATTTAGGCTGTAAAGCACGCTATTTAGGACACTTACATGATGATATATCTTTAGCAACTCTTTACTCAGCAGCTGATGTGATGCTTGTACCGTCTCTTCAAGAATCTTTTGGGCAGGCAGCTTCTGAATCATTCAGTTGTGGCACTCCAGTTGTAGCATTTAATTCTACTGGCTTAAAAGATATTGTTGATCATCAGCAAAATGGCTATTTGGCTAAACCTTATGAAGTTGAAGATTTTGCCAAAGGAATTACCTGGGTACTTGAAAATGAACAGAGGCTGCAAAAGCTGTCATTTTATGCTCGTGAAAAAGCGCAACAAGAATTCACTCTGGAACTCCAAGCACGTCGTTATTCAGCTTTGTTCCAGGAAATATTGATGAACGCAAATAAATCTTCATTCAGAAATTAACTTAGTAAGCAAATACTTCATAGTATGCCAATACCTATAGCTTTTATAATTTGTACAGAGCCTGGTCGTTTAGAAGGTCAATCTTTGATGCTTGCAGAAAGTATTCGTAACTTCTGCGGCGAATTAAAAAATACACCTATATATAGTTTTCATCCTAGAGTAGGTGAAGCGATATCAAAGCAAACCCAACAAGCGTTTGAAGCGTTGCAGGTGATTCATCAACAAGTTCCTATAAATCAAGAATTTCATGAATATTATTTAGCCAATAAACCCCTGGTTTGTGCCTATGCAGAACAAAATATTGATGCAGAAATCTTAGTTTTTTTAGATAGTGACAAATGTTTGTTTTCCGAGCCAAACGAATTTTTATTGCCAGTAAATTGTAATGTTCGCATACGTCCTGAGTATGGTCAAGGAATTGGTTCTACAGGCCTACGAGACCCTCAAGAATGGTACTGGCAAAAGCTATATCAAGTGCTGGGGGTAAAGCATGAGGTGTTTGTTGAGACACCAATTGGCAATAAAAAAATTAGAGCTTACTGGAATTCTGGTCTGGTTGCTGTAAGGAGGAGTGCAGGTATATTTACTGCCTGGAAAGAAAACTTTGAGAAGGTGATGCGTATGAATATTACCCCTCCTCAAGGGATTTATTTTGTGGAACAGTCAGTCTTATCTGTGACTTTATGCTCGCTGGAAGAAAATATTTCTCATTTTTCTTCTGCTTATAGTTATCCATTACCTTTACACAATCGCTTATCTAAAGAATCACGGCTTAAAGCTTGGGATGACATAGTGTCGATACATTATTTCAATCTGTTTTTCTATAAGGATTGGAATGTACAAATTCAAAGCTTAAAAAGCTTTAATCGAAGTTCAGATAAATATCAATGGTTATGCGAAAGAGTTGTCGGATATAAGATGCCGTCCACATCAGTGATGCACCGATATATGTTGACTGTGAGAAAAATAGAACACAAGTTAAGCGTGTTTAAATTGAATATTCAAGTGAGTAATTGGATAGAAAAAATTGCCAACCTTTGAATGATTATTTTCATCTTTGAATTACATAGTTAATTGAGGAGAAGTATTTGAATGTTATTTCACGGTTTTTATATTCTTAGTACTCGTCCGCTTATTGTTTCCTTTCTTGGAAGCTATCCTTTCTTTGGGGGAGTGATTTACGAAAAAAACAAAGTCACATATCAACCTCTACCTAAATGGTTTCGTCCCAAACACGTTTTAGAACATATCCCTGGGTGGTGTGCAACACCTAAGCAAATGTTGCTAAGGAAGATAAAAGCAACTCTACATGGTATTGAGGGAAGAACACATCACTTAATGGTAAATGCGTCAGATGAAGAAGAATTACGAAAACGTTTTTTGATTCGTGGAGCGCACTTCAACCAGAATTTTTATATTAATGAATATTTATATCGAGTTATCGAGCAACCAAAGCTTTATGATGCAATTTACACAGCACAACTCAATGAATCAAAGCGTCTTGGACTGGCAAAAAACGTAGAAAAATTGATGGTTGTATCCTATGGTGGTGACTTACATAAATTCTGTCCAGAATTGAAACATGCGGATTTCAACAAAGACTTTCTTGCACGTACAGAGTTAGCAAAAAAGTATAATCAGTCCTATGTCGGTTTGATTCTTTCAGCAATCGAAGGAGCAAATCTAGCATCAAGTGAGTACTTACTGTGTGGAATTCCTGTTGTCAGTACTCCAAGTAAAGGTGGACGAGATGAATTTTTTACTCCTGAGAACTCCGTTATTGTTGCTCCAGATTCTGAGAAAGTTGCTGAAGCTGTGCAAACTTTAAAACAGTTAGCACCTGACCCAAACAAGATTCGAGAACAAACTCTGAAAAAAATGAATGATTGGAGATTAGCTTATTGCACTTATATCGCTAATCTTATTGAACAAGAAAGTGGTATTAAAGTAGAACCAAATGCCATGAGTAAAAAATACTTTGCTGCACCTAATGGCATCCAATCCCGATATATCAAATCAGACGAATTGTATAAATACAATTTTAAAGATTTTCATGAGTATTTTTCTATATAAAGAACGAAATCAACCTTGAATTTTTGTTTCATCTAACTAAATTAACATAATAAAAAATACTCCATGAAGCAACCACAGCTAGCAGTAATAATGACTTGTTTTAACAGGCGTGAGACAACTCTGAATTGTCTGCGTGCGTTAGAGCAGCAAACAAAGCCTTTTGATGTTTACTTAACCGATGATGGAAGTTCTGACGGTACTTCAAAGGCAGTGAAGGCTTTTTATCCGCAAGTCCAGATTCTTCAAGGCAATGGGAATTTATTTTGGGTAGGAGGAATGAGACTAGCGTTTGCTGAAGCAATGCAAAAAGATTATGACTATTATCTTTGGTTGAATGACGACACAATACTAGAATCAAACACCTTGGAACGCTTACTCACGCTTCATCAACAATTATTAGAAACTGTCCGAGAAAATTCAATATTTGTTGGTACGACTCAAGATTTAATGACAAGAGAACCTTCATACGGCGGTGCTGTGAAATCTCGCAAATGGTACTCTAATAAATATGAATTTTTAGGTTCAGTTCAGGTTCTTCAAGAATGTGACACGATGTTTGGTAATTGTGTGCTAATTCCTCGTGCGGTTGTAAATAAAGTAGGGAATATTGATGCAGCATTTATCCACAGTTTAGGAGACCTAGATTATGGTTTGAGAGCAAGAAAGAATGGTTGCTCAATATGGGTTGTACCTGGATATGTCGGAACCTGCGGTAAAAACTCAATCCGCAATAGTTGGGTAGATACAAAATTATCTGTTTTAGAACGTTTAAGAAAGGTAATTCAAGTCAAAGCATTTCCGCTCAAGCCTTGGACTGAATTCTGTTGTCGGCACTCCGGGTTATTGTGGGTAATTTATTGGTGTTTACCTTATCTCCGAGCCATTATTGGTTACAAAAACTTGGCTGCATCTCCCACATTTGCAGAAGAAATTTCACAAAGTAGTTCCCAATCTTAAGGAGTTCCAAAATGCAGCAACGTCTTGGTTTTTTAGCGGCAGCACCTCGCATTTCAACACATGCTGATGCAGAGATGTCTGGGCCTCGTTCTCGGGTTTTAGGAATCCTGAAGGGCTTTAAAACACTCGAGTGGAAAATCGAAACATTTATTGTGGGAGATAAAGTTTCAAAAAAATGGTCGACGAATGGTTCTGGTGAATTAATCAGTAAAGGTTTTTTCTACACCTTAGCAGTAGATTTTATGCGTATCGGGCTTGGTGTCATTAACTCTTGGAGAAGCTACCAAGAACTTAAAAATCAAGTTGATTGGGTGTATGAGTATGCTGCGACTTTGCAATGTATGGGCTGGATATTCCAACGTCAGGGAATACCTTGGATTTTGCAAGCTGAAGCATTACTTTTTTATGAAGCAAAGGCAGAACGAAAAGCGTTATTACTAGATAGATTAGCTCGATGGATGGAAATCAGAGCATATCAAAAATGCGATGTTTTAGCCTGTGTTAGTGAAACTTTAAAAGAAATTTTAGTCCGGGAGTTTAGTATTTCAAGTGAAAAGATTGTCTTGATACCAAATGGAGTGGATATTGATTTTATTAATCCTGATCTACATATCCCAAAGCGAATATTTTCAGGTTTCACTATAGGTTTCATAGGTAGTTTATATGCTTGGGCTGGTTTAGACTTATTATTAGAAACAGTATTTGAATTGCGCTCTGAAGGCTTAGACATTTCGCTGGTAATAGTAGGCGATGGAGCAATGAAATCTGCTTGGGAAAAGCGGAGTCAAGAATTAGGTATTTCAGCTTATGTAGCTTTTATAGGTCGGGTTTCTTGGCAAGAAGTACCCCAGTATATCGCTGGATTTGATGTTGCTTACTCTGGGCAAGTTCAATTACAAATGGGAAAGATGTATCTCTCACCTATGAAACTTTATGAATACATGGCAATGGCTAAACCAGTCATAGCATCAGCTTTTGAAGATGCTAAAAGGTTGATTTGCGATCGCAAAACAGGTTTCCTATTTAAACCAGGTGATAAAAATGATTTAAAACGTACCTTATTGGAAGCTTATCAGAAAAGAGAAGCTCTGCCAGAAATGGGAAAATTGGCTTGCAATGAGATAGTAAATCATCACAGTTGGGCTGCTAGGGTACAGACCTTAGTTGAAGGTGCTGAACAAATATTGAAAAAACAGCGATCGCATACTCAGTAATATTAAATCTTTACTTGTACAATCTAATACTAAAAACATTTATGATACGGATTTCATCTTACAGACTTCTTGGTGCTCAAGTGGATGCGCTCTCTATCCGCGACTTAAATTTGTTGATTGAAGAATCTATTCAGAAGAAGAAAAAATGGATTATTGCTAATCACAACATGCATAGTCTTTATCTCTTCCATAATGATCCAAGGATGCAAGCTTTTTATGCCAAGGCAGAATATACCCATATTGATGGTATGCCTTTATTGTTTATAGGAAAACTATTGGGTTTTCCTATGAAACCAGAGCAAAGAGTAACCTATGCTGACTGGGTATGGCCTTTGATGGCGGAAGCAGCTGATAAAGGCTGGCGTGTATTTTATTTAGGTTCAAAGCCAGGAGTCGCTGAAAAAGGAACAAGTATTTTGTGCCGCAGATTTCCTGGGTTACAGATTGCTTGCGCTCATGGCTATATTGATATGAATAAAAATAGTCAAGAAAATCTTGCTACTCTGGCTGCAATTAATGCTTACAAACCTCATATATTGATGGTGGGGATGGGTATGCCACGCCAAGAACGTTGGATTTACGAAAATCTTGAACATATTCATACCAATACTATTTTGACCAGTGGAGCTGTATTGATTATGTAGCAGGAGCAGTACCCACTCCTCCTCGCTGGATGGGAAAGGTGGGCTTGGAATGGTTATATCGCTTGTTGTCTGAACCTAAAAGACTTTGGAGACGTTACTTACTTGAGCCTTGGTTTCTAGCCACATTATTTTTACGAGAAATTTGGAGTATCCCAAGTCAAGAAAAAAAGAATGGAATCCTGCTATTTCTCAGTACAAAATTTCCTAAATTTCTAGCGTGATTGAGTTATTAATTAGTAAGCACGCCTGATTCAACTTTCGTGCTCGTGAATAGCGAAGTATCTCGCCAGATACTTCGCTTAGAATAATAGTTAAATGCGCTATTTACGTCTGGGTGCAGTAATTCTAACTTGCTTGCTCAAAAGCCTGGGCAATAGCATTGCGTGCAGATTTAGGTTGCAGGTTCTCATCGAAGGGAAGCGGACGCAGAAATTTCCAGAGATTTGGATTGTTCCTAAAAGTTTTTCTTGGCATCCAGTCGGGATGACGTATCCAGCTATGACGGTCGGTAAGCCCCCATGTAATTACAGTATCAACTTTAGCCGCAAAGCAGAGGTCAAGATATCGCTTGTAACTGTCAGCTACCATCTGGTCTAGCTTTTTGATACTATCGGGTAGTGGGGTATCAATAATAATATCTAATTCTGTGATTATTGGTTTCACTTCAAGATCATTAAGCCGTTTTAAAACGGAATTAAATCCTTTCTCGTCAAAACCGTAGGCAGTAGAAAACCATAGATGCGATTGGATACCTGCCCCGTCAATTTTAACGCCACTATTCTTCAGATATTCGACCATTTTTAAGAAACGGTCTGATTTCCATGTAGCGCCTTCGATGCCGAAATCGTTTAAATAAAATTTCTTGCTGTTATCAACTGAAGCAGCAATTAAAAATAAATCCCGAATTAATTCTGGTTTTACTCCTTTACGTAAACCGTAGGTAAGGTTGTCAGTTTCATTTTCATTATCAGCGATAATTTCATTGGCAATATCCCAAGACTTTAAAACCTTGCTCTTGCGATAATGCCCCATGACTCCCTTAACATGCCGTTCGATCATTTTAAGAGTGGGGGGGTAAGGAAGCCAGTCTGGGTTTGCCATGTGCCAGAAAAGGGTATGCCCGTGCAACTCTATATTATGCTTTTGGCAGAAATCAGCGATCGCATCTGCTGATTCAAAGGTAAATTGTCCTGGCTGTGGTTCAGTGGCGCCCCATTTTAATTCACCAGCCGGTGTTACAATCGAACATTCACGAGCAATAAGGTTAGCGTAATCCTTCTCTTTTAGCAAAATATCATTAGAAATTGCTGCACCATAAAGCTTGCCTTTGGCGGCAGCTAATTGCCGAAGAGAAGAATTTACATTTGTATTTGCATAATTTGCTATATCAGCATTCGTGCTATAGCCTTCTTTTTGCTTATCCTTTTGGAAAAAAACCGTAGTTAATAAGGCAGAAAGGGTTGTGTATCCTGCTGTTTTTAAAATTTTTCTCCGGTGAACCATAAATTACTATATTTAACAAGAAGTATTTGAACTATTTTATTATAAGTTAAGTTTTATGGTTTTGATTTTTAGTTATAGTTTCTAAATTTATTTATGATATTTAAATCAATCAAATATCATTTTAGATATCAGCAATAAAGATGCTACTTTCATATATTACAATCTGATATGAGTGCGTTAAGGCGAAACTAACGCATTGTGTCATCTTTATGGGGACGTATTCGCAGTAACTGCTACATTTAGCGATCGCAGTTCAGCTACATGAATTTAGTGGATAAAAAGATTCCCGAACCTATACCCCACAAAAAATAATAAATTCCCTGAAAGCTTTATCTCATCAATAGTTTGGCTATTGAGTACATGATTAAGACATATTAATAGATGCGCTATTTCGGATGAGATGCTTACATATAGAGTATTTATTTAAAGTTAACTTAAAAACCCAGAATACATTGTCTGCTTGGCTCTGATTACTCTAATTTTCTTATTTACATGTTCTGATAATGCAGTTTACAGGCGGGGACAAAAATCATATTATGAACAAAACCTTTGCAACCATCGACGGGAATGAGGCTGTCGCCCGTGTTGCTTACAAATTAAATGAGGTGATTGCCATTTATCCCATCACCCCCTCTTCAGCAATGGGTGAATGGGCAGATGCTTGGTCAGCAGAAAATCGTCCTAACCTCTGGGGTACTGTTCCCAGTGTCGTGCAGATGCAGAGCGAAGGGGGAGCTGCTGGTGCTGTGCATGGGGCATTACAAACAGGTTCCTTGAGTACTACCTTCACGGCATCTCAGGGATTATTGTTGATGATACCCAACTTTTACAAAATTGCTGGTGAACTGACTAGCGCTGTGATTCACGTTGCCGCCCGTTCTTTGGCTACCCATGCATTGTCAATTTTTGGTGATCATAGCGACGTGATGGCAGCCCGCGCTACTGGTTTTGCCCTGCTGTGTTCCGCTTCAGTGCAGGAAAGTCAAGATTTTGCTCTCATCGCCCATGCTGCTACGCTAGAGACGCGAGTCTCGCTTATGCATTTCTTTGACGGCTTCCGCACATCACATGAAGTGCAGAAAGTCAAATTGCTGTCAGATAGCGATTTGCGATCGCTTATCCACGATAACCTCATACTCGCCCACCGCAGCCGTGCGCTGACCCCAGATCGTCCGGTATTGCGCGGTACTGCCCAAAACCCCGATGTCTACTTCCAAGGACGTGAAGGCGCTAACCCCTACTACAACGTTTGTCCAGAAATTGTCCAGCGCATCATGGATGAATTTGGAGAACGCACGGGAAGGCATTATAAAATCTATGAATATTACGGCGCTAACGATGCCGATCGCGTTATCGTTCTTATGGGTTCAGGTTGTGAAACTGTCCATGAAACAATAGATTACCTTAACGCCCGTGGTGAAAAACTTGGCGTGGTGAAAGTGCGACTTTACCGCCCCTTTGATGTCCAAAAGTTTGTTGCAGTATTACCAACTAGTGTAAAAGCGATCGCAGTTCTCGACCGCACCAAAGAAGCAGGTAGCGCCGGTGAGCCTTTGTATTTAGATGTTGTGGCTGCTATCCATGAAGCGTGGGGAGAAGAGGCAGGGGAGCTCTTAGCAGGCAGCATAGGGGAGGATCTTCTCCCCCGCCCCCTGCC
>NZ_CAXTNE010000111.1:0-23889 GCF_964245445.1 uncultured Nostoc sp.
ATGGGAGCAGTGGCAATTTTAGGAGGAGGGGATGAGGGAGATGAGGGGGATGAATTACCCCTCTGCTCCCCTGCCCCCTTGCTTCCCCTGCTTTTCTAAGATACTGGCGTAATAGACCGTTAACAAAACCCGTGAGTCCAGAAAAACCGTTTTCTTTAGCGAGTTGGACGGTGGTATTAACAGCAGCTGAGGCGGGAATACGCTGTTGATAACGCAGTTGGTAGAAACCCAGATGTAAGATGGTGCGAAGGTCTTGTGGTTGTTGATGAGATTTCTTTTTGGCGAGTTGATCGATGAGAGTATCAAGAGTGCGCTGCCTTCTGACACTCCCATAAACCAATTCTGTCAGCAAGCGGCGATCGCTATCAGCCAAATTAACTTTTTGCAGCACTCTATCTAGGGCAACATCAGCATAAGCCCCCTTGTGAACATCTCGCAGGGCGATAAAAGCTAGTTGACGGGAGTTTGTCATGGAGACAGGATTCAGGAGTCAGAAGGCTTTTGTATTCTAACTCCCAACTCTTGTACAGACGCAATTAATCGCGTCTCTCCTAACTCTTAACTTCCCTATCGAGACAGATACGGGTCTACACTGGCGATTTCAAATTCACATGCTCTAGAAACCTGTTCTGCTGGTAATTTACCAAAGCTGATTAATGGTAAATAAGTGGGGTTTGCCATCAGTTCTTTTGCTAATAAGAACCCAGTAATTGTCCAAGTTTGATATTTCCGAGCTTGTTTGCCAATCAGTCGCCCTTTCTTACCATCGTAATATTCTGGCCATTCATCTGTACTGAGGCGTCCTTGGGCAGTTTCAATAGCCTTTTGTGCAAGACTTGCTCTGTTAGTTTTCACCGCCGCCGCCGCTAACATCCACATTAAAACTGGCCAACTACCAGCATTATGATACGACCAGGGGATATTTTTGGGGTCACATCCAGTTACAATTCTGTATTCTTCATGTTCCAAAGCTGGGAAACAAATTTTCATTGGCATATCTCCCACCAAATCATCCCATCGATCCTCAATGAGAGTCATAATCGCTTGTGACTGTTCTTCGGTGGCTAAGTCTGAAATGATTGCCATTAAGTTTCCGAGTGAAAAGAAGCGAGTATCTAGCTGCGACGGCCCGACATTACCTGCTAGATAACCACCTTTTTTTGGTAACCACTTATCTAATTCATAATAAGGAACAGAATCTACATATATGTTGAAAAGATTAACAGCACCCTTACCATATTCTTCACTTTTGAAGCGATAAATTGCATTCAGGCGATTAATATCTATCCAATAATGCTGGCGAATATGAGCACATAAAAGAGGCAATCGGTTATCAATGGCTGCAACAATATCAGAATTCCCTTGGCAAACTAGCAGTTCCCGAGATGCACGCAATGCCGTGTAAAAAAGAACTTGTAGTTCTAGAGGATGCCCATAAATGCCCATACGACGGTCAATCATACAAGCACCATCTGGAACCAATAGCGTTGGGTACATATCAAAACGATTCGCCAAGCAGATTTCCATGATTAACCTGATACCATTTTGGAATTCAGGTTGATAGGCTAGAGAAAAGTCTTCTGTGGCGACTACATAAGCACGCAATAAGATAATCCACCATAAGCAAGAATCTACGGGTGTAACTCTAGCGATCGCATGTTCACCAAAGTCTGCTTCTAAATATTCTTGCCCATTTTCTAATATAACTTTAAAACTAGCTGGGATTAATCCTCGTCCAGGTTTATAGGCATCTAATGCCCTTTCTTTAGGTTGTAACTTTAAGGTTTCTTCTAAGAAATTGCGAACAATATCTGTTCTACCTTTGATCAGAAAAATTAGACCTGAGGAGACAAAATCCCGAACAAAGCACTGGTCATAATTGAGAGCCTCTACAGATGCATCATAAGCGGCTACCGTCCCAACGGGACGCCCCTGATAATAGAGAATTGATTTTTCTAGTGTTTGCCACGCTTCTTCGACTTCTTTTAAATTTTCAGTAGTTTCTAATTCGTTTAAGTGCATCGCCAGAATAGCTCCATTGGGATTGTGAATTTGTGGTAGATGCGTCTTCATTTATTATTTTTGCCATTCTCAGCATAACAAAAACAATTCTTTGAATAGCAAATATAATTTGGAGAAAAATTAATCAACTAATAACGAATAAATCTGCTGACACATGCAGCTTTATTACTAGTTAATTTGCTTATAATGGATTACTCTTTTGGTGAATTCTAGTTGTTGCTCATCACCACAAACGGTAACATGATTTTAAAAACAGTCACACAAGATATATTTTTAGATTATTTATTATTCCGTTTCATGTACAGAATTTTTGCTTTACCAAATAAAAACATATCTTCAGTGCTGTTTAGGATTTGCATGAAGTTAAAACTGGTTACAGTATATTTACTTGAGAAGGATTAGTTTTTGACACTAAGAGGTCAGATTATTCCCCTATAATCTAATAATTTATAACGTTTTTTCAAAATATGCAAGATGGACGCTTGAAGAAGTCAAGATGTCAATACTTCTTAAGAGTTATATATTTTACCCTACTGACATTTGTAAGCGTTTAACTGCTCCTGGAATTCTTTATAAGCTTGATTAATTGCTTGCATAGAGGCTTTTGCAATTGTAGAACTGTTGATATCAGGATGATACAAACTTGCCAATCGAAGGTAGGCAAGTTTGACATCTTTGAGGCGATCGCTCTGATTTACACCCAAGACTTTCCACCATTCCCCAGATAATACAGGGTTGAGAGTAAATTTATCAAAGCTTTGCACTTGACTCCAAACCTTGATGCTTCCGCCATTACCGCCACTTACCAGCGTCTTGCCATCAAAACTGAAAGCAACGGGATTACAGCCAGAGAGAGTTTGTAGTAGTTCCCCAGTGTGGAGGTTCCAAAGTTTGATCATACCGTCTCTGCTGGCACTGACGAGGATTTTTCCATCGGGGCTGATGGCAACAGACAAAACCGCCGTTGAGTGTCCAGTCAGAGTGGAGAGTAATTTTCCAGTTTGGAGATTCCACAGCTTTATTGTGGCGTCTGTGCTACCACTAATAAGAGTTTGACTGTTAGGACTGATGACAACTGTATTTACTGCTCCTAAATGTTCAGTGAGAATATAGCACTGTTGCCAAGTTTTGATATCCCAAAGCCTAATAGTTTTATCAGCGCTACTGCTTGCAAGAATTTTACCATCGGGACTAATAGTAACAGACAAAACTGCATCTGAATGTCCATTCAAAGTGCGTTTTATTGTTCCCGTGTAGCGTCCCCAAATTCTTATAGTCTTATCGGCAGCACCACTAGCAATAATTGCGCCATCAGGACTGTAGGCAATCGAGTTAACAAAACCATTATGACTATAGGGAGAGTTTAAATAAAAGAATGTATGATGAAATTTTTTTGTGTCCATCTGCCAAGTGCTAATTTTGCGATCAACACTAGCACTTGCAATCTGCTTTCCATCAGGGCTAACAGCAACAGATAAAACAGCTTCGGCTTGTCCAGAAAACGTGTAAAGCCATTTTCCGGTTTTCAAATTCCATAAATTAACTTGTGTGTCATCACTGCCACTGATTAAGGTAGTATTATCAGGACTGATAGCGATCACATTAACTGCCGCTAAGTGTCCTTTGAGTGTGCGTACACATCTCCAGGTTTCAGGTAGCTGGGTTGTCAGAGATATTTTTTCTGCTTCAATATTGAGAGTAAAAGGTTTAGGCGTAACAAATTCTGATTTTTTCTTTAATTCAGCCTTAAGTGCTTGTAACTCATCTTCGACTTCCAAAACAGCAAATTTTTGATTGAGATCCTCACCAGATAAAAATGCTTCTAATTCCATCACTGCTTCAGAATAGTAATCCATCAGCAAAACTTTCTCTTCCATTCGCTCAAAAAGCTGTGCTGGAGTTTCGCTAATTTCAGATTCATCTAACAGCTTGGCAATACCATAGGCGGCGAGTCCCACCACTGCACCAATTCCCGCCATCGGTACTGCACCAATCCCAAATGCCAGCCCTACTTTAGGTGCGACTAAACCCATACCACCGACGACGCTATAAACACCAGCACCGCCGACTGCACCAATTCCCATTGTAGCAAAGGCAGCTGCATCTCCCTGTGCGATCGCATTAATTGCACCATAAGCAGCTGCACCAGCCACAGCGCCAGCAGCCACTACAGGAGTTGCACCAATTCCAACTGCACCAAATCCGCCTGCTAGTCCCATCCCGCCTACAGTTGCGGAAACACCAGCACCTGCGATGGTTCCGCCTGCAATAAATGCTGCACCTGTTTTAGAGTTTTGTGTCACTAGTTTTATTTATAGGTAGTTTAAGTTCCTTACAAAAGATGCCGATTTGCTTAAAAACATCAAATTTTTGGGCTGCACTGGCACTAGCTGCTGCTATGCGTTGTTTCTCCATGTTCCAGCTTATCTGCCAAAACACGCAGTGCTAATGCTTGAACTCTTGCAATAGCTTCTTCCTTTGTCTGCCCATAAGCCAGTACACCAGGAAAACCAATCACTTCAGCCAAAAAGCGTCCATCCTTTTCTTGTTCAATCTCTATCGTCAAGTTCATAGCGAGTGAAGGTATTGTAATAAAAGCGATTCCTGGATAAAACAAAAAATTTATATGACTTCAGTTGATTCTAGCAAGCACAAAAAAGCCAGAGCCTTAAAATCTACCAGCCGCCGCCCTGCTAAAGAACTCTGTAGCGAGTGTGGACTATGTGATACATACTATATTCACTATGTCAAGGAAGCCTGCGCTTTTATTAATCAGCAAATAGGCGAACTTGAAGAAGAAACGCACACGCGATCGCGCCATCTCGATAACCCTGATGAACTCTACTTTGGTGTTCACCAAGACATGATGGCGGCGCGGAAACAACAGCCTATCGAAGGCGCACAATGGACGGGTATTGTTAGCAGCATTGCCATTGAAATGCTCAATCGCGGCATAGTTGAAGGTGTCGTTTGCGTGCAAAACACCAAAGAAGACCGCTTTCAACCCATGCCCGTCATTGCTCGTACTCCAGAAGAAATACTAGCAGCGCGGGTAAATAAACCAACTCTTTCCCCGAACCTTTCTGTGTTGGAACAGATAGAGAAATCGGGGATGAAGCGGCTATTAGTAATTGGTGTTGGTTGTCAAATCCAGGCATTACGGGCCGTAGAAAAACAACTTGGTTTAGAAAAGCTGTATGTTTTGGGTACGCCCTGCGTAGATAATGTTAACCGCGCCGGACTGCAAAAATTCTTAGAAACCACCAGCCGATCGCCTGAGACAGTTGTGCATTACGAATTCATGCAAGACTTCCGGGTTCACTTCAAACATGAGGATGGCTCAACAGAAACAGTACCTTTCTTTGGGTTGAAGACAAACCAACTCAAAGATGTCTTTGCTCCATCCTGTATGAGTTGCTTTGATTACGTTAACTCCCTAGCCGATTTAGTTGTCGGCTACATGGGCGCACCCTTCGGCTGGCAATGGATTGTAGTTAGAAATGACACTGGTAAGGAAATGCTGGATTTGGTGAAAGACCAGTTAGATACTCAACCAGTGATGTCTAAAGGCAACCGGAAGGAAGCTGTACAGCAAAGTATTCCCGCTTACGATAAAGGCGTTACTCTCCCAATGTGGGCAGCAAAACTGATGGGTGTGGTGATCGAAAAAATCGGCCCCAAGGGTTTAGAATATGCACGGTTTTCGATTGATTCTCACTTTACTCGAAATTATTTGTATGTAAAGCGAAATCATCCAGAGAAATTAGAAGCGCACGTTCCAGAGTTTGCCAAACGTATTATTGGGCAATATAAGTTACCAGAATAAAAATTGGGCTTTGGGGAGAGGCAGAGGGGCAGGGAGCAGGGAGCAGAAGGGAAAGAGGTAATTTTTTATTCTCCCTTTTGCCCCCTGCTTCTTACCCACTCCCCAATCAGTTATAACTACTAGCTTGACGAGTAAACATCAAATGATACTGTCCGCCTAATGCTATGAGTTCGTCATGAGTGCCTACCTCGATAATTTGACCGTGTTCTAGTACTACTACTCGGTCTGCTAGTTTTGCTAAGGCGAAGCGATGGCTGACTACAAGGGCTATTTTCCCCTTCGCCAGGGTACGCAAAATGTTGTAAATCTCATATTCTGTTTTCGGATCAAGGTTCGCTGTTGGCTCGTCAAGTATGAGTAGTTCGGCTGGAGACAGTCGCAACAAAGCACGAGCGATACCTGTGGCGGGCTACGCCTACGCTAACCTCTGCCATTGTCCCCCTGATAGATCAATACCGCCTTCTAGCTGTTTGCCTAAGAGAGTTTCCAAACCTTGATCTAGCTTGTCAATTACTCTAGCTAAACCAGCCTCAGCGATCGCTTCTGTAATCGCGTCGTCATCCTGCATTTTCGGTAAATTCCCAAAGGCAACATTTTCTCGTACATTAGTCGGAAAACGAGCGTAATCTTGCATAACTACATCAATCCGCGATCGCAAATCCTGCCCATTCCAAATAATCGCACCTTGGCTAGGGTCATAGAGGCGACATAACAGTTTTGCTAATGTGGTCTTACCAGCACCATTTTCACCCACTAATACAATCATTTCGTTGGGGTGAATCGTCAAGTTGATGTTTTTCAGGATTGAGCAATCCCTGTTGGGATAGGTAAAGGATAGATTTTCGATGGAAATACCTGTCTGCGATGCTTCATACTCGGTTGCATTTAGACCTGATAAAGCTGAGAATGCGATCGCGCAGGGAAGTATATACAAAGTTATTGATGTTAGCGATCGCATCACTCACCAAACTTACCAGCAGTGAACCTGTAATACTGGAGAGTAGGAGCGGTTGGGCAAGTATCAGGGCGATCGCATTCTGCGTTGTTCCCGCGCTCAATGAGCGGGTTATTTGATCAATGATCACCTTGTTGAGCCAAATGGCGATCGCTGGGCCTGCACCACCCAGTAATGTCAATCTTGCCACATAGCCTAGCTCTGGAACTACCTGCATCACCGTTACCAGACTCCGGCGAAATGCTTGAAATGGAGAAATTTCAATTATTTGCATATAGTTTAAAGTAGCAAATAATAGCAAAATTCTCAGACCGACGTTGTGATTTCAATTTCAATGAGTAAGGAGCGATCGCACTGATATCAAGCTAATAGCAGACATTAGTGCTCAAATGTAGATGTCCGCTCATCTCATATAATTCTGCTATTGATTAGTCCTAATTATCTCAAAGACTATAATAATAAATTTGAGATAAACCTAGCAAAAACTAGAGAAAAAGCTATAAAAGCTACTGTTATTCCTGTACCTCTCACCAATATTTTTGGTTGGGAGCGATTTACTTTTGCTAATTTTAAGCATAATCATACTTTTAAGATTTTAAACATATCTGATGTGGTTGCATTACTTGTTAACCCACAATTGATTTCTCTAATTCAAAATCCAACTTCATTTTCTACTGAAATTCAGCGTATATTACAGCGAGGTAAACAGGAAGAAATTATTGTTGTACCTTTGCTCATCCGCGAAGTTCATGGCTGGGAGAAAGTATTGGGTAATTTAAATCCATTGCCGAAATCTAGAATAGCCGTAAAGAGATCATCAGACACTGATGGAGCTTTTCGTAATATAGCTGAAGGTCTGGAAGAAATAATCGAAAAAATTAAACAATACCATCAAAATTTACAGGAATATAGGGAGATTTTTTATACTGCGATTCAGGATGAGTATCCTCTGAGTACTCAAACACTAAATACTTTAATCAAAATCTAGAATTAAAAAATCAAGATATAGAATTAATAGAACAAGAAATAACTGCCCAAGCCAAGCAAGAACATAATCAAAAATTACAACGGTATAAACAAGAATTTTTTCAGATAATTCGCCGAGGTAATAGTCTCAGTGAGCAAGAGCGTGAGAGATTGAAAACTCTACAAAATGATTTAAGTCTTAAAGATGAAGTTGTAGCTAGAATCGAGAATGAAGTTACTAAAAACATTTCTCTTCAACCTTTTCGGCGACTTATTGGCTATGATAATCAAGCTAATATAAGCGTCGTTATTACTGCTATTGTGATTGTTGTAGTTGCTGCGCTTTTAGGATTTTGTAAATATTCTCCAGAGACACAACTAACTAATTTAGAAAATCAAGGACAAAATAAGCTTAAGATTGCTGCTAAAAATATTGATTATATAAAACGTGGTAATGACCACTATTCGCAAAAAAATTATCAGGCAGCAATTAAGGATTATACCCAAGCTATTGAAATTGCGCCTAAAAATGTTAACGCATATATACAACGTGGTTATGCTCAATATTATATACAAAAATACCAGGCGGCAATTGACGATTATACTACAGTTATTCGCCTTTATCCTAACTTAGGTAATGCCTATAACAATCGTGGTTTTGTTTATGATAAGAACTTACGAAATAAACAACAAGCAATTAAAGATTATCAAAAGGCAGCGACTCTATACAAAAAACAAGGAGCAAAAGATAAACATAAAGAAATGCTTTCTAGGCTGAAGAGGCTTCAGCAGAAAAAGCCCCGGTTTTCCAATTAAAAATATCTTAATCTCTACCAAATCGGATAATCAGGATAAACAAGAATCACCTCTTACTTGTCACAAGATCAGTAATGCGATCGCACCATAAGCCAAAAACGCGAGCGCTTTCCATTAATTTCTCAATCAACCTCATTAAGAGTGCCAATATCAATTAGGACAATCATATTGATGTCCATCAGGATATTATAAATCAAAAGCTCATTGGTTATGACTTTGTACTGGTTGATAAAATTAACAATAATCAGAAGTTGATTGTGAGCGAATCATCCACACTAAAATACCTAAGACTTGCTCTACTGGCGGAATTAAATATTCAGTTAAATCAATAGTTACAGTGCTATCCTCCAACTTGAGAAACGTCCACAGGTTACCACTAGTAACACTACCATAGATAGTAGCAATAGGTTTTTCATATTTGGCATTAAACCTTTGGGCGGCTATCATTTCTGCGATACACTGCCCCAAACCACCTTTAAGATTTTCCTTTTTGGCTTCCACTATCACCACTGCTGGGGCTTCAATAAATAACTGTTCTAGCGAAAGGCTGATCAAAAAGTCGCAAAATCCCGCCAGTCCCACTTCTGGTTCAACATTAAATTCTTCTCCAGAAAAGAAACTGATTTGTCTGTTAAAAATTTTTCGGACTTCAAACAAAATTGGGCTGATAATCAATTCTGATCTAGCTTTCTCAGAACCCATTGCAATTGCTAGCTGGATACTTTCTGCTAAAAATTCAGCTAGCAGAGGACTAGGTGAGATTGGTTCTATAGGAGGTAAAAATCGCCCACCTTCTACTAAGGTGAGATTAAAGTCTTGTTTTACTTTTCTTAAAGAAAACTCTCTATAGGACATCAAGTGTCTCCTAGTGACATCCCCTCTCCGCAATGCGAAGAGGGGTAGGGGTGAGGTTACGCCGGATAAATCCGCAATCGCCGATTTGGTTCTTCGCCAAAACTATGCGACTTGAGGCGATAATGTTCTACCAACTCATGTTGCATTTTGCGGACTTGGGAAGAACGCGGCAATAATTCGACTGGCTGTCCTTTAGGAATCACAATTTGCTCAACAGCAAGTCTGGCCTCTTCAAGAGCATCCATCTCATCATCGCTACCATTGTGCAAAAACAGTTGCAATTCTAGGTCATCGGCCATCTCTGGGTCATCAATGTTCAGCAACCGTCGCAAGCCACGGGTAATTTGGGGAATGGTGCTGGACTTAATCACATGGATGGGTACATGACGGGCTTTGGCCATTTGGCGTAATTTGGCGTGGTTTTTGACGTGCGATCGCAGTGCTAAAATTGCATCAGCACTATCTATATCTTTTGTTAATACCACGGGCAAAGTTAGCACGCTAATTACCTGTTCTAGTTGATGGCGACTAACCCCATAAGGATAAACGTGCAGTGGCAAATCTTCACCATTTGGCCCTGGCACTCTTGTAGCAGCATCCAAATCAATGCTTTCAGAATAATTGAAGGATTCATCCAGCAAACGATCAAATTCACTGCGTCCAGTTACCCGCTCTACAGGCAATTGCGGCAGTGCTACCATTTGTCCAGATGAACGCCAGCCATTAGACGGTCGCGCCGGTAGGAAAGATTCTTCTACTGTTGCTAGCTGTCCACCGCGACCGTTGACAACAGCTAACTGCCTTGTAACAGCGATTTTGCCGTGGTCATCAACGGTTCTCGTTTGTGGGGTAGGCTGACGCCCCCGCAGCAGATTATCTACTGTGTCAGCAACACTTTCGTGTACTGTCCAGCGTTGGCGCTCCAACATTTCCACAGCAATCTCGAAGGTAGGAGGCGCTTTCCGCTCCAAAACAGTTTTTTGAGAACCTCGCCGTCTAGCCTCATCGTCTCCCAGCGTCACAGCTTGGATACCCCCAACTAAATCAGCCAAGGTGGGGTTTTTAATCAGATTTTCGATCTGATTCCCGTGGGCAGTACCTACCAACTGTACACCCCGTTCCGCAATGGTACGAGCCGCTAAAGCTTCCAGTTCTGTGCCAATTTCATCAATGACAATGACTTCTGGCATGTGGTTTTCCACTGCCTCAATCATCACCTGATGCTGTTCATTCGGATGAGCCACTTGCATCCGCCGAGCGCGACCAATGGCGGGGTGAGCAACATCACCATCCCCAGCTATTTCGTTGGAGGTGTCAATAATTACTACTCGCTTTTGCAGATCATCCGCCAAAACACGGGCAATTTCCCGTAAGGCAGTAGTTTTGCCCACGCCTGGACGCCCCAGCATGAGAATCGATTTACCAGTTTCTACCAAATCGCGGATCATGCCAATGGTTCCGAATACCGCTCGACCAACGCGACAGGTCAAGCCAATAATCTTACCCGTGCGGTTGCGGATGGCGCTGATCCGATGCAAAGTTTGCTCAATTCCTGCTCGATTATCTCCGCCAAAGATTCCAACTCGTTGAATACAATCATCTATCTGTTCTTGAGTAACGGGTACTTCGCTCAGATACTCAGCTTGATTAGGAAACCGAGCCTCTGGGCGACGACCCAAATCCAAGACCACTTCTACTAAACTATCTCGTTTGGGATGACTCTCTAGTACTTGTTGCAGGTCTTGGGGCAAAATGTCTAATAACTTTTGGAGATCGTCTGTAATCGTCATGCTTTCTATGGTGACGTTTTTAGAGATAGCGAGGACATTTGCGTGCAGGAGAAACCGCTCTGGGTAATTTCCCGAAACGAGCAATTAACGCTCCTGCTGTGACTTGATCTGGGAAACGAGAGAATGGGCAAGTTTTACAGCTTGCCAAAGTAATACTTCATTTTCTTCGAGGCGAAGATTCGCTTGCACATTGGTGTTATTTACCTCCTTATTCTCTAACTGTTCGAGAATTGGTGACAGCAGTACACGGGCGTAGCTACCGTAGGCGACCCCGGAAATCGAGGCAGAGGGGCTCTTTGCTGGGAGCAGAGGAGAAAAGTTTTCCCCCTTGCTCCCAGCTAAGAGCTCCCTTACCTGTTTGAGCAGTCCCATTGCCTTTAACTTAGCAACGGTATAGCTATTTGTGCCGCCTGCTAACTGCACATATCCCGGTAACTTAGCTGCCAAAACTTTTTGCCCTAATTTCACCGCAGCTAAAGTGGTGCCATCGCCAATATCACCACTCATTGGACGGCCGTCGGTTTGCCAAATTAAAGCACTCTTGAGTGGGGCAATCAGGTCATATACTGCTCTTAGGTAGTCAATCATCCCCTCGCCATCGGGACAGCTGATAGCTAGTAGCTTTAATTGATCGGCCCACGGTGAAATTGCCTGCCATAATTGCTCAAATTCTGTCAACCGCCCAACTTTTGTATGGATTTCTACGGCATCTACTCCCGTTGACATTACCAATGGCGCGATCGCTTTCGGCGTTGACATATATGAACTTGTATCAATTATATTATATGGACAAACTGGTATACAACGACCGCAGCCATAGCACTTTTCTGATATTACTCCCGAAAAGTTTTCTTTTACATTGTTAAACACGATTGCTTGTGCCGGACAAATCCGTTCACAGGGTCTAGGGCAGTCTGTAGGACACTCAGTAGGATTAAATTCTGCTTTCCGAAAATGGGGGTCTTCTCCATCGTTCAGGCTTACCATCAAAAAGGGTGAGTTACCTTTGTAGCTAAAGCCTCGCTTTTGGGCATCCGTAGCCAGAGATTTGGCTACAAGTAGCCCTGCTTGCGCTGCTGCAATCACTGCTGGATCAGCTGCAACATCTATGCAGTCAGCGCCCGCCAAAGTATAGGCTAACGTTAAACTTCTGACTGCCGGTAAATGCTGGAAGCTGGCTCCGCAGATCAGCTTGAACCAGTCACCTTGTTTGAGAGATTGTAAAGGGGCGAACAGATCAGTCACTATTCTATTATGCGTTTATGCGACTAAAAATAGTAGTCTGCAATCAAGAAAAAGTCCGGATTTCTTGATTCAGGGCATTGGGCATGGGGTACTTGTACGTAGGTTAAAAGCTAACACTTACAGCTAATGCAGCAGCTAAAACAGCTACAAGAACAACAAAAGTTAATTGGAGCGATCGCTCTTGATATTCGCAAGTCCTTGAAGTTTCAAGATATCCTCGCTACGAGTGTCAAAGAAGTCCGCCAGTTACTCAAGGCTGATCGCGTGCTGGTGTATCAATTTACTCATCACATGCGGGGTAAGATTGTAGCGGAGTCGGTATTACCCCAATGGACACCAGCCTTGGAACTTGAGATTGAAGATACGTATTTTCAGCAAAGCCAAGAGCAAGAATACTGCCAAGGAAAAATCTGGGCAGCGACAAATATCTACGAAGCGGGTTTAAGCGATCGCCATATTCAATTTTTGGAACAGTTTCAAGTCAAGGCGAATTTAGTTGTCCCGATTTTGTTAGAGAACCAAGAGACTCCAGCAGTTGTATGGGGGTTATTCATTGTGCATCAATGTTCTGCCCCCCGGCAATGGCAAACATTTGAGGTAGAATTTCTCAACCAACTGACGGTGCAACTAGCGATCGCTATCCAACAAGCCCAACTCCACCACAACCTGCAAACCCTCAAGGCCGAGTTAGAAGCCAAAGTGGAGGAACGCACTATTGCACTACAGGAAAGCGATCGCCGATTCCAGGCAATTTTCAATAACACTTTCCAATTCACAGGACTGCTAACGCCAGATGGCATTTTATTAGAAGCAAACCAGACTGCGCTAAGTTTTGGCGGGCTTAAGCTTGAAGATGTCATAAATCGCCCTTTTTGGGAAGCACACTGGTGGACAATTTCACCTCAAATTCAAGAAAAATTAAAACAAGCGATCGCTCGTGCAGCTCAAGGAGAATTTGTCCGCTATGAAGTTGATGTTCTCGGCGCAAATAACCGAGTAGCAACAATCGATTTTTCACTACGTCCGTTGCAAAACGAGATGGGCCAAGTTGTTTTGTTGATTCCAGAAGGACGAGATATCACTGAACGCAAAGCAACAGAACTCGCCTTGTATGAGCGTGAAGTGATGTTGTACTTAATTGGAGATAATCTGCCTAATGGCGCAGTTTATCGGGTGATCCGGGAATTGGATGGTAGTGATCGCTTTTCCTACTTGAGTGGGGGAATTCAAAAATTGATGGAAGTCAAGGTAGAAGATGCACTCAGAGATTCATCTCTGCTTTATAGCCAGTTTATCCCAGAGGATATCCCCCGCCTACAGACAGCCGTTGCAGAGTCCGCTTTGAATCTGTCTGTATTTGATATTCAACTGCGAATCCGAACGCCTAGCGGTCAACTCAAATGGTTCCATTTTCGTTCTACGCCACGTCAATTGAAGGATGGGCGTGTGGCTTGGGATGGACTGGTGGTAGATGTTACCGATCTCAAGCGCAGTGAAGAAACACTACGCAAAAGTCAAGCCCTGCTAGAAGAATCCCAGCAAGTTGCTGGTCTTGGTAATTGGGAGTTTGAACTTGGTCGTGGCAAAATTACCTGGTCGAAGGGGCTTTTCGACCTCTTTAATCGAGAACCCACACTTGTTGAGTCGAACTATGAGGAAAATCTGCAATTGTATCACCCTGAAGATCGGGAGAAATTACACCAAGTTGTTGAGCGAGCGATCGCCACGGGTGAGTCCTACAAAGAAATTCTCCGTGTCCCCCAGTTAGATGGTTCTAATCGCTACTTCGAGGGCATTGGACATGCAGAATTCAACGCCGATGGACAGGTAATCCGCCTTTATGGTACTGCCCAAGATGTCACTGGACGGGAAGTTGCATTGCGCGATCGCCAAAAAGCTGAAGAAACATTGCGCCAAAGTGAAGAACGTTGGCAATTAGCGATCGCAGGTACTAATGAAGCAATTTGGGATTGGGACATATCTACTAATCAAACCTTCCGATCTGAGCGTTGGTTCACAATCTTGGGATATGAACCTAATGAAATTAGCGATCGCGATGATCAGTGGAGTATTCGCATTCATCCTGATGACTATACAAGAGTAATGGCTGCACAAGAAGCTTATTTGCTTGGGCAAGTTGCAGATTATAACGTTGAATATCGTCTGCGGTGCAAGGATGACAGTTATCGCTGGGTGCGATCGCGGGCCAAAGCTATCTGGAATGAGCAAGGAAATCCAGTGCGATTAGTTGGTTCACTTGGGGACATTAGCGAACGCAAACAAGCTGAAGAAAAACTCCGAGAAAGTGAAGAGAGATTACAATTAGCACTAGAAGCTTCTGGGGATGCTTTATGGGACTGGAATATTCTCACTGGAGAGGTATATTACAGCCCCCGCTATTTAGAAATACTTGGATACAGTTTCGATGAACTTCCACAGGATCTTACTACCTGGAAGCGATTAGTTCATCCAGACGATCTGCCTTGGGTTGAGAAAATCTTGGCAGATCACTTAAAGGATAATTCAGTACCCTACAAATTTAACTATCGACTCCAAACTAAATCGGGCGAATGCAAATGGATTGCCAACTATGGCAAAGTTGTAATGCGAGATGGACAGGGTAAGCCTTTGCGGATGACTGGTACTCATCGGGATATCACCGATGTCTACGATGAGCTTCGCTTACGCAAACAAACCGAAGCAGCCTTAGCCAGAAGTGAAGAACAACTGAGACTAACGTTAGAATTTAACCACATCGGTATCTGGGATTGGAATCTTAAAACAAATGAAGTTATCTGGAACGACAACCATTTTCGTTTGTTAGGTTTAGAGCCAGAAACATTAACAGCCAGCTATCAGCTATGGCGCGATCGTGTTCATCTAGAGGATGTTGACCGAATTGAACAAGCTGTATTAAATGCCCTAGCACAACATACTAATTTTCAAGGTGAATATCGAGTGATTTATCCCAATGGCAGGGTTTACTGGCTGATTGGGAAAGGGCGCGGCATTTACAACGAAGCAGGCGAACCTGTTCGGATGTTAGGGATAATTCTTGATATCAGCGATCGCAAACAAGCAGAAGCAGCCCTGCAAGAAAGTGAAACCCGGTTCCAGGCATTTATGAACAATAGCCCCGTGCTAGCTTGGATCACTGATCCGGACGGGCGTGTACTTTACTTAAACCAAACATACCTGCGGACATTTAAATTACTACCTGAACAGGTGATTGGACAATCCATTTTTGACCTCTATCCAGATGAAATTGCTCGGCAGCATTTTGATCGCATTCAGACCGTTATACAGACAAATCAGGTAATTGAGGCCATCGAAGTTGCTTCCCGACCAGATGGCACCCTTGGAGAGTTCTTAGTATATAAGTTCCCGATTCTGGGATTGTCTGCACAAAAGCTAGTGGGTAGGGTAGCGATCGACATTACAGAACGGAAGATTCTGGAGCAAGAACTGGCTCACAAGCAAAAGTTATTGGATACTTTCATCAATAACGCACCTGTTGGTATAACCATTCTGGATCGGCAGCTGCGTTACTCATTGATTAATGAAGCATTAGCAGAAATTAATGGCATTCCCGCAGCCGCGCATATTGGCAAGAGACCGTGGGAAATTGTCCCTGATGTGGCATCAAAGCAGGAGCAAGTCTTTCAACATGTTTTGAGAACAGGTGAATCGATTCTGGATTTGGAAATCAGTGGAGAAACCCCAAAATTCCCCGGTGTAATCAGGACTTGGTTAGCTTCCTACTTTCCGATTCAGTCTGAAGCCGATCAACCCATTAGCATGGGCGTTGTCGTAGTTGAAATCAGCGATCGCAAACGCGCTGAACAGATGTTAGAACTGCAAGCAGTAATCGCCCGTAACATGGCAGAGGGAATTTGCCTAATTCATGTCACAGATAGCGTGTTTGTCTACGCTAATCCTAAATTTGAGCAGATGTTTGGCTATGAACCTGGTGAATTAATCAATCAGCATGTGTCGATTGTCAACTACGGTGACGAACATACTACGCCTGAAGAAGTTTACCAGGCGATTAGGACTGCTGTCTTGCAACACGGTGAGGCAAACTATGAAGTTTATAATGTTAAGAAAGATGGCACTCCGTTCTGGTGTAGGGCGAAAGTTTCTGTTTTTGAGCATCCTGAGTATGGAAGCGTCCTTGTGGCTGTCCAACAAGACATCACCGAGCATAAGCAAACGCAGGAAAAAATCAAAGCCTCTCTGAAAGAAAAGGAGGTATTACTCAAAGAAATTCACCATCGGGTGAAAAACAATTTAGGAATTGTCAGTAGTTTGCTGCAAATGCAGTGCAGACGTACACAAGATCCTCTGGTAACTGCAATTTTACGCGATAGCCAAAACCGCATTGCCTCCATTGCCTTGGTTCATGAAAAGTTATACCGTTCTGAAGACCTCGCTGATATTGATTTCGCGCAATACATCCCAGATTTAACAACTCATTTATTTGATTCTTACAACGTCAGTTCTAGCCAAATTCAACTGAAGATTCAAGTTGATAATGCTAGCCTTGACATCGAAACCGCCATTCCCTGTGGCTTGATTATCAATGAACTGGTTTCCAATGCTTTGAAATACGCCTTTGTTGGTAATCGTAGAGGGGAAATTGAGGTTAAGTTTTATCAAGAATCCGAGTCTACTTTGACACTCATTATTCGAGATAATGGTATTGGTTTACCTAAAAATTTTGATAGCAAGAAAGCTAAAACACTCGGCATAACTCTTATCCAGGGTTTAGTCAAGCAACTAAGAGGAAAGCTCGAAATTGACTCTCACCAGGGAACACAGTTCAAAATTACTTTTACAAACAGCCAGGCATGAACACAATTGGCATCTCATCAAATCTACATACCGAGGAGACAGTTAGAATCCTTGTTGTTGAAGATGAATATATTCTTGCAATCAATTTGCAAGAAAGTTTAGAGTCTCTGGGATACACTGTTTTAGATATAGCCGATTCTGCACAAGGGGCAATTGTAAAAGCAACCGAATTGCGCCCAAACCTAATTTTAATGGATATCAGATTACGGGGTGAAATAGACGGTATCCAGGCAGCAGAGCAAATTTGGCATAATTTGCAGATTCCTGCTATCTACGTCACGGGACATTCAGGTAAAAGTACTGTAGAGCGGGCAACGCTGACATCCCCCTTTGGATATATTCTCAAACCAATCAAGGAGCAAGAACTTTACGTTGCCATTCAAACAGCACTAAATCGTTACGATCATGAGCAATTTTTGAGTTCTATCCTTCGAGGAATGGGAGACGGGGTGATTGTAGTGGATCTTCAGTTAACCATTAAGTACCTAAATCAGGTCGCTGAAGCATTGACAGGGTGGCGATGGGATGAAGCCAAGGGAAGAATGTTAACCGATGTGTTCAAGCTCGTTGATGAACAAACTCAGATCCCCGCTCAAAATCCAATTATCGCAGCCCTACAACAAGAAACTACTATGTATCTAGGCAGTCGCATCTTACTAGTTGCTAGAGACGGTACAACTATACCAATAGCTGATTGCGCTACTCCCTTGAGAAATAATAGTGGTGTAATTACAGGAGCTGTACTGGTTTTTCGGGATGACACGCAACGAAGGCTAACTGAAGAACACAATCTCGCAACTGAACGTGCCCAACAACTACGAATTCAAGCGGCAGAACTTCAACGGCTAAACCAGTTGAAAGAGGATTTTCTCGCAACCACTTCTCATGAAATGCGAACGCCCTTGTCAAACATCAAAATGGCAATTTCCGCCCTAGAAAATCTTCTTGATCGGCAGGGTATCTTAAATTCAAACGCACTTTCCCCATCTGAATCTGTAGCCCGCTACTTAACTATCCTGCGTGAACAGTGCGAACAAGAACTAGATTTAGTAGACAATCTATTGCATATGCGAATGATTGATGCAGATGTCTATCCGTTGGAATTAACTTCAATTCAACTCCAAACCTGGCTGCCTCATGTTGCCGAGTATTTTAAAGAGCGGGCTGGAGCTATGCAACAGACTTTCCAACTTAGTGTTCCTCCAAATTTACCATCTTTAGTTACAGACTTGGCTAGCTTGACCGAAATTGTCTCAGAGTTACTTAACAATGCTTGTAAATATACCCCTCCTGATGAACAGATTACGGTAAATGTTCGGGTCATCGACACCACAAAAAGTCTAGTAAATGAGGATGCTGAATCTGGTGTATTAGATAATTTTCAAGTTTCCTACTTTCAAATCGCAATTAGCAATTCTGGGGTGATAATCCCTAAAAAAGAACAATCTCGAATCTTTGAGCCGTTTTACCGGATTCCTCAAAGCGATCGCTGGCAACATGGCGGTACAGGATTAGGTTTAGCATTAGTGAAGAAGTTAGTAGAATATCTCCAAGGCACAATTGAAGTTACCAGTTCTCAGGGCTGGACAACGTTCACAGTTCAACTGCCGTTAACCTTATGACCTTTATAGGCAGGGGAGCAGGGAGCAGGGGGCAAGGGAGAAAGATTCTGGAATCCCCCAGCAATGGAGGGTTTCAGAGCCAATACATTTATGTATATGGTTCTCCCCCTGCCCCCTGTCCCTTGTCCTCTTCATTGACCAAGTTCGCTCTTGGCTAAGGCTCTTGTTGCTCGATGGGAATTTCGATCGCAAACTCTGCTCCTTGCCCAACAGAAGAAGTGCAGGTAATATTTCCTCGGTGTTTTTGGACGATAATTTGATAGCTAATTGATAATCCTAGCCCACTACCTTTGCCCACAGGTTTTGTCGTAAAAAATGGATCGAATAAACGCGATCGCAACGACTCTTCAATACCAGGGCCATTATCTGCGATCGCAATTTTGACCATATTCAATGTCACCTCTGTGTGAATCCGAATTTGGGGAGTAGAGAGTAGAGAGCAGGGATTAGAAGATAGATTTCCCACTCCCCACTCCCCACTTTCTACTCCCTCTTCTATTGCATCAATAGCATTATTCAACAGATGCATAAATACTTGGTTTAATTCACTCGCATAACAAGTGACTAAGGGCAAGTTACCGTAATCTTTCACTACAACAATTGCGGGACGGCCTGCTGTTTCCCTGAGTTTATGTTGTAACATCACCAAAGTGTTTTCGATGTCTTCATGGAGATTTACCTGCTTCATCTCTGCTTCATCATGCCGAGAAAAGCGTTGTAGCGCTAGTACAATTTCCTGAATGCGATCAGATCCTCTATACATTGCACCTATTAGGTTTTGCAGATCCTTAATCATAAAATTCAGGTCTATATCTTTGGCTATTTGTTGAATTTTTGGTGTAGCTTTGGGATATTCCTGTTGATAAGCCTCGATCAGATTCACTAGGTCTTTCACATATTGACTAGCATATTGGAGATTCCCATAAATAAAGCTGATAGGGTTATTAATCTCATGAGCAAGCCCAGCCACTAACTGTCCCAGCGCCACCATCTTTTCGTTCTGAATCTGTTTAATTTGAGAGGCTTTCAACTCGTCAAGAGCCTGTTGGAGTAAAAAGTTTTTTTCTTGCAGTTTAACTTGAAGCAAACGTAAATTAATCTGATTTTCAATTCGCAACACAACCTCTGCCCCATGAAAAGGTTTTGCAATATAATCTACACCACCAACACCAAAGGCTTTTACCTTATCTACAACATCATCTAGGGCGCTAATAAAAATTACTGGCACTTCACAAGTTTTTTCATCAGCTTTCAACTGTTGACAAACTTGATAGCCATCCATATCGGGCATATTGATATCCAGTAAAATCACATCTGGCAAAATCATTTGGCACGCAGTCAGTGCCATTTTACCGTTTAAGGCTTTGCGAACTTCAAAACCTTGTGTAGTCAACATCGCTGATAAAAGCCGCAAATTATCTGGGGTATCATCGACCACTAAAATATTTCTTTTATGATGATTAATTTGATTTAAATTCATTATGTATAAAAAGCTATGTTTGTAATAGTTGAAAATAGTAAATACTTGTTTAAAATAGTACTAAAATTCTTTTATCAATTTCAATGAAATACTTGTATTTATAGTCTAAATTCCACAGTGCTTGAGAGTTTTACAGGCTACCAGAGCTATAGTACTCCTAAATGATTAGTAAACTTATTTCCTTCTTCTCTTCTCTGCAAGACGCTGTGCGTTGGCGTTAGCTTGCGGCAAGCTGCTACGCCTCTACGATAATTTTCACAACTCAAATAGGATGCTATCTTAGTCAATTAGGAACTTTGCAAACTTGATAGCCTACTTACAGCAATATATTATCTAGCCGAGGGTCAACAATGAAATTTTTATAGGTGTTATTTGATAGCTACCATTGAGGTGATAGAGCAAGTAATTTAATAACCAATTGTTGTTCTATGGGTTTAGAAAATAGATATCCTTGAGCAAAATTACAGTTTAAACTTCTCAATTGGGCTAGCTGTTCTTGTGTTTCGACACCTTCAGCGATCGCACTCATTCCCATTGAGTTGGCAATGCCAATCATTGCTGGTACTAATCCCATGTTCTCTTTATTTTCCTGCATACGTTTAACGAAAGATTTATCAATTTTGAGGGCATTAAAAGGAAAGCTGTGTAGGTAACTCAAAGAGGAATATCCTGTACCAAAATCATCCATAATCAACTTGATTTTGCGCTGCTTTAGTTGTTGAAGAATTATTTCAATTGCATTAGTATTTTCCATGATTACACTTTCTGTAATTTCTAATTCTAAGTATGCAGGATTTATTTTATTTTCATAAATTATTTGGTCAATTTGTTCTACTAAATTAGGCTGTAAAAATAACCGTGCGCTCAAATTGACACTCATAGTTAGAGGTTCTGGTGTCACTAGATAATGTTGCCAGATGCTCAGTTGATGACAAGCTGACTGTAATACCCAAGTATTTATGGCATTAATCAAACCTGTTTCTTCTGCCACAGGAATAAATTCTATGGGAGAAACCAGACCGCGAATGGGATGTTGCCAGCGTACTAAGGCTTCAAATCCAGAAATTCTGCCTGTAACCAGGGAAATAATTGGCTGATAGTAAACGAGGAATTCTTGCCTTTCAACAGCCCTTCGCAGATCATTTTCTAACTCTAAAAGCTGAATAGCTTCTTGATGCATCGCTGGATTGAAAACGTGATATTTGGCTCTTCCTTGAGCCTTGGCCCGATACATTGCTGTATCAGCATCCCGTAGCAAATACTCTGGGCGATCGTAATCTTTATTACCCCAACTAATCCCAATACTGGCATTCATAAATACTTCATATCTGGACAGCTTAAAAGTGAGTGATAGCTGTTGCAGAATCTGTTCGGCAAATTGAATTGCCATATTGATATCTGTAATATTTTCTAGGAGAATTCCAAATTCGTCACCGCCCAATCGTGCTAAAGTATGAGTAGGTATCAGACATGCTTGCAGACGGTAAGCGATCGCTATCAGCAATTCATCTCCCACCAGATGTCCAAGGGAATCATTGATAACTTTGAAGCGATCGCAGTCCAAAAAAAGGAGTGCAAACTGATAACTAGATTCTTCCTTGGCTCGATTTAAAGCATTTTTTAGTCGCCTAATAAACAAAACTCGGTTTGGTAATCCAGTCAGGGAATCATGCAGCGCTAAGTCTAGCAGTTGACTTTGCAATTTCTGGCGGGAATTGATTTCTTCTTGGAGTTTTTGGAGAGTTTTTTCTAGCTCCCCAGTTCGCTGTTTTACTCGATCTTCCAATTCAACATTTAGCTTCAATATTTCTAATCGCGCTGACCTCAATGCCAGTTGATTTTGCACGCGTACTAAAACTTCTTGGAACTCAAAAGGTTTGGTGATGTAGTCTACACCACCTACCTTAAAGGCTTTCACTTTGTCAAAAACATCATCTAAAGCGCTAATAAAAATCACCGGAATATCAGCTGTTAGCTCCCAAGCTTTTAAGGTTTGACAAATTTCATAGCCATCTAATTCTGGCATCATAATATCAAGTAGAATCAAATCCGGTAATACTGTTTGAGTGGCTGTCAGTGCCATTTGCCAATTCAAGGCTTTACGAACGCTATACCCTTCCCTTGTCAATATGGAGGATAAAACCCGGAGGTTATCCGCCATATCGTCAACGATCAAAATATCTTTTTTATTAGGGTCTAAATGCTCGTAATTCATTCTACGTTTGTTTTAGTCAATTCCATGATTTTCTCAAACTGGTAGTTATTCGCTAAATCCCTGAGAACTTTAAAAACTTGACTATTATCTGATGGAATTTGCTTGAGTAACTCTAAAATCAGTTCATCGCTACAGCTAGCTGCGGCATAGTAAATCTGTTGGAGCCACTCAGGTGACATTTGTGATAAACGGCTCAGGAGTTCGGTAACACTGATAAATATCTGTGTAGGTTGATCGACAACTGTTGTGTTTGTGGTTTCTACTTGGTTGGTATACTTTACACCCAGATGTTGGCTCAGTTTTTCCAATAATACTTCTTGTATGAATGGCTTGCGAATAAAATCATCGCAGCCAATAGATAAAATTTTCTGGCGTTCCTCTTCAAAGGCGCTAGCAGTTAGGGCAATAACGATCGTGTGTGTATTGGAGCAACTCTGCTCTGCCCCAGAAAAGTCAGAAGGGGGAGCCAGGGCTGTTGGCGATCGCTTTGTGGACACATCATTTGCATCATTTTCCATGACACCAGTTGCTTCTAGCGTGGGAGACGCTGCGCCTAGCTGGCTTTTGAATAGGGGTACAACTTTGAGAACTTCGCACTCGCCGGAATCGGGGAATCCTCCAGCAAAGTACTGGCTCCCCGACGACACCTGCTGTTTTGAGTTTGGGAACCTCCCTAATGCATTGGCTACCCCGTACTCTCTTTGTTTACCTTTAATTATTCTTGTCGCTTCGTAACCGTCCATGACCGGCATTCGTATATCCATAAAAATTAAGTGTGGTTGCCAAGATTCCCAATTAGCAACTGCTTCACTACCATTTATAGCTTCTCTGACTTCAAAGCCAACAGATGTAAGAATTTTAACTAGCAACAATCGGCTTTCTTTGGAGTCGTCAACTACTAAGATGCGGTATGCTTTCTCAGTCGGTGCTAAAGCTAGAATTTGGTATCTAATTTGGTTTATTGGGATTTCTCTGGGGCAAGCTAGAGCAATCTGAATATTAAAGACAAATCTACTACCGCCACCCGGTATACTGTTGACAGTGATATCTCCCCCCATCAGTTGCACGTATTTCCGGCTAATCGCCAAACCCAGTCCCGTCCCTTGTTGGGATTTTCTGCCGATTTCGGTTTGCTCAAAAGCTTCAAACAACAAGTCAATTTCTTGTGGGGCAATACCGCAGCCAGTATCTTGTACCTCGAAGAAGAGATGAGGAAGATGAGGAATTTGCTCCCTTATCTCCC
>NZ_CAXTNE010000112.1:0-23770 GCF_964245445.1 uncultured Nostoc sp.
GCCCCCTGCTTCCCCATCTCCCCTTGAATACAGCAAAAGCTACACTCAGGCTAGAGCAAGTTAATCTGTTTACGAAGCTGAAAACCCAACTTCCAGGCAATCAGCAAGGATACCCCATATTGCAAGATATTTCTTTGGAAGTATTCCAGGGCGATCGCATTGCCATTATAGGGCCAGTAGGTGCTGGAAAAACTTCATTATTACGCCTTCTCAACCGCCTCATTGAACCCACTAGTGGCAAAATCTATCTAGAAAACCAAGAATATCGCCAAATTCCCGTCATCCAGCTACGCCAAATGCTTGTACTTGTATTGCAAGAATCAAAGCTGTTAGGGATGACAGTTGGGCAAGCCTTGGCTTATCCTTTAGTTTTGCGTGGTTTGTCCAAACAGACAATTGAGCAACGAGTCAGTCACTGGATAGAACAACTGCACATTCCCAGTGAATGGTTGGGGCGAACAGAGGTGCAACTTTCTGCAGGACAACGACAACTAGTAGCGATCGCTCGTGCCTTAGTCATCCAGCCTAAAATATTATTATTAGACGAGCCAACCTCTGCCCTTGATGCTGGTACAGCTTCTCATCTAATGCAAGTCTTAACCCAGTTAAGTCAAACTCATCAAACCACGATTTTGATGGTAAACCACCAACTGGAACTCGCCCAGATATTTTGTACTCAGTTATTACATCTACACCAAGGTCATTTATTGGCAAATCAAAAAGTCTCTGAAATAAACTGGGTTGAATTACGAGAAAGCTTAATTCAAGCAGAAGCTCAAGACGATTTTGGATTTTAAATTTCCATTAGTCAATCGTCATTGGGTATTAAGAGTGCTGGTAGCGGTAGCGGGGCGTTTAGCCCGTGCTGAGTTAAGAGTTAAGAATTATCCCCTAGTCCCCTTGTCCTCTACTCTCCCTCATCTCCCTTGTCCCCCACCCACTTCCTACTTTCTATTCCCCACTCCCCATTTCCATCACACACTACTAAGCGTTGAACGTTGATTATTAAATCTCTCTCTAGCTAACTTTGTTGTTTGTGATTGTGAAATATTGCTATTCAAAATTTCCATGTTAAAACGGTATCCTACATTGCGGATAGTTTGAATCAAATTGGGTTGGCGAGGATCAAGTTCAACCTTTTTCCGCAGCGATAAAACATGAGTATCAATGGTACGAGGGTTATCGATAGCATCAGGCCAAGCACGACGCAGTAATTCTGACCTACTCAGAGGCACTCCCCCAGCTTGTGCTAAAACGTACAGCAAACTGAATTCTTGGGGCGTTAAGTCAATGAACTCCCCTTGGAAACGGACACGGCGCTGAACTAAATCGATTTGCAAAGTGCCATAATCCAAGTAAGCTGGTGCAGTAGGTGTGCGCTTCCGGCGAATTAGTGCTTCTACCCGTGCTAAAAACTCTTGCATTCCAAAAGGTTTGCTCAGATAATCATCTGCACCCGCCTTTAAACCTGCGACGATATCACCTTCACTATTACGGGCAGATAGCATTAAGATTAGAGGTTGCTGCTGACGATGCAACCAACGACAAAACTCGATGCCATCGCCATCAGGCAGGTCTGCATCCAAAACTACCAGTGTTGGTTGATGGCTTAAAAATACTTCCCTTGCTTGATAAATGCTGGCAGCTTGATGCACACGGTATTCCAGTTGTTGCAAGTGCCAACCCAGCAACGACCTCAGATGGGGATTCCCCTCAATGATTTCTATACAAACCGAACCCACAGTGGCAAGACCCCTTAGCGTCGATGACTTTCAAAGTAACAAGCTCATCTCTAAGGTTTTGTAGCCTTTGTTACTTCAATAGCTATTAGCTTTACATTTCCTCATAAAAATAGTGGCAATATCTTTGAATTTATGCCTTGCCGAAGGCAATTAGAAATATTCTTAAATTTTTATTAAATTTATCGAAATATTTGTTAAACTTATGAAAAGTTCTTCTAGCTTAACATTCTGCTTTTAGGTGGATATGATTTACCAGAAAACTATAGCCTAAGCAGCTAGCTCTTAATACAACAGTTTTGTAGCCTGATAATAAAAGTGGATTCTATCTTGCAAAACTTAGCTCCTACACCCACGAATGTATCACCAATACAATTGGGCTGTTGAGTATGAAAATTATAAAAATAACTTAGCAGATAACTAGAATCGATGTTTTCTGGAATAGGATTAAAGTAGCTTGTAGCTGCTAGGAGGGTACTGCCCAAAGTAGATGTGTTGACTTTGAGTTAATGCCAAAGTGAAATTACAGTTCACATTTGAGCGTAAATCATTTACAATTCTCATTCCAAAGAGTTTAATACAGCAGTTATGCTCCAAGACACACAAACCATCCGCTATTACCAAAGACTCACCGACGCCTTCGTCGAGTTATGGAATCGCGGTTATCGCACGGATGACATGCGGATGTATTTGGACGGATATCTAGCCGCATTACGACATAGCAATATTCTTGAACCTATCCTGATTCATCGCTTAGAAGAGGAAGCCAGCCGCTACTTGTACGATGGATCAAATTTTGCAGTGCCGCAACCACAGGCACAACCCGATTACTACTAAGTACTATTTACCTAGTCATTGATAGTAACCGTTAATTATCGCAGATGATTATAGCATATTATCTGTATTGGTCAACTAGTGCCGTGGTGTGAGATTTTGGAGATATTGTATTGATAAAACGCATCCCCTCAGCCCTATATTGGTCTTGCCAATGTGACTGAGGGGATTGTTGACTAGCTATGAAATCAAACTGCAAGGCGCAACGCGAGAGTCATTTGTCATTAATCCAAAAGATACCACGCCCACTCTTTGACGTGGTTTGAAGTAGTCTTAATCATTAGTTTTTTCTTCACCCACAAGGGGCGAGATATGTAGCAAAAATTCTTTACTTATATCCTGTACTAGTCCTACAAACCGCCATAGGTTTCTAACCTATGGCTAACAGCTAAAGTCCTCTCAAGAGGACTAAACCCTATTAGTGGCATGGATATTAGTCCACTTGAGTGGACTTGGACTAAAAGCCTGTGAAATTTATTTCTTGGCAAGAGATTGAGCAGCTGCAAGATATAAGTTTATCAATTCCAATACAGAGCAAGTATTTTTCACAAACCCATTAAAAACCCTTGAAAGGGGAGATACTAGTTCTCTGACCTTTCAAGGATATTAAAAATGACAAATTGCCTTAATTGCGAAGCGCAAATTTAATAGCATACCTTCTGGTTTGCGTCAAGAAATATTATGAGGCTAAAGCTACCTCTACCTTTTGCTGCAATTCACCTTTTTGGTACATTTCGATCAAAATGTCAGAACCGCCAACGAATTCACCATTGATATACACTTGGGGAATTGTCGGCCAGTTAGAGTATTCCTTAATTCCTTGGCGGATTTCAGAATCTGATAGAACGTCAATTGTCTCGAAGGGAACTCCCAAGGTATTAAGAATCTGCACAACGTTGTTGGAGAAACCACATTGGGGCATTAATTTGTTTCCCTTCATGAAAACCATAATCTTGTTCTGTTGTAGCAAGTTATCAATTTTCTCTTTGAGTTCTGGCGTCATGGTATTTGTGTTTCCTATGTTACATTCAACGATGACGAGTGAGAAGTTAAAATTCATAACTTCTAACTCCTAATTCCTAACTCTATGTTTACGAAGCTGGTGTTGCTTGCCAAGATTCAGGAGTATATGTTTTTACTGCCAAGGCATGAATTGCTTCAGTTGACATAGCTTGCCCTAAAGCACCATAAACTAACTGGTGCTGTTGCACTAGTCCCTTACCTGCAAAGTGCGATGAAACTACTGTTACCTGATAGTGGTCACCGCCACCAGTCAAGTCTTGCACCTGAACCTGGGCGTCTGGCAGTTCCGCCTTGATCATTGCCTCAACCTGCTGCGGACTAATCATCGCTATTCCTGAAAAAACTTACTTTTCTATTATTAACAGATATGGAGCAATGGCTGTGCCAAGTTCAGGTTTTGGCAAGGCTAGAAATAAACGCACCTCTGAGATGGATTTTTGAGGATGATCGCTCAAAGCTACGGCAGATAATCCTATCCTAGCACTGGGACGTTCTCAAAGTGCTGCTGAGGGAGAGGAGGGAGATGGGGGAGATAGGGAAAAACAGACAAGAAAAATTTAATTTATTTTTTTGGGGATGAGGAAGATGAAGCACCACCTTCTCTAGGATAGGGAGAATCAACAAAACCCAACTCAAACAACTGTTTATAGGCTTTTTTACCTAAATCTCGCGTCGGGTTTTGACTCTTAATTATTTGAATCAACAACGGTACAGCTAATTCTGGCTGATTTTGTGCGCGATGTACCAATGCTAGCTGAAAGGTGGCTTCATCTCGCTTTTGCGCTGTTACTAGAGCTTTTTGACGCTGAGAATCAGAAACTCTATTGTCAATTCCCGAAAAGCTAGAGTTTAATTCTTGATAAAAATTAGATAGCTGATTATAAACCTGGCGTGCTTCTTGTAGTTTCTTGACAGCTAAGGGGTAGTTTTGAGCAGAAACGGCTTGATCTGCCTCTTTCAGTAAGCGATCGCCACCTTCAATGCTCAAAAGGCTGTTACTTTGGGTTATGGGCCGTAGGTTATTGGGATCGTTGGGGTCAATAGGTTGTGGGCTAGTAGTGCCTGGTAACTGTGATACCTGAGCATTCACAGGTGATAGCAGGCTGAGGACTGCTATGACTGATAAAAGAGTACGGTGCATCAAGGTAACAGCGACAGCAGTGTTCATGGGGTCAAGTAGTGCAACGACTATACAGAAAAGTTATGGAAACTTCGGGTATCTTAACTCTGTTTTGGTCTTCGACAAAGCAAAGCCGCATCCTAAGTTTCTCTGATTTAGACTGAAAATCGGTTTAATAGAGTTCCCATTGCCCCTGTATACTAATTAACTAAAATCGTCGTTATGAGCGATCGCGTTAATTCCTCTGATTTTTTAACCATCGGTTTACCAGCAAGCAGCTTGGGAGTAGTTTGACAACGCCGTGATGAAGAGTTGATTTGAGAAAAAGTTTTAGACTGCTTCACCATCCGTCCCGCTACCGACTTTCCTGTGCAATAATTATCTCAGGTTAAGTGAGATATTCGGCACGAGAATCTTCACACGCTGCTTGAACTATTTGCGATCGCTTCCAGGGGGCGTCAAACGCCATCGCTCCAAACCATTTAAACATGGCTATGTCTACAGTCCATGCTTTCCAAAATTTTGTTTTTACCAGTCATGGTTACAAAATCATGGAAAATCTCAAGACTTTCATTTAACTATTTGACCAAATAGTAAGAATATCTATCATCAACTAATTCAGTTGTTTCGAGACAATTATTAGCTATTGGCTTAAAAAAATGCCAATTTGGCTAAATATTCCGTTAAAAGAGGGTACTTTATATGTATACATCCTCAAAGGCTGCAAAACAAGCCCTAATCTTTTGTGGCTTACTCAGGATGAATATAGCAAGCAATTAGTGTCAAACCTTGAAAACGTCCAGTTTCTGAATCATGCACGGTTAATACTCAATGGGTAAGAGCCAGTCTTGGGACTCTTGACGTTCGACGAAATCAAGAATTAGTAATTTCTGCAAATGCGCGATTAGTAATTTTTGTTTCTTGATGGCTTAACTGTTGCAGTGCCTTTGCTAAATCAACTGTGATGCTTTTGGCATCTTGTTTTATACAGCCATTCATATAATCCTTTACTCTGATTGGGGAGCCAATGTTAATACTCACATCTGTACCCCAATTTGGATAAGGTTGGCTGTAATTGATGCCTATGGGTATAATTTTCACTCCCAGCCCCGAATGACTAGATTCAGCACTCAAAGCAAGACGAGCAATTCCAGCCTTCAACTGGTGAACTTGGCCATCACGAAAAATGTTACCTTCTGGAAAGATAACCAGGGTTTTTTGCTGCTGAAGTAGCTCAACTCCATGTCGCAGCGTGCGGATTGACGGATGCTTAGAATTTACAGGAAACCCCCCCAAACGTCGGACAAACCAGCCTTGCAAACCTTGGCATTCGTCGATAGTCACCATAAACCGCAGGTCTTGTTCTCTCCGACAATCAACGGTAGCGTATGGTACAAGCAATGCATCCCAACGCGCCCGATGAGTAGGCGCGAAGATCACAGGCCCAGTTGTAGGGATATTTTTTTGTCCGGTTATGCTAATTTGCCCAAAGAATAATGGTAATAGGCACTGACGCCCTAATAAATATGCCAGAGGACTTAACCAAGGAGAAACCCTTGAGGTAGTACCAGTCACCTGATGATTTGCTGGTGTCTCTTGGCAGGTATCGGATGAAGAGTAAAATTCCATGATGACGAATGCAGCTGATTGACGGGTAAAATTTAACGAAAAGTCTGATTAGTTACACCGTAGATTCTCTTGCCTGACTTGTCTGGTACTAGATGGACAGTTTTACCTCTGTCCGTTAGTTTATACTACGCCGCCTAGTAGCAAACCAAGCCTGTAATTGCTCACGACAAGCTGACTCTAGAACGCCTCCAATTACCTGTAAGCGGTGATTAGAAGCAGCGCCATCGGGTATGTTAATAACTGTACGAATTGCGCCAGTTTTGGTATCGTCTACTCCATATACAAGTAGGCCTAGACGCGCTTGGACGATCGCACCTGCACACATCGGGCAAGGTTCAAGAGTTACGTAGAGGGTGCATTCATTAAGATGCCAATTTTGTAACGTTGTTGCAGCTCTTTTGAGAGCGAGAATTTCCGCATGAGCGGTAGGGTCTTTGTCGCGCTCTTTTCTGTTTTCTCCTTGTGCTAGCAATTTGCCTGTTGAATCAATGATAACAGCACCTACAGGGACTTCACCTGCATCACCTGCTACTTTTGCTAATTCTAAGGCAGAACTCATCCATTGTTGATGTATAAGATATTCTGGGTATTTAGTTAACATATACTTATCAATATAAAAATTTTAAAATTATGCTCGCCTTTGGACGGGCGAGACACCGATGCTACGAGAAAGAAAAAGTATATAGCGGTTCTCGGTTGAGTAAGTACAGAACTCCACCTCCAAACCCTTCCCCGCTCTTCGAGAGAGGGCTAAAATATACCTTGTATGATTAGAAAACGCTATATAGCCCACAGTCTAGAAGTCTTGTCATTACTTACATTTGACAATATCCGCTTCGTTGTTATCCCGCCTTGGAATTTATTCCAAGGCTAATAGCTAAAGTCCTCTCAAGAGGACTAAACAAGAATTTCAGTCCACTTGAGTGGACTTAAGATATTAGCCTAGAACTTAAGTTCTGGGCGGGATCTGCGTCACTGCAATACCTTAACTGTTACAAAAATTGGGGTAATGACAATGACTAAAAATCTGAAGCTAAATAGCAGCTTGGGCTAAAAGGGGATCGAGTTGACTTTGTGTGTCTAATTGATAAAGATCATCGCAGCCGCCAACGTGCTGGTTATTGATAAAAATTTGCGGTACAGTACGGCGTCCGTTAGCGCGTTCTGCCATTTTAGCTCTGGCTGCTTCGTCGCCGTCGATTTTATATTCGGTAAAATTTACACCTTTCCACCACAGCAGCATTTTGGCACGAATGCAGTAAGGGCAAGTTTGCCATGTATAAAGTTCGACGTTGGCTTTGACTCGCTCTGGATGGCGATTTAAAAAGGGATTAAGAAAGTCCAGCATATTTTCTTAAGCAAGGTTTTAACTGTGTCTCTAGCCTAGATCATTGCTTACCGCATCGGCGCTGGAACCCACTTTTGAAAACCCTCTAAATGATTCCAGTAAGACAAATATCCAGTCAATGCCCAAATTAGAGCGGCTACTATCAGCACTGCTGTGCCAATTAGTCGCCAGGTTCGATTTGTTTTCCAATAGAGAGTTGGCGCTGCAAAAATACCACCTAAGCCAGTTAAAATAAACCCAATTCCCGATAAAATCGGTTGCTTTGTCATATTTAAGTTAATGATGCGGATACCTACTACGATCGCAACTACACCAGCAAAGAAGCCGTAAATTGCTATTGTCAATAAATCCCAACCTTGAGCAAGAGAAACCGCAGCTGCCACAAACAAGATTCCAAATAAGACACTTGTCTCACCGAAGGCAATGTTAAAGCTACCCATTACTGGCCAGGTGAAGCTCATGTGTAAACCAGTTGTAAGTGCGATCGCACCTGTAATTCCAAAACCAGGAATCCACTGTCTTTGATTAGAACTATCTATACCACGATATACATAGTCAGCCAGTAGAAATAAACCAGCTACCATATTGATCAACATTAGTGTGATGTAGTCGATAAACACGATTAACCTCTTAATGTCATTCTGGCTTGCTCTTCAGTTTTGAGGGAACTCACCAGCTTTTTTTCTTTATTATTTTATATCTAAAGGTAGATACTGAAGAAAAGCAATGTTCTAGATACAGACTGCTATCCATTTATGCCAGTTAAAAACTTAGTTACTTTTGAACACGCTTGATGCTGGAATAGTTATGATCAAAATACCAATGTCACAAATGGCACTTTTTTAACCAGTTAGCAGTAAAACTTAACTTTCTTCCAGGTGTATCCGCCCTTTGGTAGACTTGAAGACTGAAATAGCCAGATAAAGCGGCAGAAATTCAAGCAATTGAGAGGGCAGACTCTGTGGAAAATACACTTGGGTTAGAGATTATTGAAGTAGTAGAGCAAGCCGCGATCGCATCCGCAAAATGGATGGGTAAAGGCGAAAAAAACATCGCTGACCAGGTAGCTGTGGAAGCTATGCGGGAGCGGATGAATAAAATCTATATGCGGGGTCGCATTGTGATCGGGGAAGGCGAACGCGACGACGCGCCTATGTTATACATCGGGGAAGAAGTTGGTATCTGTACCCAACCAAATGCCGAAGCTCTCTGTAACCCTGATGAATTAATCGAAATTGACATCGCCGTTGACCCTTGTGAAGGTACGAACTTGGTAGCTTATGGACAACCTGGTTCGATGGCTGTGTTGGCAATTTCTGAAAAGGGTGGATTATTTGCTGCTCCTGACTTTTACATGAAGAAGTTAGCAGCACCTCCCGCAGCTAAGGGCAAGGTAGACATCAACAAGTCAGCCACGGAAAACCTGAAGATTCTCTCTGAGGTTTTAGACCGGGGTATTGATGAACTTGTAGTAGTAGTCATGAAGCGCGAACGCCACAACGATTTAATTAAAGAAATCCGTGAGGCTGGAGCGAGAGTTGCCCTAATTTCAGATGGTGATGTGGGTGCAGCTATAAGCTGTGGTTTTGCTGGAACTAATATCCACGCTCTGATGGGTATTGGTGCGGCTCCTGAAGGTGTAATCTCGGCAGCAGCAATGCGTGCTTTGGGTGGACATTTCCAAGGTCAACTGATCTACGACCCCGCAGTAGTAAAAACAGGTCTGATTGGAGAAAGCAAAGAAGCCAATATCGAGCGTTTAACCTCGATGAATATCAATGACCCCGATAAGGTCTATGATGCTCATGAACTAGCATCTGGTAAAACTATTCTGTTTGCTGCTAGCGGCATTACCAGTGGTAATCTCATGCAAGGTGTACGTTTCTTCAAGGACGGGGCAAGAACTCAAAGCTTGGTTATTTCCAACCAGTCGAAAACTGCTCGATTTGTTGACACAATTCACTTGTTTGGTGAACCAAAAGTTCTCCAACTGAACTAATTTTTAGGGAATGGGGAATGTAAAAGTAAAGATAAAGCATTTGGAAATAAATCTTTCTATAAAATGGAAAAATATTCACCCAAATGTTTCATTCTTACACTAGTTAGTAGTTAGTATTTAGTGATTAGTTATTGTTTATTGGTTGAAAAAACTCTCAACCAATAAACAATAATTCCCCATTTCCTATTCTCACTCAATGCCCTATTATCAACTACCAACTAGTAACTACGATTTAGCAAATGAATATAGCAGTGGTGGGGTTAAGCCATAAAACAGCCCCAGTAGAAGTCCGGGAAAAACTGAGCATTCCAGAACCACAAATTGAAAGTGCGATCGCTCAACTGGCCAGCTATCCCCATATTGATGAAGTTGCAATTCTTAGCACTTGTAACCGTCTGGAAATTTACATTGTTGCCAGTGAAGCAGATCAAGGTATTCGAGAAGTAACGCAGTTTCTTGCGGAATACAGTAAATTACCCGTGCTTTCTCTGCGACAACATTTGTTTATGCTGCTACATGATGATGCAGTGATGCACGTTATGCGGGTAGCAGGTGGTTTAGATAGTCTGGTACTTGGAGAAGGTCAAATTCTGGCTCAGGTGAAAACTACTCACAAACTGGGACAGCAATATAACGGTATAAAAACCATTTTGAATCGATTATTTAAACAAGCGCTGACAGCTGGGAAGCGGGTTCGCACTGAAACTAGTATTGGTACTGGCGCTGTCTCTATCAGTTCGGCAGCTGTAGAGTTAGCACAGCTAAAAGTGGCAAATCTAGCAGCTTGCCGAGTGGTAATTTTGGGTGCTGGTAAAATGTCGCGTCTGCTGGTGCAACACCTACTTTCTAAGGGTGCTGTGCAAATTAGTATTGTAAATCGCTCTCGCGATCGCGCCCTAGAATTAACAAAGCAGTTCCCTCAACAGCCGATCGAAATTCATCCGCTATCGGAAATGATGAGCCTAATTGCCAATAGCGATTTGGTGTTTACAAGTACTTCGGCAACAGAGCCAATACTTGACCGTGCCAAACTGGAAATGGTTTTAGAAGTTCAGCGCTCTTTAATGTTATTTGATATTTCTGTACCGCGTAATGTTCATGCGGATGTAAATGAATTGGAAAATGTGCAAGCGTTTAATGTGGATGATTTGAAGGCAGTAGTAGCGCAAAACTACGAAAGCCGTCGGAAGATTGCACAGGAAGCAGAAAGACTTTTAGAGGAAGAAGTAGAAGCCTTTGATATTTGGTGGCGCTCTCTTGAAACTGTTACCACTATTAGCTGTCTGCGAAATAAAGTCGAAACCATCCGCGAACAAGAGTTAGAAAAAGCTTTGTCGAGATTGGGTTCGGAATTCGCAGAAAAACATCAAGAGGTGATTGAAGCATTAACGCGGGGAATTGTCAATAAAATTTTACATGATCCGATGGTGCAATTGCGATCGCAGCAAGATGTTGAAGCCAGACGGCGCTGTATGCAAACTCTGCAAATGCTGTTCAACTTGGATGCAGAGGAACAATTTAGTTAAATTTAACAACAAAATCCCCGGCTTCTGTGAGAAGTTGGGGATCTGAGCTTTCAATTAGATATACTTCTAATTAGACATCTATCTAATTAGAAGTTAGTTATGCAACCAGAGCAATTTAACATCTTACTCCGCTTTTTCAAGGCATTAGCGGATGATAGCCGATTGAAGATTGTAGGTATCCTGGCGAATCAGGAGTGCAGCGTCGAAGAATTGGCGGCACTACTGCAACTCAAGGAACCTACGGTATCTCATCATTTAGCGAAACTTAAAGAGCTAAATTTGGTAACTGTGCGCCCTGAAGGTAATAGCCGTCTATATCAATTGGATAGCGAGGCTTTGCAAAGCATCAGTAAGGAAATTTTTACACCTGAGAAGATAGCATCTTTGATTGAGGATGTGGATACTGAGGCTTGGGAAAGCAAAGTGTTGAAAAATTATTTCGAGGACGGATACCTTAAGGAAATCCCTGCTAGTCGCAAAAAGCGCTTAGTAATTCTCAAGTGGTTAGCAAACCAGTTTGATATAGGAGTCAACTACCCTGAACGCATGGTAAATGACATTCTTAAACGCTACCATCCCGACTACGCCACCCTGCGACGGGAGTTCATTGCTTGCCAGTTAATGCAGCGAGAGAATGGGGTTTATTGGCGTACAACATAGATATGAAAGATAAATAAGCAACCGTACAATCATAGGTCGTATATTTATGCAGTTAGAAACACAAAAATTATATTACACACCTGAAGAGTATTTAGAAATTGAAGAAAAAGCAGAATATAAAAGTGAATACCGTGATGCAGAAATTGTACCGATGACGGGTGGCACTACAAATCATAATAAAATTGCAGGTAAGTTTTATTAAATTAACAACAAAATCCCCGGCTTCTTGAAGGATCATTTGGCGAATAGGGGGTAAGACTCCTCAAGAGAAAACCAGTTTCAGAATAACAGAGCAATAGGCAAGCTTACAAAGGTACTGTGCATTAAAGTACAGCACCTTTTTGAGCATGATAATTGAAAACCAACTAGTTCATGATTATTTTGTACGAGCGCTGTTAATTAGGTTTTGTGGAGTTCCCCAAATCTTGATTTGTTTATCAAATCCACCACTGGCAAGAATTTTACCATCAGGACTAAAAGCGATCGCACTCACCCAGTCTGTATGTCCGCTCAGTGTATTTATTAACTCACCTGTAGTTAAATTCCACACTTTAATTCCATCTTTACCAGCACTAGCAAGAGTTTGTCCATCGGGATTAATGGCGATCGCATTCACCCAATTATTATGTCCTGTAAGGGTGCGGACTAATTCTCCAGTATAAACATTCCACAGTTTAATTGTGCGATCGCGGCTAGCAGTAGCTAATGTTTGTCCATCTGGTGTAAAGATCACACTGCTAACAGCATTATCATGAGCTACAAATTCACTGATTAATTTACCAGTACTCAAATTCCACAGCTTGATTACACCTTTATTGTCACCACTAGCTAAGGTCTGCCCATCAGGACTAAGGGCTAGGGTATAAATTAAATTGTCAAAACGTACTAGAGTACCAAGCGGGCGCTGCTGTAGCAAATCCCATATCCGAATCCCATCTAAAGCTCCACTGATGAGAACTTTACTATCAGGAGACACCGCTAAAGATAATACGTTACTGGTATGTCCAACAAAAGATCGGGTAAATTTAAAATTTTTCAGGTTCCAGAGGTTAATCGTGTTGTCATCACTACAGCTAGCGAGGGTTTGCCCATCTGGTGAAATCACTAAAGATTCTATGGCTGTTTGGTGTGCTTTGTTAATATTCCCCAACTTTTTGCCGTTTGCTGGGTTCCACAGACGAATTACACCCTCGTTTTCTGCGCCTCCACTCACAAGAACTTTGCTATCTGGACTGAAAGCGAGGGATTTAACGGTTCCGTTATGTCCTATGAGTGTGTAAAGTAGTTGGGCATTAGCAAAGCTGTTGGTAGTTTGGGAGTTTGGTGTTACCTCAATGGCAGCATGAGCTTCATGAATATAAAACCCTTCCCAGGTAATCACTGGAAGGGCAACGGCTGCCATAAACGCCAGGATAATATACGGGCGTAGAAAATTACCCCCACCTCTTCCCTCACTACTCACTCTTTTTCCTCACTTTTATAGATACGGTTACTCCAATCAATTTTGCAGAGTTATTTAAGTAATAACTCTGCACTTTCTAAAGAGGTGGTTTTTTCTTAGAAACGCTTAACATTGGTAAAGGCGCACTAGAAGAACGAGAGGGCAAATAATGTTGCACTACAGGCTCCTCTGGTAGAGGACGACGCTGCTGGAAACGCCACAACTTAAAAGCTAGCGCTATCCCTGTTGTTCCCAAACCAAAAGCGAACAACGACCAGCTATCATTCAGTCCACCAATCAGGGCATCTATAGCGCCCATTGTTATCAATACACTAATTAGTGGCTCTTTTCGGTAGGTTGACTTCAAAAAACGAGGTAATACAGCATTCATCACAGCTTGGTTGGTTCCAGTTCACCTTTTGTGTATATTTACCAAGAATACCTCACCCGTAATTTGCCTTTCTTATGCAAGGCAGATACAAATTATGATTTTCTTTAGTAAGGGAGGAAGTAGACTCATTAATCGCCTTGTATATATTAGTAGAGTGTGGCGGAACTTTGCTTACCTTTAATTATGGGATTTTACCCCTTGCCAAGTCTTGTTAATTGACATGGTAGCTGGATTTCCGCCCTACTGTACTAGTTGCAAGTTTATAATATTTCTATCACTAATAAATATTTCGATTCCTCTCTTGCTTACATTCTAGGGCAATAATTTACGAATAAGTCTAATTAAAGTATCTAGGGCGAAGTACTTGGCTATCAATTGTTAAAGTCAAACCAACTGGTTGTTCCAGCTGGTTAAAACTCTTTTAATTACTAGCTTACAACTTCTACCTTGTGCTTGTTAGTCGCACTACTTCAGACCCAGCCATGATAGCACCCCTTGATTGGTGACGTATTCAATCACTAGCAGCAAAGCGAAGCCAATCATTGCCGCTCTACCATTCAAGCGTTCAGCATATTCGTTAAAGCCAAACTTAGGCTCCTCTAATTTAGGTGTAATCGTTGGTTGTGTTTGTGTCATTTTTAAAAACCCTTTTTTCGGCAAACGGACTTGATATTAGACTTCACAGCAGTTGTCGAAGATAAGCGGCAAAGGTTAAAAAAATAGACTTGTTCTTTTACCCTTAACTTTTACCTTAGACTTGGTAGCTTATCTGACTTTTCACGGTGGAAAACCTCACTTCTATTTCTCTGTTCCTTTAAGGAGAGAAAATTTGAATTTTCCCCTTCCCCAATCAGGAAGGGAGTCAGGAGGTTAGATTTTTCTTGGGCTTTTCCAGATAACGTGAAAAGTTAGGGTAGCTTAAAAGCTGATTGCAGTACTTGAATGTCAAGATGACTTGATAAATTCAGCAAAAGCTTCCTAGTAGGGAGCTATACAATCGGTCTTTTAATAAATTGTTACTATTCTTTATATATTGTATAAATACTGGAGCAATAGTCAAGGGTAAGAGTTTGGAGCTACTCAGATTAAATTGAGAAACTTAGGACACAGATTAATTATCTCTAATACAGCTATCTGTAATAGACCAGTCGTAAAACGAAAGTGCAAGCTTGAAATTCGCAGGCTACAGTTAAACAAAAAAATTATCAGAGGCGATATATGGAAATTGGCGTTCCCAAGGAAAATAAAGATCAAGAATTTCGGGTAGGTTTAAGTCCTTCTAGTGTGCGGGTACTGCGGGAAAATGGTCATAGTATCTTCGTCGAGACGCAAGCAGGTAATGGCGCTGGATTTTCAGATGACGACTACAGAAGTGCTGGAGCCGAAATTGTCCCTACATCAGAAACGGTTTGGAATCAAGAATTAGTTGTTAAAGTCAAAGAGCCTTTGACATCTGAGTATAAATTTTTGCAGAAAGGGCAGATATTATTTACTTATTTACATTTAGCAGCCGATCGCAAATTGACAGAGCATTTAATTGATTGTGGCACAACTGCGATCGCCTACGAAACTGTAGAACAACCTGGTGCAAACAGACTACCTTTGCTCACCCCCATGAGCATTATTGCCGGTCGGCTAGCGGTACAATTTGGGGCCAGATTCCTAGAACGTCAGCAAGGTGGTAGAGGAGTTCTTTTGGGCGGTGTACCTGGAGTAAAACCAGGTAAGGTAGTAATTTTAGGTGGTGGCGTTGTCGGCACAGAAGCAGCTAAAATTGCTGTGGGCATGGGTGCTAGCGTACAGATTTTAGATGTGAGTGTCGAGCGCTTATCTTACCTAGAAACCCTCTTTGGCTCTAGAGTCGAATTGCTTTACAGCAACTCTGCTCATATTGAAGCCGCAGTCATTGAAGGCGATTTGCTCATCGGTGCAGTTTTAGTATTAGGACGTAGGGCACCAATATTAGTATCCCGCGAATTGGTCAAACAAATGCATCCTGGTTCTGTAATAGTTGATGTTGCTGTTGATCAAGGCGGTTGCATAGAAACTTTACACCCCACATCCCACACAAATCCGGTATACGTTGAAGAGGGTGTAGTGCATTATGGCGTTCCCAATATGCCAGGAGCAGTACCTTGGACAGCAACTCAGGCACTCAATAATAGTACGTTACCTTATGTTGTCCAGTTGGCGAATTTAGGAATTTTGGCACTGGAAGTTAACCCAGCATTAGCTAAGGGTGTGAATGTGCAGAATCATCGCTTAGTGCATCCTGCTGTGCAAGAGGTGTTCTCTGATTTGGTAAATTAAGGTGTGCAAGGATTAGGCGATCGCTTATTTTAATAGAGGTAGCGATCGGTAATCAGACTAATTTCCTTGCCAAATGCGCGGATGGGTAGGTGTACAAAATGAGAAGGGGCAAAAAAAGCTATACGCTCCACCTATATAAGACTTTCAGGGCAATGGTACTTTCAAACCATCCGCGCACCTTATGGGAACTGGGTTTCAGCGATTTGCATATTGTTGTATAACTATTCCTTGTGCTATGATTCGTTCATTCGCGCAACTGCACCTTGAAAACCAAATACAACAGGGCTTTCAAACCCTAGCTATTGCAATTCAATAAAATCCCTATTAGGGATTGAAACGTGGCAAGAGCAACGCTTAAATTGTATATGGAGTGCAGATTGCAATTCAATAAAATCCCTATTAGGGATTGAAACTTGATTTGAACTTGATAAATCATCAGCGATCGCTTGAATTGCAATTCAATAAAATCCCTATTAGGGATTGAAACTCTAATCTAAATAGTAAATATACAGCGATCGCTAATTGCAATTCAATAAAATCCCTATTAGGGATTGAAACTATTTGTTTTTATGAGTCAAGTAATAATAATTTATTGCAATTCAATAAAATCCCTATTAGGGATTGAAACAAAACAAATAAATGTTAATTGTAAAGAGTTTGGATTATTGCAATTCAATAAAATCCCTATTAGGGATTGAAACATGAAAAAAAAAAATTATTAAAAATAATAAATAGATTGAAAATCAAAAAAATAAATATTATGGATTGAAACAAGCCAGGGTGTTTTAGGTGGCCTAATGACGGATGCGATTGCAATTCAATAAAATCCCTATTAGGGATTGAAACTGGAAATCAATATATGGTGGTACAGCCGTACCTATTGCAATTCAATAAAATCCCTATTAGGGATTGAAACGCATGATAATGAAAACTAATGGTTTACCACTAAATTGCAATTCAATAAAATCCCTATTAGGGATTGAAACTACGGAAGTTGAGATTCCTAAATTTTGGATGCTGATTGCAATTCAATAAAATCCCTATTAGGGATTGAAACACAAGCTACACCACTTTGTCGATTACATCCAAATTGCAATTCAATAAAATCCCTATTAGGGATTGAAACATGCCAAAAATTTCTAATTTCCTGTTGATGACCGTGAATTGCAATTCAATAAAATCCCTATTAGGGATTGAAACAGCTTTGGTCAGTGTCGATACCAGTATCTATCGTATTGCAATTCAATAAAATCCCTATTAGGGATTGAAACAAATATTTTTTTACTTCTATAACTTGATGATCGCTATTGCAATTCAATAAAATCCCTATTAGGGATTGAAACTTTTTGACTTTCTGAAGTGTAAGTTCTAATTCGTTTTCAAGCCAACAATTCGTCTATAGCTACACAAAAACCCAGCAATACTCTTTGAGTGCTAACCACATCACCAGCTTTAAAGCCCAAAACCTGATTATCAGTCATTACAAAAACTAACCGACTTTCAGGAAATACTAGCCAAATTTCTTCGCAACCAGACTGCAAATACTCCTGGGCTTTTATAAATAAGTCTTCAGCTAAATCGGTGGGTGAAACTATTTCAGCAATCAACGGGAAACTCTGTGGCAAAGTGGGAACATCACCAAACTCACTTACCAACTCAGGCGTTAGATAAGCGACATCAGGACGACGACCCTGTTTATATGTGCGACAAGGTACTTCAGTATAAACTTTCCCACCTTGTTGATTGGAGTTGATATAACTTCTCCAGTAAAAGCTTAGATTAGCTTCAATTTCACTATGTTTTAATGTCATGCCTGTTTTTTCTACCAGTTGCTCGTCTACCCACTCCATGCCTTCTGGAGGATTTGCCATGAAGTCTTCTAAAGAGAAGATTTTGGGGACGGATACAACATCGTTGTGTTTGGAAACTAACATTGTGAGCCTCCACTTTGGCTAGTTAAAGATATTAAAGCATTACAAAACTACCTTGTGCTTCTTCTTCAAGTTCATAACCATTAGCCAATTTTTCAATTGCTTGGTCAATCATTGCCAAACCTTGATCTACCTTTTCAACTAAACTTAGTTGTCCTCGGAGTTCGGCAGCACCAACGAAACCTTTAGCATACCAAGTCATGTGCTTACGGGCTTGACGTACACCGCGATCGCCTTTATATTCCCATAAGGCTTGTAAATGATCTCTTGCACATTCCAAACGCCCAATTGGGGTAGGTGGTGGTAATATCTCCCCTGTTTTTAGGAAGTGATCAATTTCTCCCACCAAAAACGGATAACCCAAAGTCCCACGGGAACACATTACACCATCAGCGCCAGTTTGCTCTAAACATTTCACCGCCGCTTCAACGGAAAAAATATCTCCGTTCGCAATCACTGGGATAGAAAGTACTTCTTTTACACGGGCAATCCATTCCCAACGCGCATTGCCATTGTACCCTTGAGCGCGAGTACGCCCATGTACCGTAATCATTTTCGCCCCGGCATTTTCCATCCGCTTAGCAAAGTCGAGAATCGTAATTTCGTTGTCATTCCAGCCAATACGGGTTTTTACTGTCACAGGGACATCAACAGCTTTTACCACTTCCCGCACAATTGCTTCTGCTACTTCTGGTTGCCGCAACAACGAAGAACCACCACCATTTTTAGTGATTTTATTTACTGGGCAACCCATATTAATATCAACAGTATCAGCACCTTCGGCAACTGCTTTTATTGCTGCTTCTGCTAAGAAATCTGGACGGCAATCAAATAGTTGAATGCTAATTGGGCGTTCACTTGGATCTACCTCCATGATTTTGGGTAACTGCTTGACATAATGCAACCCTGTAGCATTCACCATTTCGGTATACATCATTGAATCTGGGGCATAGCGACGCACAAGACGGCGAAACACCATATCTGTCACTCCAGATAGAGGCGACTGGAGAACCCGACTTTTTACCTCAAACGTGCCAATTTTGAGGGGTTGGGAAAGTCTAGCTTGGAGAATAGGAGAGAGCGAAATCATACAAAAAATAAAAAATTAATGGGAATGGAAAATAGCAGGAATATTTAGAGGTATCTGCGATTAGTGCTAATTGTAGGTTACGTATCCTGACTTGAAGGCTGTCTTTGCATTTCTTGCTGAATCTCTTCTAGGCTCAAACCTAACTCTTTTGCTGTTTCTTCAAAACTCAATCCCAATCTCAACAACAAAGGTATCATTCTAAACTTTTCTTCACGCGCTCCTTCTTGTTTGCCTTCCTGCTTACCTTCTTGCTTGCCTTCTTGCTTGCCTTCTTGATAAACTCGTGTTTGTTTCAAATCACTTAACCCAAACATACCTTCAATCTCCTCTCGACTCATTGTCGGAAACTTGTAAACCAAAATTGTCTCTATTAATTCTAGTAACTGCCGCCGTTGTGGTTCAATGTTGATTTCTTGCTGCGTTCTGTCTATTAACTGCCTAGCAGATGTAATTGCTGTATCCTCTTCATCGACCACTAATTTCATCGTAGCAATTCCAACTGGCAATGATGCAGTTTCACCTAATTCATTAAGATAAATGCGACTGATGCGCTGACTGGTGAAAAATTCACTGTAATTCTTGATATCTGCTGTATCTAGACTGCGATTGGGATAGATAACTACTCCTCGCCAAGAATTTTTAGGCTTATTTTGGCGTAAGTATAAATAAATTTCTGAAAATAAGCGGGAATAAATTTCTGTGTCGGTTTGAAACTGGACTTCAACAAAGTAAATCGGATTTTCTTCCCCTTGTGTTGGCAAAAAAACTCCATCTATACGGAATGCAGTTTGCTTAATTTCAATTGAGGAGAATTTATAACCCTCTGCGGTTTGGGGTGGATTACCAATTAATTCAAAAAAGATGCCAGGAAGTTCTTGAAAAAGGCGATAAAAAATGCTGTCAGTTTTCACGCTTGATATATTACGGTGATTGAAACCGTTAGATTTTACCGTGAAATAGCTAGTAACAGATTTTGTTTAATTAGACTTAAGAAAATTGGGGGCGATTTCAGTTATATATGTTATGTCAATTTGTAGATAGTGTACTACGCCACTCTTTCAATAGAAAACTAGACCACAGCAAAAAACCTATCAGTAATAGTCCCATAAGTCCATCCAGCCAAATTAGGCTATGCATTTTAAAAGACATGGGAGCAACCATCAAGAAGAGATAATGGACTGGACTGGAGATACTAGTGATTGAGTATAAGGCTAATAAAAAGTACGCCGACCAAAACATGCCTTTGGTGTAAAACCAATATCCGAATAATCCGACTGGAGTCATCACAATTACAGTACTAATTACTCCAACAGAAGTGAACCACACGGGGCCAGGATATCTACTCAAAAATAATGCATTATCTATGTAGTGTAGCCAAGTAGAAATGAGGTTAAGTGTGATGACAACTAGCAGAATCGTCTGGCGAAACCTAGATGTATTGCTCATGATGTAAATATGCAATTAAAATGCGTAATAGCTTATTAAGCCGACTGCGAGAAGCAATCGGCTTAACAAATTCATGATAATTTACTTGCAATTTAGCCGTGAGTTGCACCTTGAGGAGGACGCGAAACAACTTTTTTGGCTAAACCTAAAGTCTGCAAAACTAGGATGCTCCACCAAGTAACATCAATCTCCCACCAAGAAAACCCAGATTTTGCCATGTGGGGATAAGTATGATGGTTATTGTGCCATCCTTCTCCATAGGTTACGATGGATACCCACCAAAGATTACGAGCGCCATCATTGGCATCAAAGGTGCGATAACCCCATAGGTGTGATGCTGAGTTCACAAACCAGGTTGAGTGCCAAAGCAAGACACATCTGAGAAACACTCCGTAGAATACGAAAGGCCATCCTCCTAAGGCATATAGCAGCAGCCCGAAGGGTATTTGCAATAGCAGGAAGTAACGATCTAACCAGCAATAATAGGGTTGTCTTGCTAGGTCAGGGGCATATTTTTTATAGGTGTCATAGTCAAAAAATTCTGGGCGCGGGTAGAAAATCCACAGTATATGGCTCCACCAAAAGCCTCTTTGGGCAGAGTAGGGGTCTAAATTGATATCTTCTGTGTGGGCGTGATGCTGGCGGTGTCCACCTACCCAAAAAATTGGCCCACCTTGCAAAGCCAGCGCTCCAATGAGGGCGATCGCATACTCTAACCACTTGGGAACTTGGAAACTCTTATGGCTCAGTAGTCGGTGATATCCTAAGCAAATACCAATGCTCCCGAATAACCAGTGCAGAAACACTAGCAAACCTAATGCTGACCAGGAGAAAAACCAAGGAGATAGAAGTGCTAAGGCATGAAATACACCAAAAAATACCACATTTGTCCACCTGAGTTGAGGTGAGTTACCTCTCTCAGGAGCGATCGCCCCAAAATTTGCGGTCATAAAAATTCCTGTTGATGGATGAGAAAGCGATTTGCCTTTTCTTGGGCATATCCCACTAGGATTTACCCGCCCTGTATATTAGTTCGTTACAGTAGAGTAAAGCAAGTATCACTTACATTTGTTATGCTAGCAGAACTCTGATATTCCTGCAAGTGCCACTTGCATTTTTCTATGTCATCTCAACTCGTTTCCACTCGTCAACGCCTGATTCAAGCTGCACTTGAGTTGTTTTCTGCTCACGGAGTCAGCGCTACCACAACCCGCCAAATTGCTGAAAGAGCCGAAGTCAACGAAGTAACTCTATTTCGGAATTTTGGCAATAAGCATGGGCTGCTTTTGGCTGTGCTGGAAGAGTCCGCAGCCTTCAAGGATTTAGGTGAGTCGCTGGTGCGGCGGGCAACGCCTCCCGGCAATGTCTACCAAGCTCTTAAAGATTATGCAAGTGATAGCTTACATGCATTAGAACGAGTGCCAGAGTTTGTCCGATCTGTGGTGGGTGAAGCCGACCAATTCCCGGCAGAAAATCGTCGCGCACTAGGCAGGGGAGTAACAGAGGCAAACCGCTATGTAGCGCAGTATTTAGCTACTGTAATCCAGCAAGGCCACTTAAATACCTATTTACCCGCAGAAAAATTAGCCAGTTTGCTGAATGGGATGATTTTGGGATATGCCGTAATTGAGTTCACCAGCGAATTTCACGAACTTTGGGAGGATCGCGATGATTTTCTGGAAAATTTGGTGGAGTTGTTTTTACATGGAGCTATGTCATCTTCAGCAGAATCAGCAATAAACTCTTTACAAGGAGGGTTTGTTACTACAGAAATAGCTGATTTGCCTGCTAGTTTAGTTCACGAAATTCTGCAACAAGCCAGAAAATGGGGAGCACGAGATTATGCCTTGGCTTATGTGTTATTTGGGGCTGGATTATCTGCCACAGAAATAATTAGCTTGGAGCGATCGCACCAAATCTACGATACTCAAGGGCACTTTCTGCAAATTACAATTCCCGGATTTGTCCGTCAAGTACCTGTGAATCAGTGGATTTTGGGCAAACGTTACGGCTCTTTCACTAATAATCCTTTAATCAAATGGCTGAAAAGTCGTAAAGATACTCAAACAGCCATGTTTTTGAATGAAACAGGCACACCTATCTCAGAATCAGAGCTTCAGATCCGTTGGCAAGTATGGAGTGAGAGACTATTAACTCCTCAAGGACAAACGCCAGTGATTGCTCAAGCACAACAAACCTGGCGCGTAGAAATGTTAATGCGGGGAATTACCTTAGAAAACCTGAGTATTTTAACAGGTTGCGATCGCACCCAATTACAACCTTATGTCCGCCGAGCCAAAGAAAAATCCGCCCTAGAGCAAGCCACCCGTTTGGATCATAAGCCAGGATAGGCAGTGGGGAGATAAGGAGTATCAGGTGGTGTTCTCCGACGCACAGCCAGTAACAAAACAGAGGTATTAAAAATAACAATAAAAGAGCGATCGTCAGCATGATGCAGTTAAACGATTAAGGTAAAACAACAGAGGTTTTTTTACCATTGTTGTTTGCACCATTCAAGGTTGTAGCTGTACTCTCAGATGGGGATTGGATGTTACTCGAACGGTGTAATAATTTCTTGCGTGGCTTGCCTCCCGCCTGGATATATTGCAAACTGTCTTTGCCATAATGGGTTGCCACACTCATTAACATCTTTTCAGAGTAGCCGCGCAATTCTTCTTCAATTAGAGAGAGGCGACCTGCCATTTCATCTATGCTAGAGAGTAAAGTGTTGTAGGTAGATAGCTGGGTTTGCAAGGTTTGGATGCGGCTGTCGTAGTCTGTCAAACTTAATCCGTTGCCAAATTCTAGCGTCGTGCTAATTGATCGCATTCCTGCAATTCGACGGATAGCCTTTTCTAGAGTGGGTGAACTGCGTTTTAGCCGTGCCATAAAATGCGCTCCTGAAAGAAGTTATAGGATTACTGGATATACTCTAGCCAATGCAACCCTAAACTTCTCTGAGAAATAATTCGGAAAAATTAAAGCAAATTAAGATCGACCTAATTATTTTTAGTGGATTATACTGAATTTTTTATTTAAATAGTCAAAAAAAGTACATTAAATAAGCAACAGATACCTCAAAGTCATGTTGAGGTACTTTAAAATCGTGTTGAAGTACTTCCAAGTTATGTTGAGGTACTTTGAAATCGTGTTGGAGTACTTCCAAGTCATGTTGAGGTACTTTAGAATCGTGTTGGAGTACTTCCAAGTTATGTTGAGGTACTTTGAAATGGGAGCAACGCGATTTGGTGAGGTAGGATCAAAAACCAGCGATCGCTAAAAA